>DASYEE010000068.1:0-2359 GCA_036499165.1 Galbitalea sp. | reverse complement strand
GTTGGATGTTTCGAGGGATGCTGCCCGGAGCGCTCGGCCCAAAGCCTTGCGTTGCACTGCACTCGCGACGCATTCGGGTGCGGGATGCACCCACGCGCCTCTGCCTGGAAGTCGCGCCGCGGCATCCACCACGACACGTCCATCGCGCGCAACCAATCTCACGAGTGAGGATCGGGGGGCGCGCTGCCGGCAACCCAGGCAGGTTCTGACGGGTTCCATGGTAACAGTCTGTCGAATAGTCGGTCGGACGGGTCTTGGCGCTATCCGAAACTACATTAATTATCACCTTGAGTTTTATAGGGGTAGCGTCAGAGGCATGGAAGCCGTTATCGCGATCCTCTCGTACCCGCTATTCCGACTGCTCGGCGAGCAGGTGACGGTGCTCGAGGCGTTCGCCTTCGTCACCGGCGCCCTCTGCGTCTGGGCGGTGAGCAAGCAGTGGCTCTGGAACTGGCCAGTCGGTTTGCTCAACAACATCGCATTCTTCGTACTCTTCATCACCTCGGGCCTCTACGCGGATTCGGGCCTGCAGGTCGCGTTCTTCCTGCTCGGCGTCTATGGCTGGATCGCGTGGTTGCGCCGTCGCCGTGGGGGTGCCCCGATCGCCACCACGATCCCCGTGCGCCACGTCCGGCCCATCGAGCTGCTGGTTGCGCTCGCAGCCATCGCAGTCGGAACGGTCGTCATTGCCTTCCTCCTCAACACAGAAACCGACTCAGTCGTGCCGTGGCCCGACGCCTTCATCGCAAGCGCATCGCTGGTCGCCACGTGGGGCCAGGCGCGCAAGCTGTTCGAGCAGTGGTGGGCCTGGATTGTGGTTGACCTCGTCTCGATCCCCCTCTACCTGACCAAGGGACTGACACTGACGGCGATCCTGTACGTCGGATTTCTCGCCCTCTGCGTCTATGGTCTCGTCAGTTGGCACCGGGAGCTCGTGACGACTCCGCACGAGGTCGTCGCGTGATCGATCGGCAAACAGAGGGTCTTGTGATCGGCAAGTTCTACCCACCGCACCTTGGACACGTTGCCCTCATAGAGCGGGCGGCCCTCGAGGCGGACCGTGTCACGGCAATCGTCATGGCGAGCGCCTCCGAGAGCATCCCCCTCGCGGATCGCGTCGCCTGGCTGGTAGCTGCCGTGGCACACCTGCCCGGGGTGCGCGTGATCGGGACTCGGGACGACGCGCCCGTGAAGTACGACAGCGAGATCGCCTGGATCGCTCAGACCGCGCAGATGCAGGTCGTGTTGCGGCAGCTCGGCGTGACCCGGCTCGACGCGGTGGTGAGCTCCGAGCCGTACGGCGTCGAACTGGCAGCACGACTCGGCGCCCGCGCAGTCATGCACGATCAGAATCGGGTCGGCGTGTCGATCAGCGGGACAGCGGTGCGGGCGGACCCGGTCGGTACCTGGTCGATGCTGCCCGAGGCGACCCGGCTCGGATGGGCCGTTCGGATCGTGCTGGTCGGTGGTGAGTCCACCGGCACGACGACGCTGACGGAAGACCTCCAGGCGCACTATCGTGCGACGGGATACCCAGGCGTGCTTCCGGTTCCCGAGTACGGACGCGAGTTCACATACGAGTTGCATCGGCGGTCCGTTGCAGAAGCAGAGCGGACCGGTATGCCCATCCCCGGCTCCGACCAGCTGGTCTGGCTGCCCGAGTACTTCTCTGAGATCGCCTTCGAACAGACCAAACGCGAGGACGCGGCGGCCCTGGCCGCCCCCTTGGTTATCGCCGATACCGACGCCCTGGCGACGACGCTGTGGGAGCGTCGCTACGTCGGCGCCGGCAGCATCGCATCCGCCACTGCCTTCGAGGCACTCCCGCGCCGCGACCTGTACATCGTGACCGACCACGTCGAGGTGCCGTTCGAGCAGGACGGTTGGCGTGACGGCGAGCACATCCGTGAGCAGATGACCGATTGGTTCCTTGACGCGGTGCAGGCGGGAGGCTGGTCGTGGATGCTTCTTCGCGGCAGCCGCGAGCAGCGCCTCGCTTACGCGATCGAGGCGATCGACACAATCCTGGCGACCAGGCTTCGCTTTCCCACCCTGCAGTCGGCGGCCGACCAATGAGCGACACTCCATCCCAGCCGCTCATCGCGGTTGATGTCGTCCCGATCGCGGTCGACAGCGACGCTCTCTGGATCGGCACCGCCACGCGACGGTTCGAGCCGTACATCGGCCGCGAAGCCCTGCCCGGTGTGCTGCTCGGCGCTGGCGAGATGATCGAGGATGCGGCCCGTCGCGCGCTGGCTGACAAAGCTGGGATCACCGAGGTGCGCGCGCTGTTACCGCTCGGCACATTCGACCGACCGGGCCGCGATCCTCGCAGTCACGCGATCTCGATCGCCTGGGC
>DASYEE010000067.1:0-45060 GCA_036499165.1 Galbitalea sp. | reverse complement strand
CCGGGCGTCAGTGCGGAGTTCGTCCTGCTCGAGTGGTCGGCGTGATCCTCTACTTCGTTTTCGTGCTGCTCACCGGCTGTGAGCGACTCGTCGAGATGGTCGTGTCGACCCGCAATGCGCGCTGGGCCTTCGAGCGCGGTGGAGTGGAGTACGGGCGCCGCCACTTCCCGTGGATGGTCGCGCTGCACTTCGGGCTGCTGGCCGGTGCGCTCGTCGAGGTGTTCCTGCTGCACCGGCAGTTCATTCCAGCACTCGGCTGGCCCATGCTGGCGATCGCCCTGCTCTGCCAGGCCGGGCGCTGGTGGATCATCGCGACGCTCGGCCACCAGTGGAACACGCGGGTCATCGTGGTTCCTGGCCTCGGGCGGATCACCCGCGGCCCGTACCGATTCCGCTGGCTACCGCATCCGAACTACCTGATCGTCGCGATCGAGGGCATCGCCCTTCCACTCGTCTACACGGCGTGGATCGATGCCATCGCGTTCACCGTGCTGAACGCGGTGCTGCTGATCGGTTTCAGGATCCCAACGGAGGACCGCGCGCTGCGAGCACTCGCGGTCGCGAACTAGCAGCGGCGCGTTACGCTCCGATGGTGGATACCCACGACGTAGCGATCGTCGGCGGCGGACCGGTCGGGCTGGCCGCCGCCATCGAGGCGCGCCTTGCCGGGCTCACTGTCATCCTCATCGAGCAACGCGTCGGCACGATCGACAAGGCGTGCGGCGAGGGCCTGATGCCCGGTGCTCTGCCGGTGCTCGCACGGCTCGGAGTCGACCCGGAGGGCATGCCCATCACGGGTATCACGTACGTGCAGGGCAACCGCAGCGTCACGCACCGGTTCGCCGGGTCATCCGGTCGTGGCGTCCGACGGACCACGCTGCATGCGGCGCTCGCGGACCGCGCAGACGAATTGGGCGTTGAGCGGATGACCGCGAAGGTCGAGTCGATCGCTCAGACCGAGTCGCTCGTGATCGTCAACAGCGCCGTCTCGGCCCGCTACCTCCTCGCGTGCGACGGGCTGCACTCGAGCGTCGCGCGGCTGGTCGGGCTCGCACGACCCGCACCTCACCGAGGGCGTCGATACGGCGTGCGGCAGCACTACGCGATGCCGCCGTGGGGAGACACCGTCGAGGTTTACTACGCGCCGTCCGCCGAGCTGTACGTGACGCCGATCACGGAAAACGAAGTCGGAATCGCGGTACTCGGGCCACAGCAGACCGATTTCGACGCGGTGATCGCGCAGGTGCCGCGGGTGTCGGCGCGCCTGGCCGGGCAGGATGTCGTCGGTGGTCGTCGGGGCGCCGGCCCGTTTCGGCAGCGCACCCGCGCTCGAACCGCGGGGCGCGTAGTCCTCGTCGGCGACGCATCCGGGTATGTGGATGCGATAACCGGCGAGGGCCTGCGCCTGGGGTTCGCACAGGCGGCTGAGGCGATTCGGTGCGTTTCGGCCGACCGTCCGCGCGAATACGAGCGGGCCTGGCGCCGGGTCACCCGCGATTTCCGCGTGACGACGTCGCTGCTGGTGCTCGTCGCGACAAGTCCGCTGCGGCGAGCGATCGTGCCCTTCGCGGCAGCGTTACCCGGCCGCTTCGGCGCCGTTGTCGAGGGTCTCGCTCGGTGACACCTCGCGTTGTTCGGGGCCCACGTACTCGCTGAGTGGCCGGATGAGGGAGTTGGCTTCGAGCTGCTCCATGATGTGGGCTGTCCACCCGGTGATTCTCGACGCCACGAACAGCGGGGTGAAGGTGAGGGTGTCGAAGCCGATCAGGTGGTACGCGGGGCCGCTCGGGTAGTCGAGGTTGGGCTTGATGTTCTTGCGCGTCGCCATCTCTGATTCGAGCTTCTCGTACAGGGCGAGCAGCTCCGGCTGGTCGTACTCCGCGACGAGCGTGTCGAGCGCCGCCTTCATGGTCGGGACCCGGGAGTCGCCGTTCTTGTACACGCGGTGACCGAAGCCCATGATCTTCCGCTTCTCGGCGAGCGCGGTGTCGAGCCAGGCATCCACTCCGTCTGCTGTGCCGATCTCGTCGAAGATGTGCATGACGGCCTCATTGGCACCACCGTGCAGCGGGCCCTTCAGCGCGCCGATCGCGCCGACGACGGCCGAGTACAGGTCGCTCAGCGTCGAGGTGATCACGCGAGCCGTGAAGGTCGAGGCGTTGAAGGAGTGTTCTGCGTACAGGATCATCGAGACGTCGAACGCATTGACCACCACGAGGTCTGGCACGTCGCCGAAGGTCATGTGCAGGAAGTTCGCGGAGTAGCCGAGGTCGTCCCGCGGCTCAACGAGCTCTTCGCCGCGGCGGCGGCGCTGGTCGTACGCGACGATCGCGGGGAGCTGCGCGAACAGCGTGATCGATTTCGCGAGGTTGGCTGCGGGGGAGGAGTCTGGCGTCGTCTCGTCTCGCGCGCCGATCACGCTGACTGCAGTGCGCACGACATCCATCGGGTGCGCGGTGAGCGGCAGCTCGTCGATGACGCGTTTGACTACGGGGTCGAGTGCTCGCTGTGAGCGCTCAAGCTCCTGGAACGTGACGAGTTCCTCTGGGGTGGGAAGTTCACCATGCCAGAGGAGGAATGCGACCTCCTCGAACGAACACTGGGCGGCCAGCTCCTGCACGGGGTAGCCCCGGTAGAGCAGCGAGTTGGTCTCGGGGTTGACCTTCGAGATCGACGTCGTATCGACGATGACGCCGGCAAGGCCCTTGTGGATGTCAGCCATGGTGCTCCTTAGCGCCGCAGTCGTCGCGCGGCTCCATTCACCGTATCTCTTCTTCCCTAGGTCGAGCCTGTCGAGACCTCCGCGGTATTGGTATCGAAAGGCTCAACCAGCAGACTCAACCAGCGGCGGCTGCCAGCAACTCCGTCAGCGAGTCCCTGATCGTCTCAAGCCGGGCAACGGGCATGCCAAGACGCTCGACGATCTGCCCGGGAACCGAGAGCGCCCGAGAGCGAAGCTCCTGCCCCGCTGGGGTGAGCTGCACGTCGAGCGCCCGCTCGTCATCCTGCTTCCTGGCCCGCGTGATGTAACCGGATGCCTCCAGGCGTTTCAGCAGCGGCGACAGCGTCGCGGGCTCGAGCGAGAGGGCAGCGCCGAGATCACGTACCGTGCGGGGGCTCCGTTCCCAGAGCGCGAGCATGACGAGATACTGCGGATGCGTGAGGCCAAGCGGCTCGAGCACCGGCCGGTAGAGGCCGATCACGGTGCGGGATGCGGCGACCAGCGCAAAGCAGACCTGGCGGTCGAGGGCGAGGGGGTCGGCGACTGTCATGCCTCTAGTTTAGCGTGTATACTAATCGTTAGTACACTAACGAATCAACAGAAGAAGGATGTCGTGAAGACCAGGCTGCCGTGGTGGGATCGCCTCAACGGGATGCTCACTCCGTACATCGGGCCGCCCCAGTTGGGGCCATATGGCGAGGCGCCGCTTCCGCCAACCGGTCCGAAGCCGTGCCCGCTGTGTGGCCAGCCGATGGATCTGCACGAGGTCGAACGTGGCGAAGGGCGCATTCCGTCGAGGCTGGTCTGTCCGTAGTTCTGGGGTTGGTCTCGATAACGCCGGGCTTCGCCGCGGCTACTCGACCAGCGAGTTACTCGCTGGTCGAGTAGCGGCGCGACGGAGGAGCCCGCGTTATCGAGACCAGGCCTGCGAGCTAGCTGCCGAGCAGCAGCTGGCGCAGGTGCTGCGGGGAGCGCGCGACCGCGATCGATCCGGCCTGCTCCGCGGCGGAGCCGTAGCCCCAGTCCACGAAGATCGTCGGAACATCGTTGACTCGCGCACCCTCGACGTCGTGCTCGCGGTCACCGACCAGCACGGGGCGCGACAGGTCCGCCCCGAACGCCGTCAGCCGGTCGAGCGCCTCGGCCACGACATCCGCCTTCGACGAGCGAACCTCGTCTGCGGACGCACCGGTGATGATGTCGAACTCGTCGAGTAGCCCGAAGTGGCTGAGCATCAGCGTCGCGGGCGCCTCCGGTTTCGAGGTGGCGAGCGACATCGGGATCCCGGCGGCATGCACCGCGCGAAGGACGTCGCCGACCCCCGGGAAGGCCGTGGAATCGAGCGCGCCGATCTCCAGGTAGCGCGGGCGATAGATCGCGAGCGCCTCAGCGGCCTCGCCGATCGACATTCCGGCCCGATCGCGGAACGAATCGAGGATCGGCGGCCCGACATACGCGAGCAGTTCGGCTGGCCCCGGAACCGGGCGACCGAGCTCCTCGAACGTGTAGGCAAGGGTCGCCGTGATGCCGGGCGCTGAGTCGACGATCGTTCCGTCGAGATCGAACAGGATGCTCGTGTATGGGTATGACATCGTGCCCAGCCTAGGTGCCGCTCACCTAGAACAGCCGCGAGTGCGAGTCGTCGAGGCCGCGCATCGCGTCATAGTCGAGGAGCAGGCAGCGGATGCCGCGATCCTCTGCCAGCACGCGGGCCTGCGGCTTGATCTCCTGCGCAACGAACACACCCTGGACCGGCTGCAGAAGCGGATCGCGATTCATCAGCTCGAGATAGCGGGTGAGTTGTTCGACCCCGTCGATGTCGCCGCGGCGTTTGATTTCGACGGCCACCGAACCGCCGTTCGCGTCGGTTGCCAGGATGTCGACCGGTCCGATCGCGGTCATGTACTCGCGGCGAACCAACCGGTGGCCGTCGCCCAGCAGGTGGATCTGCTCCGCGAGCAGCTTCTGCAGGTCGGCCTCCACGCCGTCCTTCTGGAGTCCGGGATCGATGCCGAGCTCGTGCGTCGAGTCGTGCAGGATCTCGTGAATCGAGATGACGAGGAGGTCGGCGGTCTTTGCCTGCGCGACCTTCCAGATCTCGGTTACCCCGGCATCCGCCTGGTCGTCGTCCGGCTCGATGACGGTCGTGACGCACGGCGGGCTCATCCAGTTGAGTGGCTTGTACGAGAGCGTGTCAGCGTGCACCAGCACGCTGCCGTCGCCCTTCAGGACGAGCAGGCGGGTGCCGAGCGGCAGGTGCGAACTGAGCCGACCCGCGTAGTCGACTGAGCAACGGGCAACGACGAGACGCACCCGACGAGCCTACTGCTGGGGCTGCCGCTCGGATGGCGTCGCCCGCTCAGATGGCGTCTGCCGCGCGGCTCCCGACACGGCCCCGGCAAGTCCGACCAGCAGGAGGACGAGCAGGAGGGCGTGCAGGATTCCGACCTGGTTGCCGAGGAAGCCGATCAGCGGAGGTCCGACCAGGAAAGCGCAGTAGCCGATCGTTGCAACGGCACTGACTCGCGCGGCGGCCTTGCGCGGATCGTCGGCCGCAGCAGACATCCCGATCGGGAATCCGAGCGAGGCACCGAGCCCCCACAGCACGATGCCGACGACATCGATCCAGAAGATTGGCACGAAGATGAACAGGAGCAGCCCGATGACGGCGCAGACGAATGTCGCGCGGAGCACCGGCACCCGGCCGAAGCGGTCGATGAGGAGCACGCCGCCGAAGCGGCCGATCGTCATGGCGACGACGAAGACGCCGTAGACGATTGCTCCGACCGTCTTTGTGCTGTGATGACCGTTGACCATCGCGTATGAGGTCCAGTCGTTCGACGAGCCCTCCGTGAACGCGAAGCCGAGCACGATGAGACCGATCAGGATCGTTCGCGGGTCGCGCCAGATGCTCAGCCGTTCACGCCATGTTGTCGGCTGGTGCGGCTCCTCCGGTGTTCCGGGGTCGATCTCGGGAAGCAGGAAGCGGGTGGCAATCACGGTGGTCGCGATCATCACGGCAGCCAGGATGGCGATGTGGATGGGCAGAGGCAGTTCGAGCGCCTGGGCGACCGCACCCCAGCCGGCCCCGATGACGGTGCCGATGCTGAAGAACGCGTGATAGATGGGCATCATGCTTCGGCCGAGTGCGCGTTCGTTCGCGGCTCCTGAGACGTTCATCGCGACATCGCAGGTGCCGAGGCACGCGCCGAACACGATGAGCGCGACGAAGGTGGCGGAGAACGACATGAGGATCGTCACGCCAATGGCAGCGCCGGTGAGAGCCAGGGCGGCGGTCGGAAGGAGGATCAGGATGACGCGCTTCGACCCGAACGTCGCAACAAGGTGGCCGGCCGCGACCAGCCCGACTATCGAGCCGACTGCCGCGCCGAACAGCAGGAAGCCCACCTGTGCGGTCGAGAGGTGCAGCGCGACACTGATCGCCGGGATGCGTGCGGCAAGGCTCGCCAGCGAGACCCCGCAGGCGGCGAAGATCGCGAAGATCGCGTTACGCCACGCCTTCACGCCCGGCGCGACGATCGCGGGTTGGCGCCGCGCGGCGACCGGTCGTGACATGGGGATCCCAAAGTGTCTAGATAGAAAATCGAATCGATTCGATCGGATCGATTCGACTAAGCTACATGCTCATGACTGCCGAGGCAAGTGAGGCGCGACCCCGCCCAAACCTGGCGGCCGTTGCTGCGCTCGCCGGCGTCTCCCGGTCGACGGCATCCCTCGCCTTCAGCGGCGCCGGGCCGGTCTCTCAAGCCACTCGCGACAAGGTTCTCGCGGCGGCCGAGCAGCTGAACTACGCAGGCCCGGACCCGCGGGCGCAGTCGTTGCGCCGCGGCAGAAGCGGCATCATCGGCGTGGTGATCGAAGACCGGTTGCGCGACGCGTTCCGCGACCCCATCAACATCGCGATGCTCGATGGCATCGCAGACGAGACCGGCAGCACGGGAGCGGGGTTGCTGCTCCTGACCGAAACTGGCGGCGACCGCGCGAACATCGCATCCGCTCCCATGGATGCCGTGGTCCTGGTCGGCTGCAGCACGCGGCTGGAGAACACTGTCGGAGTGCTTCGCCAGCGCGGGATGCCGATCGTCGCCATCGAGGCACCGGAGATGGAGAGCGTTCTCTCGATCGGACTCGACAACCGCGTCGCCTCAGCCACCGCCGCGAAGCACCTGCAGGGACTCGGCCACGAACGCATCGCCGTTGTCACGCTTCCCCTCGAAGACTCGCGCTCGACCGGTGCGTTGCCCGAGAACTGGGAGGAGATCGCGACGGCGTTCACGACTCTCGAGCGGCTCCGCGGCGTCCGCGACGTGTTCGGAGAGTTTGAAGGATTCGTCGCCGCCGGCAGCACCATTTCAGCCGGACGGGACGCCGGCTGGTCACTTCTCCTTCAACTTCGGCCCCCCACGGCGATCATCGCGCAGAGCGACCTGCTGGCACTCGGCGTCATTCGTGCGGCAAAGGAGCTGGGGATGTCCGTGCCGGACGACCTCAGCGTTGTCGGGTTCGATGGAGTGCGCTCGGAGGAGGCCGGCTCTTATGACCTGACCACACTCATCCAGCCCGCCGTCGAGAAGGGCCGGGCAGCTGGCAGGGCCGTACTCGGGATGCTCGAGGGCGAGACCCCGGTGTCGGTCGAGTTCACGAGCGCGTTCCACCGCGGAAACACGACGGCTCCGCCGCCGGCCCGTTAGCCGGCCGCCGCGAGGCGTCAGGCGCGGGCGTAGGCGACGAGCGCGTCGATGGTGGCGTTGAGTTCTGCGTCGATGGAGCGACGACTCGGGTCGGCGTCGTGCCAGTCGATGATCTCCCGCGCACCCTCAGCGAACGTGGTCGTCGCGACGTAACCGGGCACCAGCGCCTTCACCTTCGAGTTGTCGAACACCACGGAGTGCGCCTTGTCGCCAAGGAGACCAGGGCCGGCGTCTGGAAGCTCCCGTGCGATCTTCTCGGACGCCACGTGTACGAACTCAGGGTCGTCGACACCCGCGGCGACGGCCAGTGCGCGGTAGATCGCATCCCAGGTGTAGACGAAGTCAGAGGTGATTCCGAACGTGTCGCCGACCGCGGCCGGGTTGCCGAGGAGCCCGACGAAGGCCTTCGCGAAGTCGCGGGAGTGCGTGAGAGTCCAGAGGGATGTCCCGTCCCCGTGTACGACGACCGGCTCGCCCCTGCGCATCCGGTCGATCACCGTCCAGCCACCCTCGATGGGCAGAAGCGTCTCGTCGTAGGTGTGCGACGGGCGAACGATCGTCGCGGGGAAGCCGCTGCCGCGGTAGGCGGCGACCAGGGCATCCTCGCTCGCGATCTTGTCGCGCGAGTACTGCCACCACGGGTTGCTGAGCGGAGTCGACTCGGTGATCGGCAGCCGTGAAACCGGCTTCTGGTACGCGGAGGCCGACGAGATGTACACGTACTGGCCCGTTCGCCCCGTAAAGAGATCGATGTCGCCCTTCACCTGCGATGGAAGGAACGAGCGGAAGTTGACGACAACGTCGTAGTCATTGGTTCCGATGGCTGCGGCGATCGAGGATGCGTCGCCTGCGTCGCCGGTGAGGTGTCGCGCGCCCTCGATGGGCGGCCGCGCCGCACTGACGCCGCGATTGAGCAGCGTGAGGTCGAACCCGCGTTCGACCGCGAGACGGCTGGCCGACGACGAGATGATGCCGTTGCCACCGATAAAGAGAGCGCTAACTTTGGTCACGCACGACAGCCTAAGGCCACGCAGAGTTGCGCCGTTTAGGCTTGCTTCTCATGAGCGAAGATTCCGGCATCCTGACTTCAGAACTCGACCAGAATGTGCGGCCGCAGGACGACCTGTTCCGGCATGTCAACGGATCGTGGATCGACCACACCGAGATTCCCGCAGACAAGGCGCGCTGGGGCGCGTTCATGCTGCTGGCCGAGGAGGCCGAGGCTGCGGTCCGCGAGATCATCGAGGGCGCGCCGGATGCCGCGGAGGGCACGGAGGAACGCAAATTCGGCGACCTCTACGCGAGCTTCATGGATGAAGACCGCATCGAGGCGCTCGGCGCTTCACCCCTTGTGCCCCTCCTCGACGAGGTTGCGGCCGTCGACTCGGTCGACTCGCTGCTCGCTACCCTCGGCAGCTTCGAGCGCAAGGGCACGTCGAGCTTCTTCCAGCTCTTCGTCGATAACGACCCGGGCGACCCCGAGCGCTACCTCGTCTTCTTCGAGCAGGGCGGACTTGGCCTGCCAGACGAGTCGTACTACCGCGAGGAGAAATTCGCCGAGATCCGCGAGAAATACGTGGCGTACCTCGAGCGCATCCTCGCGCTGGCCGGCCTCGACGATGCGGCGGCCCGCGCCGCCCGCGTGTTCGCTCTCGAGACGGATCTTGCGGCCCACCACTGGGACAACGTGCGATCCAGGGACAGCGAGGCGACCTATAACCTCGAGCGCTGGAGCGACCTGGTCGCGGCCGCGAAGACGGGTGGCCTCGACCTCGACATCTGGCGAGAGGCGATCGGCGCTCCGGCCCGCGCGTTCGATGAGGTCGTCGTGCGGCAGCCGAGCTTCGTTGAGTCGCTCCCGACGCTCATCGTCGCCGACCGCCTCGACGACTGGCGCGACTGGCTGGCGTGGCAGGTCATCCGCTCGAACGCCGGCTACCTGAGCTCAGACTTCGTAAACGCGAATTTCGAGTTCTATGGCAAGACGCTGACCGGCACACCGGAACTCCGAGCCCGCTGGAAGCGCGCCGTCTCACTCGTCGAGGGGTCGCTCGGCGAAGCCGTCGGTCGCGTGTACGTCGAGCGGCACTTTCCCGCCAACGCGAAGACCGAAATGGATGTCCTGGTCGGCAACCTGGTCGAGGCGTACCGCGAGTCCATCTCGAGCCTCGACTGGATGACCGAGGCCACCCGCATCCGTGCGATCGAGAAGCTCGAGAAGTTCACGCCCAAGATCGGTTACCCGGTGAAGTGGCGCGACTACTCGTCGCTGCCGATCACCCGCGACGATCTCATCGGCAACGTCCGCGCGACCAATGAGTTCGAGTTCAACCGCGAGCTCGGCAAGCTCGGCAAGCCGATCGACCGCGACGAGTGGTTCATGACGCCGCAGACGATCAACGCGTACTACAACCCCGGGTTCAACGAGATCGTGTTTCCCGCCGCCATCCTGCAGTTGCCGTTCTTCGACGCAGACCGGGATGCCGCGGCCAACTACGGCGCAATCGGCGCAGTGATCGGCCACGAGATCGGTCACGGGTTCGACGACCAGGGCTCGAAGTTCGATGGCGACGGCAGGCTCACCGACTGGTGGACGGCTGAGGACAGGGCAGCGTTCGAGGAGCGCACGAAGTCGCTGATCGCGCAGTACGACGCGCTGGCTCCCCGCCAGGTTCCGGACCAGCACGTCAACGGCGCACTCACGATCGGAGAAAACATCGGCGACCTCGGAGGCCTGTCGATCGCGTGGAAGGCGTACCAGCTCTCGCTGGGCGGTGCGGAGTCGCCGGTGATCGATGGGTTGACGGGCGCGCAGAGATTCTTCTTGTCATGGGCGCAGGCCTGGCGCCAGAAGGGCCGTGACGAAGAGGTGATTCGCCTGTTGTCGATCGACCCTCATTCGCCGAACGAATTCCGCTGCAACCAGATCGTCCGCAACATCGATGACTTCTACGAGGCGTATGGTGTCACCAGTTCCGATGCCCTCTGGCTCGCGCCAGCGGAACGTGTCACCATTTGGTAGTAATAATCACTTACGCTCTGCCTACCCCAGCCCCGACTGCTGAAAGCTCGATTTGGTAGATACGGCACGTATCCGGGAACGCTGGGATCGAGTACACGATCCCAGGCAACCCCGGCACAAAGCCCCGGAGAAGTCTGAAAACTTCGTCGGGACATTCACCGCGCTCGCCGGGCTGGCGTTCGATGGCGCCCAGGTCTCCGCCAACGTCGTCGACCTGCGCACCGGCCGCGTCCTGGTCTCGATCGATGACCGCATCGTGCTTCCGACCGCGAGCATCGGCAAGGTGCTGTTGCTCATCGAGGTGTCTGCTCGACTGACCCAGCGCGACTTCTCCGGTTACGGGATCCTCGACAAGACCCCGCGGGATGCCGTCGGCGACGAAGGCATCTGGCAGCACCTGCAGGCGCCGGCGCTTCCCGTCGCCGATCTCGCGACGATTGTCGGCGCGACATCCGACAATCTCGCCACGAACGTGCTGCTCCGACAGGTCGGCCTCGCGTCGGTTCGAGCCCGCACGGAATCTCTCGGGCTCGCGCGGACAGCACTGCTCGACCTGGTGCGCGATCACCGCGGGCTCGATGACGCTCCGCAGCTCTCCGTCGGATCGACAGCAGAGCTGGCGTGGCTGTTCGGCGCGCTCGCCCGCAGCGAGATCGTCGATCCGCTTACCAGCCAGCGCGTGATGGGATGGCTCTCGCTCAGCTCAGACCTCTCGCTCGTCGCGAGCGCGTTCGGCCTCAACCCGCTCGCGCATCGCGGTGTCGACCACTCCACCCTGCTCGTCAACAAGACCGGATCGGATGTTGGCATCCGCTCAGAGGCCGGCGCGCTTCGAGGTTCCCGGTCGTCGGTTGCGTACGCCGTGACGGTGCAGTTCGACGATGACGGCCTGCCCTCCAGGCTCAGGATGCTCGAGGCGATGCGCACCGTCGGTTACGACCTCCTTGAATACGTCCACTGATGCGCTTTCGGCAACAACCGTGCGACACGCAAATTGGTCCCGTGAGTGGACTTGTCCACCGTTCGGGGGACATGCTAGGTTGAGCTAGCACCTGGGGTACGCGAACCCGAAACGCGAACCCGACCCGACAGTGTGCTCTCAAGAAGGTGATTACCCGACCTAGTTTTTCGCACCCATCCGAGGCCCTCGAGGCCACTGCTCATCGAGCAGCGGTGCGCTATGGCTCCTCCTGATTTCTCCCCCGTCGTCAGGACCAGACCCAAGCTCCCTTACCCCTTACCCCATACCCCCGAACCGCGGTCGTTCCCCGACGACCGCCGCCGCACCCCCGGCGTCTCGTGGCGCCTTGGCGCGCGTACCCAGCAATACCCGACCCTGCACCCCGCGGGTCACGCACTACCGAACACGCACTACCTACCCGAACAGCCCTTCCCCCCAAGGAGCACCCGAACATCATGAAGAAATTCGTAGCGGCAATGACGGCGGTCTTCTTCGCCGTAGCCCTCGTTCTCGTCGGAGCAGCGACCCCCGCGTCTGCTCACACGGCGACACTGAACGCGACCCAGACGTGTAACAACGCCGCGGGCACAGCGGTCGTCACCTGGACCATCGACAATGATTTCAACGAACAGTTGAATGTCACGGCCAGCAACAACTCGTCAATTCCGGTCGGAACGACCGTCGCGGCAACCGGTGGCGCTGGCCACGCGGACACGACGAAGACGTTCACCCAGAACATCAGCGCACCGGCGGCCGGCAAGACCGCTTCTGCGACGGTGAGCTTCCGTTGGGACGGCGATAACTTCACCCAGAACGGAACAGCACAGTCCATTGCCGTGCCGCCGAGCTGTGGCATCAAGTCGTCGCCGACCCCGACGCCAACTCCCACCGCCACCCAGGAGCCGAAGGATGCGTCCGCGACCCTGACGGACACGCCGGCCACCTGCACGTCGGGTGAGAAGGTCGTGGAGGGTGCCCTTTCGCACGCATCCTGGCCGAACGCAATCAGCTACTCGGGCGCTGGCAACAACAGCTACACCGCAGTCGCGGTTGCAGAATCCGGCCACCTGTTCGCAAGTGGCGTCGGCGTCTCGGCCAACAACAAGACCAAGACCTTCACCGGAACGCTGGCGGGCCAGCAGACGACAGGATGCGCCCCGGCGAAGTCCTATGTGATCGTCGCGTGGACCATGCCGTCGTGGATCAACTCGACCACCTCAACCTGGAGCCAGCACTACTTCACCTCGGCTCCTGAGGTAACCCCAGACCTGAGCGCGCTCGACAAGTACCTCACCCTGACGTGTGGCACTTACTACCAGGTCGACATCTATAACAACTCGAACGTCACGACGAGCCTCATTCGCGGCGGATACCTGAACGGACCCAACAACCCGCAGGAAGATCTGATCCCCGGTGGCTGGGGCACCGCGTACAAGCTCGTGAAGTCGCCTGACTGCGCGCCGCCGACCCCGAACGACGCAGACGCGACCGTCACGTTCAACCCGCCAACCTGTGGTGCTGACGGAACCCTCGCCACGCACACCGCAACGTTCGCGACCTTCGTCGGAGACGCTCCCGTCATTGACAGCGGCCACTGGAGCTGGGTCGTCAACGCCGTCTCCGGGCACGTCTTCGCCGACGGCACGTCGACCAAGACCCTGTCGGGCACGGTTCCTGCGGCGCTCCCGTGGCAGTCGACCAACGTCAACGGCGACTGCTACATCGCCCCGCCGTCCCCGAAGGACGCTTCCGCGACCGTCACGTTCGCACCCGGCACCTGCGGCGCAGCGGGCACGTATGCATCCAACACCGTGAACTACGCGACCTTCGAGGGAACGACCCCGACCATCAGCACGGACGGCGCGACGTGGTCGTGGGTTGTCGACGCCGAGTCGGGTCACCGCTTCGCGGACGGTTCGACGAGCGAGACGCTGACCGGTTCAGTTCCGGCCGCGATCCCGTTCCAGAACACCAACCCGGATGGCCAGTGCTACCAGGAGCCGCCGGCTGATGCATCCGCGTCCGTCGTCTTCTCTGACGGCACCTGCACGGCCGTCGGCTCGACCCCGACCGCCGAGATCCACAACGCAACCTGGACCAAGCAGGACACCAACACGGTGACCGGTTCGTACGACTGGATCGCGACCGCAACGCCGGGTCACGAGTTCGCTGTCGGCCAGTTCACGCTGGAACTGCAGGGCAACCTGCCCGTGCAGATCCCGTCGCAGTCGACCAACCCGAATGGCATCTGCTACGTCGCGCCTCCGGCCGACGCCTCTGCTGCCATCACGGTTTCGGCCCCGACCTGTGACGCTCCGTCGATGCTGATGTACGGCGCGCACGTCAACTCGACGTTCGACGCAGTGCACTCCACGGTTGACGGCGCGACCGGCGCGACCGACTCCACCTACACGGTGTACGCGGATGCCGACTCCGGCCACGCGTTCAACCCTGCGGGCGCCGGTGCGGGCGAATCCTTCAACCAGGATGCCGAGAACCAGCCTGCCAACTCGATCGAGACCTTCACGGGAACCCTCGCACCGCAGCTGGCCAGCCAGTCGGACAACCCGAACCTGCCGTGCTTCGATGCACCGCCGATCGCGCTGACCGACCCGACCGCATCCGTTTGCAAGCAGAGCACCGAGACGGCTCTCACGAGCTGGGTGCACATTGCGGGTGCCGCTCACGTGACGTACCAGATCTTCCCAACCGGTCACCCGGAGGCAGAGACGGTGCTGAACGCGGGATACACCTCGGAGACCGCCGGAACCTACACGATCGTCGCTGACGCAGATGCGGGGTTCACGTTGGCCGCAACCGCAACGGAGCCAGCCGGTGTCGAGCACACCTGGTCGGTGTCTGTCGCAGACAGCGCCAGCCCTGAGTGCACGCAGCTTCCCGTCGGGGCAACCTGGCACGCGGGCGCAACCGCCACCAGCGCGGTCTGCACCACGGGAGATCTCGAGCGCGGCACCATCCAGCTGACGCACCTCGCGTCAGAGACCGGTCGCGTCAATTACACCGTGACCAACGAGGCGACGAACGCCGTGGTGTACCACGGCAGCTCGCGCACCTCGGTCTCGGTGGCACCAGGCACCTACGACGTGACGGCACAGGCAGTGGCAAGTGCTGACGGCATCTCAGGGCCGGACACGTTCGATGGGCTGGTAGTCGCAGCAGCGACAGCGGGCTGCAGCAGCCTGTCGTCGCTGGCATTCACCGGAGAGTCGGCAGCCGTGGGGATCTACCTCGCCGGCGGCCTGCTGTTCCTCGGAATCGCCGGACTGTTCATGCGTCGTCGCTTCGGGCGCCGCGCACACCAGTAAGCCACGCACACTGGTAGCCATTGTTCGGGCCGCACCATAAGCAGAATGCCCCGTCTCCCTTTCGGGAGGCGGGGCATCCTGCTTCCGCGCTCTCCGTGTTATTGCTGCGCAAGGTACTCGTCGCGAAGGATCGCGTACATGCCGGTGTCGCTCCACTCGTCTTTGTACCAGAGGTCCTTCACGAGATAGGCCTCCTCGCGCATCCCCAGTCGCTTGCACAGGGCGATCGACGCGTCGTTGCGCGGATCGAGTTCTGCGATCACTCGGTGCAGCCCGAGCACCTCGAATGCGATCCGAAGCACGGCCCGCGCCGCTTCTGACGCGTAGCCACGACCGGCGAAATCGGGATGCATCGTCCAGCCGATCTCGCCGCGGGAGTTCTCCGCGTTGGCGATCGTGAAGTACGAGTCGCCGATGACGCGTGCCGGTGCATCCGGTGTGGCAGGAAGTTCGAGAGCCAGTTGCAGGAAGTCGCCGTCGGCGGCCAGGATGGTCGCGGCCGAGAACTCCGCGACCTTGGCGCTCACCTGCTCGAGCGTTCGCGGCTCGAACAGCAGGTAGCGGCAGACATCCTCGCGGGACTGGTACTCGAAGACGTCCGGTACGTCCGCCGGCGTCATCAGCCGCAGCACCAGGCGGTCGGTCTGAATCGCCGTCGTGAAGGTCCACGGCAGTCGCGGCGCGTCAGTCATGCCCGTCGGGGGCTCCGCCCGCGCTTCGGATTTCATGGAGACCAGCGTATGGCTCCGGTCGGGCAGAAAAAAGGCTGGTCGGGACAGGCGGGCTGGCCGTCCCGACCAGCCGGTCAGGCGGACTGGAGACCAGTACCGTGTTCGGGGGACCGGCTGTTGCCGGTTGCCGTGCCGGGGTCGTCGACGCGAGCGCGCAGGCCGTATAAGGCATCGAGAGCGTCTGCGAACTCCTGGGCACGGCCATCGAGGGCCAGCTCTGTCGCGCGAACGGATGGCGCGTGCAGCAGCACCCCGGTGAGATGCCGGAGGGCCGACTCGATCTCGGTCGTGTCGCCGCCGCGGGCCCGCGCACGCGCGATCTCGGCATCCAGCAGGCCGAAGATGTGGGCGCGCAACGCGACGACTGCGGGCTCAACGGTGCGCTCGGCAGAGAAGCGGGCCGCCGCGTCGCCCACGAGCTCGCGGGCTTCGGCTGCGGCGGTCAGGGCCTCGACCGGAGCATGCAGGCTGATGGTCTCGAGGTCGAGCAGCTCGATGCCCTCGAGAGAGACGATCGCCGGGTCGACGTTGCGCGGCATGCCGAGGTCGATCACGAGTCGCCTTTCGCTGCCGATGACGGCGCTCGTGCCGATCACCGTGGACGAGGTGCAGGTGATGATGACGTCTGCGTCGAGCATTGCGCCGGCGAGATCACGCTCGACGCGCACACCGTACTTTGCGCCGAAGGCATCGCCGCGACCGGAGGGAGAGAAGACGCTCAGCATGGTTGCGCCGCGATCGCGCACCGCCGTCACGGTCGTGGCAGCGTACTGTCCCGTGCCGACGATGAGCACGCGTGTGATTCCCCAGTCGGTGACGCGGCTGGAGGCGAGCTCGAGGGCGAGACGCACAAGGGATCGCCCGGCGCCACCGATGGCGGTGTGAGTCTTCACGCCACGGCTGGTCTGGGTTGCGCGCTGGAAGAGACGCTCGAGGCCCTTGGATGTCGTCCCGGCTTCGCGGGCGCCGATCAGTGCCCGGCCGACCTGGCCTGAGATTTCGTCCTCGCCCACGACGATGGACTCGAGCCCGCTGGAGACGGCGAACAGGTGAGTAACGACCTCATCGCTCGAAAGAACGGTGACTGCGCTCCGCAGGTCTGCGGAGGCGACCCCGCTGGCCCGGCTCATGATGTCGACGGTGGCACCCGTCGCGGAATCCAGCATGGCGTCATCGACGTCGAGGTATGCCTCGAACCGGTTGCAGGTGGCGAGCACGACTGCTCCGCGCACCGCAGGCGTCTCGTCGACCAGGGTGTGCGCGGCGTCCGCGGCCACGAACGACAGCTTTTCGAGGAGGTCGAAGCTGGCGTTTCGATGGTTTGCGGTAAGGCACAGGAGCACCTTCTAATGTTAGGTGCGTGCCCCTGCCTGAAACTCATCCTTTGCTGAATGGCCGCGAACGCGGCGGGACGGCGGATTCCCCCCTCATTCGCGCGTATCGGGGCGAGCGCCCTCCGCAGTTGCCGGTGTGGTTCATGCGCCAGGCCGGGCGATCCCTGCCCGAATACCACCAACTGCGCGTCGGTAACGCGATGCTCGACGCCTGCCTGACCCCGGAACTGGCCAGCGAAATCACGCTGCAACCGGTGCGGCGCCACAAGGTCGACGCTGCCGTCTTCTTTAGCGACATCGTGATCCCGGCAAAGCTCGCGGGTGTTGGCGTCGAGATCGTGCCGGGCAAGGGCCCGGTCTTCGACAAGCCGATTCGCACGGCGGCGGACGTCGCGGCGCTTCGCCCACTCGACCCGGATGCCCTGCAGCCGATCCGCGATGCGGTCGCCATGACGGTGGCGCAGCTCGACAGCACTCCCCTGATCGGTTTCGCCGGTGCGCCCTTCACCCTGGCGTCATACCTCGTCGAGGGCGGCCCATCGAAGGACCAGCAGCGGGCTCGCACGCTGATGTTCTCCGACCCGCACACCTGGGCCGCACTGCTCAACTGGTGCGCCGACATTGCGGGCGAGTTCCTGCGCGCACAGGTCGAGGCCGGGGCATCCGCCGCCCAGCTCTTCGATTCGTGGGTCGGGTCGCTCAGCGAGGTCAACTACCTGCGCCGGGTCGCGCCGCACTCGCGCCGCGTGCTCGATCACCTTCGGGGCCTCGATGTGCCCAAGGTGCATTTCGGCGTCGGCTCCGGCGAGCTGCTGCACGCGATGCACTCGATCGGCGCGGACGTCATGGGCGTTGACTGGCGGATCCCGCTCGATGAAGCAGAGCGGCGCCTCGGCGGCGGAGTCCCGCTGCAGGGCAACATCGACCCCGCGCTGCTCGCGGCACCGTGGGAGGTGCTCGAGGCGCATGTTCGCGACGTAGTCGAGCGAGGCAAGGCAGCGCCATCACATGTGGTCAACCTCGGCCACGGCGTTCCCCCGGACACCGACCCGGACGTGCTCACGCGCATCGTGCAGCTCGTGCACAGCCTTGGCTGACCTGGAACATCGTCGCCGCTTCATCGTGGTCGGTGGCGGAATAGCCGGCATGGTCGTCGCGCGGCGACTCGTGCTCGGCGGCCGCGATGTTCTCCTCATCGAGGAGGGTGATTACCTCGGCGGCACCGTCGCGCGCCAGCGTGTTGGCGGCATCGACCTCGATGCCGGGGCTGAGAGCTTCGCGACTCGCGGTGGCACGGTGGCACAGCTCGCGGTCTCGCTCGGGCTGGGCGGCGACATCGTGTCTCCGAATCCTGATGGCGCCTGGCTTCAGCCCGCCCGCGGTGCGGCGTTCCGGCTCCCGGAGAACAGCCTGCTCGGCATCCCGGCCTTCCCGCTCGCGAGAGACGTGACTGCGATCATCGGCTACCCGGCAGCATTTCGCGCCCTGGCCGATGCGCTGATGCCCGCCATGATCACGAAGCCGGACACGACGCTCGGCGAACTGGTTCGCCGGCGCATGGGCAATGAGGTGCTCGACAAGCTGGTACGCCCCATCGTGCGAGGGGTCCATTCGGCGGACGCCAACGTGCTGAAGATCGACAGCGTTGCGCCGGGGCTGCGTTCTGCCCTGGACCGCAACGGCTCACTGTCGAGCGCCGTTCGGGAACTCCGCCAGACCTCGGCTCGCGCGGGCTCCGCCGTCGCGGGGATCAGCGGGGGAGTTGTGCGTATCGCGGATGCCCTGCGAGCCGACCTCGAACGCTTCGGCGTCGAAATCCGGCTCGGCACTCGCGTGACTGGGTTCGCGGACGACCACGTGCTGGTGGAAGCGGCAGCCCGTGACGAAGGTATCGCTGATGAGCGCATCGACGGTGAGGTCGTCATTGCGGCTCCCGGCCTCACGGAACCGGGTGCCGACCGCGGCCACCGCGTCGTACTCGCGACCCTCGTGGTCGATCAGCCGCTACTGGATGCCGCGCCGCGCGGGACGGGCGTGCTGGTTGCGGAAGGCCGCACGGACATCCGGGCTCGGGCGCTCACCCACTCGACCGCCAAGTGGGCGTGGCTTGCGGAACGCGCCGCGGGCAAGCACGTCGTGCGGCTGTCGTATGACGCCGAGCCAGACGGCGACCTCGCGACCATCGCGCGCGAGGATGCTGCGGCTCTCCTCGGAGTCCCGCTCGAGGAATCGCAGGTGGTCGATTTCGCGAGAGTGGCATGGTATCGGCCGAACCGCTTGACGCATACCCCTGACGGCATACGTCTTGCTGGTGAGAGCATTGCCGGTACCGGTTTAGCCAGCGTTGTCGCCCAGGCCGAAGCTCTTGCTGCGAGATTGCTCCCTGACGCTGGGTAAGGCGCTGGGTCTACGCTGGAAGACCAGCACGACCGTGTGGAACGGGTAGAAAATTCTGCACGAACGAACCACGACATGAACCTCGAGTGAGAAACGGAGAACACCGTGAAAGGCAAAATCCTTTTGGTTGTAGGTCTGGGTGTCGGCTATGTACTCGGCGCACGGGCAGGGCGCGCCCGGTACGAAGAAATCAAGGCCGGGGCTCAGAAATTCTGGAACGACCCCCGTGTGCAGAAACAGGCTGCGCGCACACAGGAGTTCGTGAAAGACAAGGCGCCGGATGTTGCGGAGTTCCTGTCCGACGGCGCGAAGAAGGTCGCCAGCCAGGTGAACAGCGCGCGGAAGCCCGCTGCCTCAGGCTCGGCCGCAACGGGCACCACTGCGCGCAAGCCGGCGGCGCGCAAGCCTTCTGGATCATCCACCGCGAAGAAGTAGGCCGTGGCCGAGACGCAGGGCGCTAAGAAGCGCTCGCTGTTCCAGCTCGTCGCGGACGTCCCTACGCTCGTTCGCGAGTTGGTGGCGGGTGAGATCGAACTCCTCAAACAGGAGATGATCGCGAAGCTCAAGGCGCTCGGAATTGGCGCCGGCCTGCTGCTCGGTGCCGCGATCATCCTGCTCTTCATGATCGGAGTCCTGCTGACGGCAGCGGTCCTGGCGCTTGCACTCGTGCTGCCGCCCTGGGCGAGCGCGCTGATCATCGCGGGAGTGCTTCTGGTGATCGCGGTGATCGTTGGGCTGATCGGTTACCGGAGGCTCAAGCAAGGTATTCCGCCTGTTCCGAGCAAGACAATCCGCGGGCTGAAGAAAGACCTGAACGTCATCAAAGGGGTCGGCAAGAAGCCGGCCGGAAGTGAGGCAACACATGAGTGACGACGACATCCAGGCCAGGGTTGCGGCCACCCGCGCCAACCTGGAGACGACTCTCGACGAGATCGAAGACAAGTTCAACGTGCCGAAGCAGGCGAGTGCCCTGAAGCAGCGCGTGCAGGACTCTTACGAGCAGAACCGCACGCCGTGGATCGTCGGCGCAACAGCTGTTGGTATTGCAGTGGTCGGGCTGATCGCCTGGGCGATCTTCTCCGGCGACGACGACTGACCGACGGCGCCTGCCAACGTGGGCGTTAGCCGAGAGTTGCGCTAGCGAGAGCCGCTCAATTAGACGCAAACAGTCGCGCGGGGGAGGATGGATACATGAATTCCCGCGCGGATACAAGCGCCGGCTTGCCCGAAACTCCTGAATCGTCCAGCACAGAGCTCGGTTACACCCTGTGGGCGGTTCTCCGCCGTGACCCCGTGAGAACGGCCGGGCAGCCGCCGGCAACTCCGGGTGACCTCCTCCCGGCCATCGCCGCTGTCGCAGCCGCGGGTGTGACCATCCGCGGCTGGTATGACGTCTCGTCGCTGCGAGCGGACGCCGACCTCATGATCTGGCTGCACGGCCCAGACCCGCAGAAGCTGCAGTGGGCTCTTCGCGAGCTCCGGCGCAGTTCGCTGCTCCGCGATCTCCTGCCGACCTGGAACGTTATGGGCGTGCATCGCGACGCCGAATTCTCGGCAAACCACCTGCCCTCCTATATGAGAGGCAAGCCACCGGAGAAGTGGATCACGGTCTACCCGTTCGTGCGCAGCTACGACTGGTACCTGCTGCCGGATGACGAGCGTCGCGCGATGCTCGGCGATCACGGTCGCAAGGGATCGCAGTACCCACAGGTCCTCGCAAACACGGTCGCGTCGTTCGCCCTCGGCGACTACGAGTGGATACTGGCCCTCGAGGCGCCCGAGCTGGTCGACCTGGTCGACCTGATGCGACACCTTCGCCAGACCGAGGCGCGGCGACACGTGCGCGAAGAGGTCCCCTTCTATGCGGGGCGCCGCATTGAGGTCGACGAGATCGCCGAGGTGCTCTCGTGACGATCACCAATGGCGATCTCGCCGCGGGTGACCTCACGTCGCGCGAGCTTGTGCGCGGGGCAACAGCTGCCGCGTCATCCGGCGCCGAGCACATCGAGGTGGCGGTTGCGTACGACGCCATCCTGCTGGCCAGCTTCGGTGGCCCTGAGGGACAGGATGACGTCATCCCGTTCCTGCGCAATGTCACACGCGGGCGCGGCATCCCGGAGGAGCGACTCGAAGAGGTCGCCCACCACTATCGGGCGTTCGGCGGCGTGAGCCCGATCAACGAACAGAACCGCCAGCTGAAGGCAGCCATCGAAGCGGAGTTCGACGCGCGCGGCATCGACCTGCCGGTGTTGTGGGGCAACCGCAACTGGGAGCCGTACATCGCCGACGCCGTGACCGAGGCGCACGACCGCGGTTTCACGAAGCTCATCGCCATCGGCACGAGTGCTTACAGTTCGTACTCGAGCTGTCGCCAGTATCGCGAGGACTACGCGAGCGCGCTCGAGACGACCGCGCTCGAGGGGGCAATCCAGATCGATAAGGTGCGCCAGTTCTTCGACCATCCCGGCTTCGTCCAGCCCTTCATCGACGGCGTCCGCGAAGCCCTGCGGGACCTCGCGGGTCGCGGGATCTCTCCCGGCGCCACGCGCGTCCTGTTCTCGACCCACAGCATCCCCGCCTCGGACGCCGCGAAGAGCGGCCCGGACGGCGATGCGTACCAGGCCCAGCACCTGGCCGTTGCCGAGGTCGTCATGGCTGCCGCAACCCCGCCTGTCGAACGGGAGGCAATCGACTGGTCTCTCGTCTACCAGTCCCGCTCCGGTCCACCCAGCCAGCCGTGGCTCGAGCCGGACATCAACGACGCGATGCGGACCGCAGCGGCCTCGGGCGTCGAGGCCTTCGTCATCGTGCCGCTCGGGTTCGTGAGCGATCACATGGAGGTCAAGTGGGACCTCGACACCGAAGCCATGGAGACCGCTGCCGAGCTGGAGGTCATTGCGCTTCGCGTGCCCACTCCCGGTATCCACCCCGACTACGTCAGCGGGCTCGTCGACCTCGTGCTCGAGCGGGTCAACGGAACTCCGACATCCGACCGCCCGGCGCTGACGTCGCTCGGCCCCTGGTACGACGTGTGCAGGCCGGGATGCTGTGAGAACGTGCGGCTGGGCTTCAAGCCGGCGCTGGCGGGGCTGGCACCATGAGCGTGATCCGGATCGGTACGCGGGGGAGCGCACTCGCCGTCGCCCAGACGACGACTGTCGCGCACGCCCTCGAGAAGTCGGGCCAGACTGTCGAGATCGTGAAGATCACGACAGAGGGCGACACCTCGAAGGCATCGCTCGCGAGCCTCGGCGGCACCGGCGTCTTCGCCAGCGCGCTTCGCGAGGCGCTGGTCGACGGCCGCGTGGATGCCGTGGTGCACTCCCTCAAGGACCTTCCGACGGCCGCGTACCCCGGCCTCTCGATCGGCGCCATTCCGAAGCGCGAAGACGCGAGGGACGCGCTCTGTGCCGCGGATGGACTCACCTTCGACACCCTCCCGGTCGGGGCGAAGATCGGCACGGGTTCCCCGCGTCGCCGCGCGCAGCTTCGAGCAAGGCGACCGGATGTCGACGCCGTCGACATCCGCGGCAACGTCGACACGAGGCTCGGCCGGGTCGGCGACGACCTCGACGCTGTGATCCTCGCCGCGGCGGGCCTGACGCGCCTCGGGCGACTGGAGGCTGTCACGGAATTCCTCGGCATCGACGGCTGGCCGACCGCGCCCGGCCAGGGCGCCGTTGCCATCGAGGTGCGCGCAGGCGAGGAGAAACTCGTCTCGGCGCTCGACCATAAACCGACGAGGACGACCGTGGAGGCCGAGCGCGAGGTGCTCGCGCTGCTCGAGGCGGGATGCGCGGCCCCGGTCGGCGCGCACGCCATGATCGAGGATGGCCTGCTGTTCCTGAGTGCCCGCGTGTACAGCCTGGATGGCACGCAGCGCCTGACCAGCTCCCACGCCCTGTATCTTTCTGACGTGAAGAAACCCGCTTCTGAACTCGCTGCTCGCGTAGCCACCGAGCTGCTCGACCTCGGAGCCGCAGGCATAGCCCCGGTCGGATCGGGCTCGTGACCGCAGACAAACCCACCAGCGCAGACAAGCCGCTCGCCGGCTGGCGCGTCCTCGTGCCGCGCGGCGGCAAGTGGGGCGACGGCGTCGCCGCGAGCCTTCGCAGCTACGGCGCGATCCCGGTGATCGCGCCAATGATCAACTTCGCGGCGTCCGACGACCAGCTCGCTCTCGCCGGCGCGCTCGCCGACCTGCAGAACGGCGCATTCGACTGGATTGTCATCACCAGCGCAACGACGGTCGACGTCCTGATGAGCCAGAACGTGGCGATCCCTGGGGGAACCAAGATCGCGGCGGTCGGAGAGACGACGGGAGCCGCGCTCGCGCTTGCCGGCTATCCCGTCGACTACGTACCGGAGGCAGACAACTCGGCCCGCGGGCTCGTGAAGGAATGGCCGCACGGCGAGATTTCCGGCCGGGTGCTCATACCGCAGTCCGACATCGCGGAACCCACCCTCGTCAGCGGTCTGACCGCCCTCGGCCTGAACGTGGAGTTCGTCTCGGCCTACCGCACGGTCGGCGTTCCCATCGCTGAGCACATTCGTGAGGATGTCGCTGGCGGCCGCATCGGCGCGATCCTCGTCACCTCCGGCAGCGTGGCCCGGCAGATCGCGGCCCAGCTCGCACCCCTTCCGACGGAGACGATCGTCGCCTGCATCGGACCGCGCACCGCGTATGACGCCCGCGCGGCGGGGCTCGCGGTCACGGTCATCGCCGAATACCGCTCGGCCGAGTCGCTCGTCGACGCCCTGGTCGAGCACGCGATCAACCCGGAGGATTCCGGTGCCTGAGTCGACTCGCCCGGGTTCGTCCGTCCCAGCCGGCCCCGTCATCCGCCCCCGCAGGCTGCGTTCGACGCCGGCGCTGCGCAGGCTCGTCTCCGAGACGCGGCTGCACCCTGCCGACCTGATCCTGCCCATGTTCGTTCGCGAGGGCGCAAGCGAGCCCGTGCCGATCTCATCCATGCCTGGCGTCGTCCAGCACTCGCTCGAGAGCCTGAAGCCGGCTCTGGCAGGCGCTGCAGCTGCCGGCATCGGCGGCGTCATGCTGTTCGGGATTCCCGAGCACAAGGACGCGGTCGGCTCCGGCGCCGTCGACCCGAACGGGATCCTGAACCTCGCCACGCGCGTCGCGGTCGCCGAAGTCGGCGATGCCATCGTCGTGCAGACCGACCTGTGTCTCGACGAGTTCACCGATCACGGGCACTGCGGCGTGCTGGATGCCCGCGGTCGCATCGACAACGACGCTACCCTCGAGGTCTACCGCCAGATGGGGCTGGCGCAGGCCGACTCAGGTTCTGCGATGCTCGGCCTGTCCGGGATGATGGACGGCCAGGTTGCCGCCGTTCGCGAAGCCCTCGACGCCGACGGCTACATCGACACGGCTGTGCTCGCGTATTCCGCGAAGTACGCCTCCGCGTTCTACGGACCGTTCCGGGAGGCCGTGCAGTCGTCGCTCGTGGGGAACCGTCGCAGCTACCAGCTGGATCCCGGTAACCGCCGTGAGGGGTTACGCGAGGTCGAGATCGACATCGCCGAGGGCGCAGACGTCGTGATGGTGAAACCGGCCATGAGCTACCTCGATGTGCTTGCCGACACGGCGGCCATCAGCACGGTCCCGGTATGGGCATACCAGGTGAGTGGCGAGTACGCGATGATCGAGGCCGCTGCGGCAAACGGATGGATCGATCGGGAGCGCGCGGTCTACGAGAGCGTCCTCAGCATCCGTCGCGCCGGCGCAGACGCCGTGCTCACCTATCACGCCGTCGAGCTGGCACGGGTACTCGCGGCGGGCGGGCGCGAGGCGTGATCGGCAACGACCGGCAGTTCGCCCGGGCGCAGCAGTCGATCCCCGGCGGGGTCAACTCGCCCGTGCGCGCTTACGGGTCGGTGGGCGGAACGCCGCGCTTCCTGGTCTCGGCTCGAGGGGCATACGTCACGGATGTCGAGGGCAGGGAATACGTCGACCTCGTGAGCTCGTGGGGGCCCGCAATTCTCGGCCACGCACATCCCGCTGTGGTCGAAGCAGTCCAGGCCGCAGCCGCACGCGGGCTCTCCTTCGGAGCGTCGACGCCGGCCGAGACGGAGCTCGCCGAGATCGTGCGCGAGCGGGTCAGCATCCCCTCTCGTCGCGATGGCGAGAGCGGGCAGGCGCCGATCGAGAAGATCAGGATGGTGTCGACCGGTACAGAGGCGACGATGACGGCCATCCGCCTCGCGCGCGGATTCACCGGCCGCGACCTGCTGATCAAGTTCGCCGGCCACTATCACGGCCACTCCGATGGGCTCCTCGCCGAGGCTGGTTCCGGTGTTGCGACTCTTGCGATGCCCGGCTCTGCCGGCGTCACGCGCGAGACCGCAGCCCAGACTCTCGTGCTCCCGTACAACGATCTCGAGGCCGTTCGCAACACGTTCGCGCTCCATTCCGACCGCATCGCTGCCGTCATCGTCGAGGCGGCCGCCGCGAACATGGGTGTCGTCGCGCCAGCGCGCGGATTCAACCGCGAACTCTCTCGCATCACCCGCCAGCACGGTGCCCTGCTGATCCTCGATGAGGTGCTCACGGGCTTCCGCGTCGGGCCGGCCGGCTGGTGGGGACTCGAGGCATCCCTCGTCGTCCCGGATGGCGGGGGCTGGCAGCCGGATCTCGTCACCTTCGGCAAGGTCATCGGCGGTGGGATGCCGCTCGCGGCGCTCGGCGGTCGAGCGGAAGTCATGGACTACCTCGCGCCTCTCGGCCCCGTCTACCAGGCAGGCACCCTCAGCGGGAACCCGGTGGCCGTCGCCGCAGGCATTACGACGCTCCGACTTGCCGACCGCGCCGTCTACGACAAGCTGAACGCCACGGCCGACCTGATCGCGTCATCCGTCTCTCGCTCGCTGTCTGCCGAGGGTGTCGAGCACGTCGTGCAGCGCGCCGGGAACCTGTTCTCGTTTGCGTTCACGGCGACCGCGCCACGCGACTACGACGAGGTTCGCGCCCAGGACGGCTACCGGTATGCGCCGTTCTTCCACGCCATGCTCGACGCCGGGGTATCCCTTCCGCCGTCGGTCTATGAGGCGTGGTTCGTGTCCGCGGCACACGACGATGCGGCCGTCGAGCGCATCCTCACCGCGCTGCCCGCTGCGGCGCGTGCGGCCGCTGCGGCGACTCCCGGGGGCAGTGCCCGCTAACCGATAAGACTGACCGCGAGCGTGATGACGGCCAGCAGCGGGAAGGCACCCTGCGTGACGGCGCTCCGGGCCAGCTTCGGATTCGAGACGATGAGCACGAGCGCCGCCGCCAGCATGCTGCCGACTCCGGCGAAGGCCAGCGCGTACGCGGCCGCGGTGAGGTCGGACGAGAGGAACAGCAGCAACCCGATCACGGTCACGATCGCGAGGAACAGGTTGTAGAACCCCTGGTTCAGGGCCATCGGCTTGATGGTCTCCGCCTCATCCTGGGATCGGATGCCGAAACGCTTCCAGGTCGCGGGCTTCGTCCAGCTCACGCTTTCCATCGTGAAGATGTAAACGTGGAGCAGCGCGGCCAGCCCCGCAAAGACGATGCCGATGATGAGAAACGTGATGCTCGCGCCGGTGCCGGTCATGAGGTTTAGTGTGGCACGCATGACGGACGACACTGGCATCTCCGACGCAGGACGCGCTGGCGCTGGCCGCACGACGTCCGTCCGCACGACGACCGTGTGCATCGTCGGCGGCGGTCCGGCTGGAATCATGCTCGGTCTGCTGCTCGCACGCGCAGGCATCGAGGTGACGGTTCTCGAGAAGCACGCCGACTTCTTCCGCGATTTCCGTGGCGATACGATCCACCCGTCCACGATCGACCTGATCGACCAGCTCGGTTTGCGCGACGAGTTTGAGGCCGTCGAGCAAACCCGGGTGTCGAAATTGGATGCCGTCGTCAAGGGCCAGCGCATCACGCCCATCGACTTCTCGCTTCTTCGTGGCGGCGCACGGCACCTGTCGCTGATGCCGCAGTGGGACTTTTTGGCGGTGCTGGCCGCGGCCGGCAAACGCCTGCCGACGTTCACCCTGCTCATGGATACCGAGGCAACCGGGCTCCTGCGGGAGGCGGGCGACGGTGCCACGATCACCGGAGTCGTCGCGACCGGTAGCACCGGCACTCCGGTCGAGATTCGCGCCTCGCTCACCATCGCCGCCGACGGGCGCTCCTCGGTCGTACGCGCGGCATCCGGTCTCACGGTGACGGAGTACGGAGTTCCCGTCGACGTGCTGTGGTTCAGGATTCCGCGGCCGGCGCTCAACCCGCCTGATACGCTCGCCTACATCACGGACGCAGCCATGATGATCACGATTCCGCGCCACGACGCGGCCAACGGCGACTACTACCAGACAGCCATGCTCATCCCGAAGGGCGCGTTCGACGCCGTTCGCGCTCGCGGCCTGGCACAGTTCCGCAGCCAGATAGTCGACGTTGTGCCGTTCCTCGAGCCGGTTGTGTCGAGCCTCGACGACTGGGCCGACGTCAAGCTGCTTTCCGTGCAGGTCAACCGGCTGGAGAAATGGCACCTACCCGGTTTTCTCGCGATCGGGGATGCAGCGCACGCGATGTCGCCCGCGTTCGGCGTCGGCATCAACTACGCCATCCAGGATGCCGTCGCAGCCGCGAACATCCTCGTCCCGGCGCTGCGACGGGGCCCGGTCACCGACGAGCAGCTCGAGTCGCTCCAGAGACGCCGAGCGCGACCGACCAGACGCATGCAGTCACTCCAGCTCAGGGCGCACGCGTTCGTCGGGCATCCGGGAGGCGGCGCAAACCTGCCATCGGCCGGCCGCCTGCGGGTCGTGTTGAAGGTGGTCATCCCGCCGCTTCGCTTCGTCATCGCTCGGGTCATCGGCCGTGGCTTCCGACCCGAGCGAATCGAATACTGATCGTCCCGCGACGGTGTCAGTCCCCCGCTCAGCCCTGCGATTCGACCGAGATGAAGTTCCACTTGTCCCAGGTCTCGAGGCGTGACGCGTAGTCGGCCTTCGCGATGCCGATGGGCGCCGTGCCGAAGAAGACGCGCAGCGGCGGCTCTGCCGCATCCACCACGCTGAGGATCGCCGGGCCGGCGGCAACCGGGTCACCCTGGCTGCTCACACGCGCCTTCCGCTGCTCCGCCGCCTTCTCCCGATAAGCGTCGTAAGCCGTGTTCTGCTCTGCGTGCTTCGAGGATGCGCCACCCCAGTCCGTGCTGAATGCTCCCGGTTCGATGAGCGTCACGTGAATCCCGAAATCTGCGACCTCCTGCGCGAGAGCCTGGGTGAATCCCTCCAGGGCCCACTTCGAGGCGTTGTAGATTCCGATGTTCGGGAACGCGCTGATGCCCCCGATCGACGAAACCTGGATGATGTGCCCGAAGCCCTGCTCGCGCAGGAACGGCAGCGCGGCCTGGGTCACCCAGAGCGCACCGAAGACATTCGTCTCGAACTGGTCGCGCGCCTCGCGCTCGCTGATCTCCTCGATCATGCCGAACTGCCCGTAGCCGGCGTTGTTGATGACGATGTCGAGCGAGCCGAACACGTCGTGAGCTCGCGCGACCGCGGCGAAGTCGGACTCGCGGTCGGTGACGTCGAGCTCGATCGGCAGCAGCCGGTCGCCGTACTTGTCAGCGAGGTCGGTCAGCGTTTCGAGGTTGCGAGCCGTTGCCGCGACCCGGTCGCCGCGTTCGAGGGCGGCGATGGCCCACTCGCGACCGAAGCCGCGGGAGGTCCCGGTGATGAACCAGTTCTTGGGGGTGTGCGTCGGGGTGTCAGTCATACCTTCAGGCTAGAACTTAGAGCGCGCTCGAAGTCAAAGCTGCCAGCATCCTGGCGGCTGGTCAGAGCCTCACATCGACGACGGTCCGCCCACGCAGCTCGCCCCGCAGGATCGCGGCCCCGGCCCCGATCGCGCCCTCGAGACTCACGGATGTCGTGAGCGAGTCGAGCAGGTCGCGGTCGAGGCTGTGCTCGAGCCGTCCCCACGCCGCCTCACGCTCTGGCAGCGGGCACTCGACCGAGTTGATCCCGAGAAGCGACACCCCGCGAAGAATGAACGGCATCACCGTCGTCGGCAGGTCGCTGCTGCCGACGAGGCCGCACGAAGCGACTGCTCCTCCCCAGCGTGTCTGTGCCAGCACGTTAGCCAGGGTGTGTCCTCCGACCGAGTCGATCACGCCGGCCCAGCGCTGCTTTTGCAACGGGCGCCCGGCGGCTTCGAGGTCGGTTCGATCGATCGTGCCGGCCGCGCCGAGACCTAGCAGGTAGTCGCGGTGGGTCGCTCGACCCGTCGACGCGATGACCCTGAATCCGGCCTTCGCCAGCAGCGCGATCGCGATCGACCCGACGCCGCCGGACGCTCCGGTCACCAGCACCTCGCCGGCATCCGGCGTCAGCCCTGCGCGTTCGAGTGCGCGGACGGCGAGCGCGGCTGTGAACCCGGCCGTTCCGATTGCTGCGGCCTGGCGGGGCGAGATCGCGTCGGGTCGCAGGATCAGCCACTCGCTTCGCACCCGGGCGCGTTCGGCCAGGCCTCCATTGTGGGTCTCGCCGATGCCCCAACCGTTCAGGATGACGCTGTCGCCGATGCTCCAGTCTGGCGAGTTGGAGTCCGCGACTGTTCCCACCAGGTCGATCCCGGGAATCAGCGGGCTGATGCGCATCACGCCCGCACCACCGGCGAGAGCGAGGCCATCCTTGTAGTTGACGCCGGAGTATTCGATGTCGACCACGACATCCTCGGCACTGGAACTGGCGTCGTCGGCAGTTGCGCTGCCCAGTTCGTCGTCGTTCACGTCAGTGCGCAGCACCACCTGCACGTCGTCGCCGGTCTTGGTCACCTGGATGGCTCGTGTCATACCCTCCAGTATTGCTGCACGCGGTCTGAGGGGTAGTCGGTCGCGGTCGCGGTCGCCATCTTCGCCGCTGTTAGCCGAACAGGACCCGGACTTCCTCGTAGCGCTCGTCCGGCACCGTCTTCAGGTTGCCGAGCGCCTCCTCGAACGAGACGGTCACGATGTCGGTCCCTCGGAGCGCGACCATGCGCCCCCAGTGCCCCTCGATGACGGAACGCAGGGCGGCCATGCCGAGGCGGGTCGCCAGGACCCGGTCGAATGCCGACGGCGTTCCGCCACGCTGGATGTGACCGAGCGTCGTCGCTCGGGTCTCGATCCCCGTCCGCTCCTCGATGAACGGTGCGAGCAGTTCGCCGATCCCACCGAGCCTCGGACGCCCGAAAGCATCGAGCCCGCGCTCGGAGTGGGCGTCATCCATGGTGTCGAGGGCAAACCCTTCTGCGACAACGACCAGCGGCGCGCGGCCACGATCATGTGCTTCCTTCACCCACTTGCAGATCTGGTCGATCGAGGTCTTCTGCTCCGGAATCAGGATGACATGGGCGCCCGAGGCCATGCCAGAGTGCAGCGCGATCCAGCCGACGTGCCTGCCCATGACCTCGGCGACCATGCAGCGGTCGTGGGCGTCGCCCGTCGTTCGCAGCCGGTCCATTGCATCGGTCGCGATCTGCACCGCGGTGTCGAACCCGAAGGAGTAGTCGGTCGCATCCAGGTCGTTGTCGACGGTCTTCGGCACTCCGACGATCTTTACTCCGGCGTCGGTCAGACGCTTGGCTGCCGCCAGCGTTCCTTCTCCGCCGATCGCGATCAGCGCGTCGATTCCGTTCTCCTGCATGACCTGATTGACGCGGTCGACGCCGCCGATGCCCTCGAACGGGTTCGTGCGCGAGGTGCCGAGAATCGTGCCACCCTGCTTTGAGATGCCCTTGACCTCCGGCATCCCGAGCGGCACGATGTCGCCTTCGACGACCCCGCGCCAGCCGTTACGGAAGCCGACGAACTCCTGGGCGTGCACCTGGATTCCCGTGAAGACTGCTCCTCGGATGACGGCGTTCAGGCCGGGCGCATCGCCGCCGCTCGTGAGGATACCGATTCTCATGAGTCCATTGTGGTGTATGCGTGAGTGGCGCATGACACGCTCGGTGCGTGCTCATCGCAGACCACGAGCTGCGTCCTGCACTCGAGGTCTGCGCAGTTCTCCATTCGGGATGTCGCGGCGCCGCACCGGTAGCAGTGGCCGATCACCTCGGCGGCTTCGCTGAACTCGATGGACTTGCGCTCGTCGAACACGTAGAGCGAGCCGTGCCACAGGCCCGCATCGCCGAACGTCTCCCCGTACTTCGCGATCCCGCCGTCGAGTTGGTACACCTCGGTGAATCCGCGGTTGACCATGAGACTCGACAACACCTCGCAGCGGATTCCGCCGGTGCAGTATGTGACGACCGGCTGGTGCTTGAGATGGTCGTAGGCTCCGCTGTCCAGCTCCGCGACGAAGTCGCGGGTGTTCTCGACATCCGGAACAACCGCGTTCTCGAAGCGGCCGATCTCCGCCTCGAAGGCATTGCGGCCGTCGAAGAACGTCACATCCCCGTCCGCTGCGCGTTTGGTCTCGACCAGCTCGTGCAGCTGCTCCGGCGTCAGCTTTGTTCCTCCGCCGATGACCCCGTTCTCGTCGACGCGCAGCTCGCCGGGTGCGCCGAAACTTACGATCTCGTCGCGAACCCGAACGCTCAGCCGCGGGAAGTCGCCGCCGCCACCCTCGCTCCACTTGAAATCGATGCCCTTGAACACCGGGTACTCGCGGGTCTTGCGAACGTAGCGCTTGACCGCCGCCAGCTCGCCGCCAACCGTGCCGTTGATTCCGTCCCGGGAAATGAGGATGCGTCCCGTGAGTCCGAGGCTCTCACAGAGGTCGCGCTGCCACAGCCGAATCGCCTCCGGGTCAGCCAGCGGAGTGAACTGGTAAAACAGCAGGATCTTCTGAACGGCCACCCGACAACATTAGGCGTGGGTGGCAGGACGTAGCCTGTCTTCATGGTTGTCGAGCGCTCGAGCGTCTACGCGCCGGCGCATCCGGTCAATCTGAAGCAGACATTGTCGCCCCTCCTCCGCGGGACCATGGACCCGACTCATCGCTGGGAGGCCAGCGCCTTCTGGCGAACGCTGAATACGAGTGCGGGAGCCGCCACCCTGCACCTCGTCGAGCGCGGCGGCGAGATCCGCGCGACGGCGTGGGGGCGGGATGCCGCCGCGGCCGAGATCGCGATCGCCGGGGTCGCGGACCTGTGCGGTGCCCGGGACGACTGGGCGGGGCTCGATCTCTCGACGCATCCTCTTCTCGCCGAGACCCTTCGCCGCTCCCCGGGCCTGCGCCTCTGCCGCACGAATGCCGTCTTCGAGGCTCTCGTTGCGGCGATCCTCGAGCAGAAGGTGACCGGCATCGAGGCCAGGCGGGCCTGGCGCTACCTTCTCGGGAAGTACGGAACGGAGCCGCCCGGTCCGGCTCCCCAGGGCATGCGGGTGCTCCCCGATCCCGACGTCTGGCGCCGGATTCCGTCGTGGGAGTGGCACAAGGCCGGCGTCGGAGCGCAGCAGTCGGAGACGGCTGTCAGGGTCGCGGCTGTTGCCGAGTCTCTCGAGCGCACCCTGGCGGAGGGTGCGGGCGCATCCGTTGCCGCGAAGCTGAGATCGCTGCGCGGTATCGGTGTGTGGACGGCCGCGGAGACCCAGCAGCGCTCCCACGGCGACCCGGATTCTCCGAGTGTTGGCGACTATCACCTGCCCGCGATTGTCGGCTACGCGTTCCGCGGTGAGCCGGTCGACGATGACGGGATGCTCGAGCTGCTCGAGCCGTTCGCGGGTCATCGTCACCACGTCGTTCGGCTGATCCTTCAGAGCGGCGTCACGAAGCCGAAGTTCGGTCCGCGGATGCAGGTTCGCGACTACCGGTCGTTTTAGTCGAGCGCGGCCAACTCCAGCTCAGCACGACCCGTAGACGTACTTCGAGCTGTCCGGTGTTAACAGGTCGCGGTCGCGCAGGATCGTCATCGGCGGTGTCTGCTTCGCCGCGCAGGTCGCCGCGAAACTGCCGCGTAGGGCACCCGTGTATTCGATGTCGATCACCTTCGCGCCGTAGAACTTCGTGTAGCCCGCGCACTCGTCGTAGCGGTAACACTCCTCGGCTACCGCAAAGTCGAAGTGGATGACGACCGGCCCTGTTCGCCCCAGCTGCGGCGTGTTCTTCTGGCCCGCTGCGAGGCCAAGCCGGTGTGCAGCGCTCACGAGCAGCCTCGCCTCGGCAACGTTGTCGCGGAGCCCCAGCCGGCCGTGCGACCGCGTGTACGAATCGAGATTGTCGAACTCGACCGCGTCGAATCCCTTGTTCGCGCACGCTCGCAGCGTCGTGGAGAGCGTGGTTGCGATTGATGCTCGTTTCGCGGGTGTTGACGTGTCCAGGATCATTTCGTCCGGCCATCCGGGGTCTGTGATCGGCGTGCCAGGTGCTGTGCCCCTCGGCGACCGGAGGATCAGCGTCGGATGCTCATCGAGCCAGAACGCGCGATCTTCGCCCTGGGTTTGGAAGCCGTTCACGTAACAGATGTTGTAGAGGCCGGCCGCGGGCTGGTCTGTGCTGTCGCGGGTCACGACACTCACCCCGGATGGCGCGGAATAGCCGCCGCCCAACTGGTAGTCGACCTTCGCTCCGGTGGGGAGCGGTTGGATGCCGCGGCTGGATAGCACCGGGCTGCTGGCGCCCTCGCCCGGGGTTGCCTGGCCCGCTGCGCATCCGACCAGGAGCGCCACCACGGCTACCACGGTGACCCCGGCCGTGGCTGCGGAGACCGCCCCGACCCGTGATTGCCGACGACCGGATACCCGCATACCAGCACCTTAACTGTCGAACATGCACAGGGAACAGGCGGTTCGGCTGTTCGCTCACTACCGTTGCGCGGGTGAATATGCTGCTGCGGACACTCTTTCTGATGATCGCCTGCCGTTTCCGCAGTCGCCTGGGTCACGACGACGTCAGTCGTCTTCGTCGGCGCGTTTTGCCGAACGATCTCGACATCCTCGGCCACATGAATAACGGTGTCTACTTCTCCGTCATGGATCTCGGGAGGCTCGACCTCGGTCTCCGCTCGGGCGCGTGGCAGGCGTTCTCGAAGTTGGGATGGTATCCGGTTGCCGCAAGCGAGACGATGAGTTTTCGCCGTTCGCTGCAGCCCTGGCAGCGCTACACGGTCGAGTCGCGCGTTCTCGGGTACGACGAGAAAGCCATGTACACGCAGCAGCGCTTTGTCGTGAAGGGCGAGATCTTCGCGGAGGGGATTGTCCGCGCCCGCTTCGTTCGCAAGTCTGGCGGAACTGTCACCATGGCCGAACTAGGCGATGCCGTCGGCGTCGATACTGCCGCCCACCCGTTGCCGTCGTGGATTCCTCGCTGGGCCGAGGATGTCGCCATGCCGCCAGCCCGCGGATCGTTCCAGAGCACCTGGTAGCGCCAGCTCGCCAGCTCGCCATGCCGTCAGGCCAGTGCAACTCGGTGGCGCGCACCCTCGCGCCAATTGTGCCCGGCCTGCTGCGTCGGGCCTGCTGTGCCGGGCCTGCTGCGTCGGGCCTGCTGCGTCGGGCCTGCTCTGTCGGCGCGCTCGTGTTCTGTGCCGCCCCACCGCTACTCGAGCACGAACATCCCTGCCGGGTCGACTTCTGCCCGCACCTTCCCTAGCCGCTGGTTGGTGTCCGCGCTCCAGGCGCTCGCCCCCGGGTGGCCCAGGAAGTTGACCGTGGTCACGTCGGCCAGCCACGGCGACAGGTCTTTGAGCAGTGCAGCGGAACTCGTCGGCAGTACTTCGGCGAACAGCGCCGGATTGGGCGCGCCGACCAGGTTGAGCGTGTACGGAGCCGATCGCCCGCCGACGGCCGAACCGCCCGGAACATCCACGATGGTGGCCGCTCCGAGGTGTCGCACCTCGATCGCAACGTACGGTGCATGCTGGAGCGGTCCGGCGTGCCGCAGGATAACGCTCGCGAAATCCTGGTCGATGGACGTGAACATCCGGCCGAGAGTCCACCCCACAGTTGGCTCTGTCGGATCGCCGTGAATACGCGCGACTTCGCCCGCAGGCATGAGCGCGAGCGAGTCGATGTAGACGGGCGCTGCTGCTCGAAGCGGCGCCGCAAGCACCTCGCCCCGCGCTGCAAGGTCGAGGTCACCGCCCAGCTCGCCGTCGCGACCGCCGGTGCCGTCGCCGTCGCTATCGCCGTCGCCGCCTCCCGTGTAGGCGAAGCGCAGCGACAGCAGTGTGCGGCCGCGGACGGGCTCCGGGATGAACGGCAGGTCGGGCATCCGCAGAATGGCGGCACTTGTCGTGACGTTCGGGTCCGCCGTCTGCGTGTAGTCGACCCACGCTCGAAGTGCGGGCTCGATGGCGTCTACATCGAAGAACAGCGAGCCCCCATAGAGGGTGTCGAGTTCGACAAGACGCACTCGGATCTCGGTGACGACACCCAACCCGCCCTTGCCCCCACGTAGCGCCCAGAAGAGGTCCTGATTCTGGCTGGCGCTTGCGGTGATCAGTTCACCGTTGCTCGTGACAATCTCGACGCTCTCGATGTAGTCGCTGCCGAAGCCGAAACTGCGCGCCAGGGGCCCGACGCCACCACCCAGCAGGAAGCCAACCGCGCCGACCGTGGGCGCCGAGCCGGCGATCGGGGCAAGGCGAACTCCCGCCGCCGCCACGACGGCTGCCCAGGAAGCGCCCGCCGAAATCGTCGCCGTCCGTGCGGCGGAGTCGACTGTCACATCGCTCATGCGTTTCGTCACAATGAGCATGCCGTCGGTGATCGCGAAGTGGCTGGCGTGCCCTGTCGCCTGCACCCGCACAGGCAGCAAATTGTCGCGAGCGAAGTTCACAGCGGCAATGACATCGGCCGCGGAGGTCACCCCGACGGCGACCTGCGGTGTGTGATCGAAGTTACGGATCCAGGCAACGACCTCATCGGCAAATCCCTCGTCGCCCGGCGTCAGCACCGGCCCCACCACCACCGCCCGGAGGGACGTGACATCCAGCTCGCCAGCATCCTGGTCGGCAGTATCCCGTTCGTTCTCGCGACTAGTCGTGTCTGTCATGCGATGAGGGTATCGGCGGCATCCGACCGCGGATAGGCCCAGACGGGCGAGAGATTCACAAGGCTGACAAATCGAGGAAGCCGACGGCCCGAGAAAGCCGACCCGTCGAGGTACGACGGAGGATCATCCCTGACTGCCGCGTTCATCCCACCACTCCGAACAGGTCGCGCATCGCCGCACTGCGCAGCGCCATGCGCTGCGGGGTCCGCGCTGGGTCGACCGAGGCCGGTGGAATCAGCCAATACCGGCCGCGACGGTCGACAGAGATCTCGTATCCGTCGTTGTGATACTTCAGGTGATGCCACTTGCAGAGCAGGATGCCGTTCGCGACCTCCGTCTTCCCGCGATCCCGTGACCACTGCCTGATGTGATGCGATTCACACCAGGACGGCGGTCGATCGCACCCTGGATGCATGCAGCCGCCGAATTTGACCGAGAGGGCCTCGCGCTGACGCCTCGAGAACAGGCGCTGCTCGCGTTCTACATCGAGCAAATTGGCATCGGCGTCGAATCCCAGGCGCATGCTGGTGCCCTCACACAGCATCCGTTGCACTGTCGCCAGCGAGACCGGCTCGTCACTGCCCTCAATGCGGCCGAGGCCAACGCCTGTCTCGATGGATGTCTCGGCGACCGTGATGCGGATGACCGGTGCGCCCGAACCGAGCAGCATGCTTGCGTCGGAGTCCGCGCCGCTTGCAAGAAGGTGCATCATCACGTCGGACGCGAGCTGGCCCGTGGTGCGTTCGTCTGCCTCGATGGCGGTGGCGCGTTGTGCCTGGATGGCTGCGACGAAGCGCGGGCCGCCGCGCCGCGGCGAGGTGGCGCGGTCGAACAGGTCTTTAACGTGAGCGAAGGTCTCAGGATCCATGATCCAGACGGCGCGCCCGCCACCGCCGGTGCTCTCGACGAGCCGGAAGTCGCGTGTGGCGCGCAGGTGCTCTTCACGCAGGGCGACGCCGTCGAGGTCGAGCTGGTCTCGAGCCTCGCGAGCTCTCTTCCACAGGCTGTCTACATCCACACCCGCAAGCGACTCGGCGACGAGTCGTGCTGCGGCATCGGCAAGGTGCCGGATCGTGACGGCATCGTTCGGCAGCCCGAGCCCCGACCGGATTGCGTCTGCCGCCGATGTCGAGAGTCGCCCGGCAACGACCTCAGCCGCGACGGACCGCAACCACGGCAGTCTTGGCGTGCAGACCTCGCCCGTCGCTTCATCTACCCTGCCGTTGTCGGCGACCTCGCCGAGGAGCTCGCCCACGCGGATGGCGGTGATGACGTGGGCGCGGGGAGCGCCGGTTGTGTTGCGCAGGAACTGTACCGGAGTGCGATGCCCCGTTCGCTGTGCCAGCCCCTGTTTGCCGAGCTGTGGCCGTGAACGATGCGCGATCTCGCCCGCGACGAGAGCACCGTTGGCGTCGAGAACCGTCGCCGCCTCGGCACGCAACAGGTTGATCTCGAGCAATTGCTGCTCTGGCAGTGCCCGAAAGGCATCGACATCCCCTGGCAGGTCGCGCAGCGCCCCAAGAGCCCGGCGATAGCCCTCGAGGACGCTCAGGGCTGTTTCGGCGGTGGTCGAATGCATGCGTCCATTATCGAACATATGTTCGATTGTTGTCTACGAGAAAAGCCGGCGTGTGGATGAGTCGCGCGCCCCAACTTCTGGGGCGCCCAGCCCACCTAACCCCTACTCGCTCTCGAGCACCGCCATCGCGGCGTTGTGGCCGCCGATCCCGCTCACGGCACCGCCCCGCCGCGCACCAGAACCACAGATCAGGATCCGCGGGTGCACCGTACCAACGCCCCAGCGCGCGGCCGGGGTCGACAGGTCGGCGTCATCCTCGACGAATGGCCACGACAGCGGCCCGTGGAAAATGTTGCCGCCCGGCATTCCCAGCGAATGTTCGATGTCGAGGGTCGTCTTCGTCTCGATCGTCGCTCGGCCGTTCGCGTCGGTCAGCAGGAGGTTCTCGACCGGCTCGGCCAGGACAGAATTCAGCGACGCGAGTGCGGCATCCTGCAGCTCTGCCCGCCGGGCGTCGTTCGTCGCCTGGCTCACCAGGCGGTCGGGCGTGTGCAGGCCGAACAGGGTGAGCGTCTGGGCTCCGGATGCGCGCAGCTCCGGCGAGAGGATGCTGGGGTCGGTGAGCGAGTGCGAATAGATCTCGCAGGGCAGCGGTCGCGGAATCTCGCCCCCGGACGCGGCGGAGTACGCAGCATCGAGTTGGGTCCAGAGTTCGTTGATGTGGAAGGTTCCGCCGAACGCAGCGACTGGATCGACCGAGGTGTCGCGCAACCGCGGCAAGCGAGTCAGCAGCAGGTTGACCTTTACCTGCGCGCCCTCGGGACGAACCGGGTAGGGAACGTGGGAGGGGGCATTGTCGCCGCCCGCCGCAAGGAGCCTCTCGAGCACGTACGGCGCGACGTTCGCTAACACCCATTCCCCCGCGACGGAGCGATCGACGCCGCCGGCCCGGTAGGTGACCTCGCCATCGGGATTCACCTCGACGACCTCTGCCCCCGTCACGACTGTGGCTCCCGCCCCGCGCGCCGCATCCAGCAGCTCGCCTGAGACCGCCCCCATGCCGCCGACCGGGACATCCCAGTCGCCCGTCCCCCCGCCGATCACGTGGTAAAGGAAGCATCGGTTCGCGGCAAGGGTCTCGTCGATGTTGGGCGCGAACGTGCCGATCAGGCCGTCGGTCATGACGACGCCCCGCACGAGGTCGTCGCTGAACGTGGATGCGATGGTCGCCCCGACGGGAGTCTCGACCAGGGAGTCCCAGAGACGGTCGTCCGCGAGGGACGCCCGGGCCTCGCTTCGGGTCATCAGCGGCTCCGTTACGGTCGGGAACAGAGTGCGCGCGAGTCGGGCGGTGCCGGCGTAGAAGGTGTCCCACGCCGGGCCATCCGAGCCGAGGGCGGAGCGGTCGCTCGCCTGGTTGTCGACGAGTACACCGGTGGTTCCGCCCGGACGCGGTGTGTAGGAGGAGTAGCGCCGACGCTCCAATCGGATGTCGAGGCCAAGGTCGCGGATGATGCGGGCAGGCAGCAGCGACACCAGGTACGAATACCGGGACAGCTGCGCGTCGATCCCCTCGAACGCCTGCGCTGACACGGCGGCTCCGCCGACCGCATCCAGTTTTTCGAGCACGATGACACGCTTGCCGGCCTTGGCGAGGTACGCCGCCGCGGTCAGCCCGTTATGGCCACCGCCGACGACGACGATGTCGTAGCTGTCGGTCACGCGGCGCCGCTGGCTTGGGCGCCGCTGGCGTGGATGCCGCTGGCGCGTACATCGCCCGCTTCGAGATCGGCTGCCAACTCATCGGCGTCTTCGATCTCGCACGATGGCGGATCGATGGCCTCGAGCACCCGACCCGAGACATCCTTGATCACCTTCAGCTCGTCGTCGCTGAGCACGTCGAAAAAGAATTTGCGGATGCTGAGCGCGTGGTCGCGCATGGCGCCGAGGGTTGCGCGGCTGCCTTCTGCGGTGATCAGGATCCAGGTGCCGCGTGCGTCGGTGTCGCAGTCGGTGCGGGCGACGAGTCCGCGTCGCTCCATGCGGGTGACCTGGTGCGAGAGTCTGCTCTTCTCCCAGCCGAGCAGTCCGCCGAGCTCACGAGCGCGAAGCTGCTTGTCGGGCGAGCGGAACAGGGCGAGCAGAATCTCGTAGTCTTGTGCGGAAATCTCAGCGTCACGATGCAGCTGGCGGTCGAGCGCGAGGTCGAGGTGCCTGCGCATCTGGAAGAACGCCCGCCAGACCTCCCACTCGCCTTCGCTGACGCTCGAAACCTCCGACATGCACTCATTGTAAGAGCGTGTAATGGCGCGGCCGGGATCGATGCAACAATTGCCGATGTGAAGACCCGAACCATGCCGTTGCTGGCCCGAGCCGCCGCCATGCTCGGTGTGGCCGTCGCCCTCATTGCAGCATCCGTGCTGCCAGCCAACGCAGACGCACCAACGCCGGTCGATCCGGCAGATGTCGCGTCCCTGACGATCACACCGGGCGACCAGACTGTCGTGGCGGGTGACTGGGTATACACGACCGCAGTCGCATACGACCAGAACGGGGTCAGCCTCGGCGACGTCACGACCCAGTCGACGATCGTCGATTCTGTGACCGGCGAACAGGACCCGACGCGCCCATGGGACGTTCGCCCGATCACGCTCGGTTTGCACACGATTACATACACGTTCGGCAGCATTACCGCCAGCATTGCGTTGACCGTGGAACCTGGCGGCCTCCAGAGCGTCGTACTCAAGGGATTCCCGGCGGAGCCGGTGACCGCGGGTTCCACGATCACGCTCAAGGCGGAGGGTTACGACGCCTGGATGCACGATCTGGGCGATTACACGAGCCAGGTGTCGTTCCGCCTCGAGAACGCCGCAGCCAACGAGAGTGTCAGCGGCAATTCGACTCACGTCACCGTCGCGGGCGCGCGCTTCGTCGACGCAGTGTTGCCGAATTTCTCGCACATCGGATCAGCAACGTTCACGGTGGTGCACGCGGCGGCCGTCTCGGGTTCGTATAACTGGGGCGCACTACCCGACGACAGCTATGTCGGCGTCGCATACTCGTATCCGGTGCAGAGCCTCGACGCATACGGCAACACCGTCGCGAGGGTGAGCGCCAAACTGAAGAGCAGCCACACAGCCGATCACATCTCGGGGTCGAAGGTGACCTTCGTCAACAAGAGCGCACGAACCATCACGGCGACTATCGGGTCGACGCACCTATCGGTGCGCCGGGATGCGGTGCAGGACAGCGTTGTATCGGAGTTCCTCTTCGTCGGTGTTGCGGCGGGTCATGCCCCGCACGTCACGGTGCGGATGGTTGCCGGCGATTCCGGTGTCCAGCCGACGGGAACCGTGCGCGTCTATTACTACAACCACAAGGCCGCACACGTCGATGTGCACGTGACGAGCAACAGGGTTTACACGGTTCCGATGCCCAAGCTCACGGCTGCGGGCTCGTGGGAATCCACCGCCGTGTTTCTCGGCTCGAACGCCTACGTGAAAGCCGAGCTGTCCGGCGACTTCCTGTCGCACGATGGTTCGAGCGTCACCGAACATGTTTCGCCAGGCGCCCCCACTCACATCGTGCTCTCCCATAGCGGAAACGCCTACGCCGCCCCGACCGAGTTCTCGACGTTCGGCGCAGACAGATACGGCAATCACAGCGGTCCGATCGACGACGCGGTGCTTTCGGCGTCCGGCGGTGCAAAGGTGCATGGCGACACTGTGACCTTCCCGAAGGCAGGAAAGTTCACCATCCGCAGCAGGGCGGGCGGGTTCTCTGCGGCAAAGTCGGTCACGGTGATCCGCTCGGCATCGTTTGTCGAGTTCGCCCCGGTATCGCCCGTCGTGAGCGGCACGGCTGGCACCGTGCAGGTGTACGTCTCGTCCGTTGCTGAGCCTGCGATCATCGCAAGCGGCCACGTCGTGCTGCATTACGGCACGAAGACCATCACCGGCTCAGTCGTCGTCGTGGACGGGATCGGCACCGTCACCTTCACCCTCCCCGTCTTGCCAAGAGGCAGCTACGCGCTCTACGCGACATACGTGGGCAACGGCGGACTGTACTCAGGTCGTACCGGACACACGACCCTGAGGGTGGTTGCCGCAGCGTGAGGCGCAGCATTGGCGCCTTCCCGCGCCATGTGCTCGACATCCTGCGATTTCTTGCGCTCCGCCCGCAGACCGCGCACGAACGTGGCGTCGTTCGACGTACTCGTTCCCGGGTCTTTGATTAGTCTCGATACATGACTTCCGTTGACCCGGATCCAATCGTGCTGCCCGCGAACCTTGCGGACACCGCCATCGCCACAGTGCGTCGCTGGCTGAAGGAGTCGGCCAGCATCGCCCCGGACAAGAGCGCCGAGCGCCTGGCTGGTGTTCTTCGCGACCCGGTCGGCCTCGACTTCACTCTCGGCTTCGTCGACCGCGTCGTTCGCCCGGAAGACCTCCGCGTTGCCGGGCGCAACCTCGAGAAGCTCAGCCACAGTGTTCCGAAGTTCCTGCCGTGGTACCTGCGTGCGGCAATCGCGATCGGCGGAGCGCTTGCTCCCCTCCTGCCGTGGCCGATCGTGCCGATCTCGCGCGCGGTGCTGCGACGCATGGTGGGTCACCTCGTGATCGATGCGACGCCGGCCCAGCTCGACAAGACTCTCCTGCGACTTCGGCGCCAGCACATCCGGCTGAACCTCAACCTCCTCGGTGAGGCGGTGCTCGGCAACGACGAGTCGGACCGGCGACTCGCCGGCACCCGCGACTTGCTGCAGCGCGACGACGTCGACTACGTCTCGATCAAGGTGTCGTCTGTAGCGGCGCAGCTGTCGATGTGGGCATTCGATGAGACCGTCGAGCGCGTGGTCGAGCGCCTGACGCCGCTCTACGAACTCGCTGCCGTGTCGCCCAAGCCGAAGTTCATCAACCTCGACATGGAAGAGTTCCGCGACCTCGACCTCACCGTCGCGGTGTTCAAGCGTCTTCTCGACCAGCCTCGCCTCGTGAAGCTCGAGGCCGGCATCGTGCTGCAGGCCTACCTTCCGGATGCCCTCGGCGCCCTGCAGGACCTGACCACCTGGGCAACCGAGCGTCGATCGGGCGGCGGTGCTGGTATCAAGGTGCGTGTTGTGAAGGGTGCGAACCTCGCAATGGAGCACGTTGACGCGAACGTGCACGGGTGGCCGCTCGCAACCTACCCGCACAAGGTCGAGACCGACACCAACTACAAGCGCGTGCTCAACTGGGCATTCACGCCAGAGCACACCGATGCCGTGCGCATCGGCGTCGCCGGACACAACCTGTTCGACGTCGCCTTCGCGTGGCTGCTGGCCAAGGAGCGGCACGTCGACACACGTATCGAGTTCGAGATGCTGCTCGGCATGGCAACGGCGCAGGCGGAGGTCGTCAAGCGCGATGTCGGTGGGCTCCTCCTCTATACGCCCGTCGTGCACCCGCACGAGTTCGATTCCGCGATCAGTTACCTGGTGCGCAGGCTCGAGGAGAACGCCAGCCAGGAGAACTTCATGAGCGGCGTGTTCGAGTTGGCCTCCGATGAGCTGGTGTTCGGTCGGGAGTCCGGCCGGTTCCTCGCGTCGCTGTCGGGCTTGGATGACGTGGTCCCGGCATCCAACCGGGTCCAGGATCGCCTGCACCCGGCTTCGCTCCCGGCGGCACCCGGCGCCTTCGAGAACGAACCGGACACCGACCCTTCGCGGGGGGACAACCGCGTGTGGGGACGCAACATCCTCGGTCGGAGCGTTGACTCGCAGCAGGGTGTCGCCACCATCGAGGCCGCCGTCGTCACAGACCAGGCGACGCTCGAGCAGATCGTCGCCGAGACCGTTGCCGCCGGCATCGCCTGGGCCGCGGCGCCAGCGGTCGACCGCTCGCGCATCCTGCACGACGCGGGAGACGTGCTGTCGGCCTTCCGCGGCCGCCTGATCGAGGTCATGGCAAGCGAGACGGGCAAGACGATTGCCGAGGGCGACGTCGAGGTCAGCGAGGCGACGGATTTCGCCCACTACTACGCCGAGCGCGCGCTCGATCTCGACCGCGTTCCTGGCGCCCGCTTCGTGCCATCGAAGCTCATCGTCGTAACCCCGCCGTGGAACTTTCCGGTCGCCATCCCCGCCGGCTCAGTGCTCTCCGCGCTCGCCGCTGGCAGCGGCGTCATCATCAAGCCGGCTCCGCAGGCGCGCCGATCGGCGGCCGTCATGGTCGAGGCGCTCTGGGAGGCCGGGGTCCCGCGCGAGGTCCTGCGGCTCGTCGACATCGAGGAGGGCGCGCTCGGGCAACAGCTTGTCTCGCATCCCGCGGTCGAGCGGGTCATCCTCACCGGCGCGTGGGAGACGGCGAAGCTGTTCCGCAGCTGGCGACCCGACCTCCCGCTGCTCGCCGAGACGAGCGGCAAGAACGCGATCATTGTGACGCCGTCTGCCGACCTTGACCTGGCCGTCGCGGATGTCGTGAAGAGCGCGTTCGGGCACGCGGGCCAGAAGTGTTCGGCGGCTTCGCTCGTGATTCTCGTCGGTTCCGTCGGGCGCTCTGAGCGTTTCCGGCGCCAGTTGGTCGACTCGGTCAAGACCCTGAAGGTCGGCTACCCGTCAGACCCGACCACCCAAATGGGACCGATCGTCGAACCTGCGCACGGCAAGCTCCTGTCAGGTCTCACGACGCTCGAGGCGGGGGAGGAGTGGCTGGTGAAGCCGCGACAGCTCGACGAGACCGGGCGCCTCTGGTCGCCTGGAGTCCGTGCCGGTGTTGCTGCCGGAAGCACCTTCCACCGCACGGAGTACTTCGGGCCGGTCCTCGGGATCATGACTGCGGCGACGCTGGCCGAAGCCATCGAACTGCAGAACGCGACCGACTATGGGCTCACCGCGGGCATCCACTCGCTCGAGGCGAGTGAAGTGGAGCTCTGGCTGGACACCGTGGATGCCGGAAACCTCTACGTGAACCGCGGCATCACCGGTGCCATCGTTCGGCGGCAGCCCTTCGGCGGCTGGAAGCGGTCGACGGTGGGCACGTCGGCCAAGGCCGGCGGGCCAAACTACCTGATGACGCTCGGTTCATGGCAGTCGCTCGAGGTGGACCCGGGAGAAGACCTGACCCTCGAGGGCATGAGCGAGGATGTCGCCCGCGTGATCAAGCGTGCGCAGGCAGGTCTCGAGTTCCTCGAGTTCGATCGGGTGCGCCTTGCGGCCGTGCGCGACCAGCGTGCCTGGGCATCCGAATTCGGTGTCTCGCGCGATGTCAGCGGGCTGGGTGTCGAGCGCAACGTTTTCCGCTATCGGGCTGTGCCGGTCACGATCCGGCTTGCCGAGGGCGGGTCGATGTGCGACCTCGCGCGGCTGATCGTCGCGGG
>DASYEE010000066.1:0-3672 GCA_036499165.1 Galbitalea sp. | reverse complement strand
CCCCTCCACGAAATTTCGCTGATGGGTCGAAGGTGCCCCATATTGTGAGTACTGCTCGATTCGGAACTTTGTCATGGCCGATACCTGGCTCGGCAGCGACCGCTCGTACTCGGCGAGGACACTGCGTAAATGCCGGTCGCTACAGGTCAGCAGCCGGTCGCTACATTCGCGTCGTACGGTTCCGATCCACCGCTCCACGATCGCGTTCGCCCCGCGGAGCCCGAGCCAGGGCCCGTCGGCGTCTACGCGCCCTCGGCGCCGCCGTCGTCCGGTGTGGCGGCGGGCGCCCCGTGCGCTTTGAGGCGTGCGGCGAGCGCCGCCGCGGCTTCGGAGAGCCCGGACCAGCGCTGGCTGCACAACAGCAGGTTGCGCTTCGCCCAGGAATTCGTCAGGTCCACGACCCGCAGGTCGTAGGTACGCTGCCAACGGACGACCGCGCGCGCGGGAACCACGGCGATGCCGACGCCGACCGCTACCGCGCTGCAGATCGCCTCCGTGGTCGGCAGATGCGCCCGGTAGCGAGGCCGGAGCCCGAGCGGCTGGGTCTGCCCGCTCAGATGCTCCTGCAACGGGTTCCCCTCGGTGAAGCCGACGAACGGGTGGCCGAGGCACTCGCTGAACGCGACATGAGCACGCGCGGCCAGAGCGTGGCCTGGCCGTGTGATGACGACCAGCGGGTCGGGACGCAGCACCGCCCGTTCCAGCCGACCCGAGTCCACGGTATCGGCGATGATCCCCAGTTCCGCCCGGCCGTCGGTGACGGCGGCGACTATCTCGTGGCTCGGCCGCTCCTCCAGTTCCAGGTCGATGTCGGGGTTGTCGGCCATGAAGTCGACTATCACCGACGACACGAGCGTTTCGGTTGCCGAAGTGTTTGCCGAGATCACCAATGTGGACCGCAGGCCGTCAGAATATCGGGACAATTCAGAACGCATCCGAGCAATCTGCCCAACGACCTCACGGGCATGGGCCACCAGCAGCCACCCTGCCGGTGACGGCACAACGCCACGGCGATGCCGGATCAGAAGCGGCGCCCCCAGAGCCTTCTCCATCGCCTTGATCCTCGCACTGGCCGAAGCCAGCGACAGGTGTGACCGGTCCGCACCCCGGGTGATGCTGCCCTGGTCGACTACCTGCAGGAATAGCTGAAGATCGGTCAGGTCATACGTCATGGTCGAGACGGTACCCACGTCGGCCCCACTCGAGAAGCCTTCGGCTCAGACGAAGGCTCACCCCAAAAAAGACTCATTGTGAACTCGGAATCAAACGTCCAGACTTTGTGCTAATACGTCTGTCTACTACGACAGGTATCTACCAATTCCCTCTTCGGAGGTATTAATGTCATCTCAGGTCGAGCTAGCCGAAGTCGCCGAGAGCCGCATCGCCACGGACTGGGGCCTGGACCAGTGGGCGGTCCGGATTCTTGAGCAGGCTGGCGTCGGAGTCACCATCCTGGACCGCCACGGAACGGTGATGTATTACAACAAGTGGGCTTCGGAGCACCTCGACCGGAAGTCCGAATACATCGGAAACGACGTCCGGAAGCGGCATCGCCGAGCGGTGACCAATCCCCGTTTCGACGCCATGCTCCGGCTTTTCGAGGAGGGCCGCGTCGAGCCGGTACGCTACGTCGCCAGGCCCTACGGAAAAACCACGATCCTGGTCACGGTCTCACCGATCCGGGTCGGCGGCGAACTGGTCGGCTTCTCTCAGATCGTACTTCTCAAGGACGAGGTACAGGAGCTCTGCGCGCGGTTCGACGAGTCGGGACGCGAATCCTTCGAGAGAGAAATGCTGCCATGAGCGAAGCAGAGAGCATTGGCATCACGGCCGACGTGTTGGTCATCGGTTTCGGCAAGGGCGGGAAGGATCTCGCGGGGACCATGGGACGCGAGGGCAAGAGGGTCGTCATGGTGGAGCAGTCGGACCAGATGTACGGAGGGACGTGCATCAATATCGGCTGCGTACCGACCAAGGCGCTGGTCCACCACGCCGATGTTCGTCGTCCAGGCGACGAACGGCAAAGCTGGTACCAGGACGCGATCGGCGCGGTCACCGACATGACCACGATGATGCGCGGCAAGAACTTCCAGATGTTGGACACCCTCGACACCGTCACCGTGGTCACCGGCAAGGCCTCGTTCCTCGACTCCACGACGGTTGAGGTCGCGGCGGGGGACGACCGCCTGACCATCAGCGCCGGGACCATCGTGATCAACACTGGATCCGTGCCCGTGATCCCCGACATCCGTGGGCTGCGCAAGAGCGAGTACATGGCGACGAGCACTGACCTGCTCCACACCAAAGAGCTCCCACGACACCTCGCAGTGATCGGGGGCGGTTATCTCGGCCTGGAATTCGCCGCCATGTACCGGCAGTTCGGATCGGAAGTGTCGGTTCTCGAGGCGTTTCCCAAAGTCGTGGGCCGCGAGGACGACGATGTCGCCGAAGTCGTCGTCGGCATCCTCCGCGATCAAGGAATCACTCTCATCACCGACGCGAAGGTGACTGAGGTCAGGGACGGCTCCGCCGACACCACTATCTATTACGAGGTCGACGGGCGTCCGCGGACCCTGAAGGCGGACAAGATCCTCGTCGCCACTGGGCGCGCTCCCGCCATCGAGGGGCTCGGTCTTGACAGAGCGGGCATCCGTACGACCGAACGTGGCGCCATCGAGGTGGATGAGCACCTGCGCACGAGCCGGCCGCACATCTACGCGATCGGCGACGTCAACGGGGGACTGCAGTTCACCTACATCTCCCGCGACGACTACCGCATCGTCGCGGACCGGCTTCTCGGTGACGGCACCCGCTCCACGGCTGATCGACGGGCTGTTCCGCACACGATGTTCATCACTCCGCCGTTCTCCACCGTCGGCCTTACCGAGACCGCCGCCAGAGAACGCGGCTACAACGTGAGGATCGCCAGCAAGCTCGTTGCTCAGACCATAGCCACGCATCGTGCGCGGATCATGGGCGATACCCGCGGCCTGATCAAGTTCGTCATCGACGCGGACACCGACCTCATTCTCGGCGCGGCATTGATCAGCATCGATTCCCAAGAAGTCATCAACCTGGTCGCCTTCGCCATGCGTCACGATGTTCCCGCCAGCGAGCTCGGCAACTCGATCTACTCGCACCCCAGCACGACCGAAGGATTCAACGAACTCCTCGGCACAGTCGCGCGCGTGCGGTTGCCGTCGAGCACGGCTGAACTCGAGAACGCGTAGCAGCTCAAAGACAGTCGCTCGAGAGCGAAGGCTCGGTCGCGTCGTTCGAATACGGCCGAGGGATGACGTCCAAGCTCACACCGTCCGCAGCGGAGCCGGTACAGAGCGCGGTCCGGATCGCGGCGATCGCGGCCAGCTGGCCGATCTGGTAAAAGACGGGCGATCGCGGTGCGCAGGATGTCGCCGGCGAGCTGGAATTCCAGACCGAGGGCGAGGAAAGTGCCCAGAGTCAGCCGGATCCGGTTGAACCCGTAAGCGGCCGCTGCGATGCTTTCGCGCCGCGCATCCGGACCACGCCGGATACGACGAACTGCGCGAACGCCCACGTGGCCCCGGCGAGGATGACCGCGGCGCCGCCGAGCTCCACCAGGCGCACGGCCAGGTCGACGACGCCACGCAAGGCTGATACCGGCAGGAAGTCCCAAGCCCATGGCCGGCCTCA
>DASYEE010000065.1:0-24642 GCA_036499165.1 Galbitalea sp. | reverse complement strand
GTACCCCGTTTTTGCTGGCAAGGGGTCAACCGGGACGTCTACGCTGATTCGTAGTTGAACTGTCACCAACCGTGTGACGCTTCGATTACAGAGGTATCAGGGGTGAATCAATCGGGGGATTGGTTGAGACGACCAGGCACGCCCACCGAGCGATTGGGTGCAGATCTTTCGAGTCCGATAACCATCCCGACGGTGCAGGTGGGTTATCGCAGCGTCGGGCAGAGGACTCGAGGGGTTTGCCCGCGTGACCCCAGCTATGGGGGATTCGGATGATCGGCACTCCGGCGTAGCCTGAGTGAACGATTTAGCGGCCCGAACAGTCTGCAAATCCTCAGAGAGCCCCGGGGGACGGCTTGCCTGCCCCCGGGGTTCTTGCTTGCCGTCGCTAGGATTGGCTGGTGCCAACACGCCTCTCACAGCTCTTCGTCCGCACGCTCCGTGAAGATCCCGTCGATGCCGAGGTCGCGAGTCATCGCCTCCTCGTCCGAGCGGGGTACATCAGGCGCCAGGCTCCAGGCGTGTTCGCCTGGTTACCGCTCGGCTTGAAGGTGCGCAGGAAGATCGAGCAGATCGTGCGGGAAGAGATGGATGCCGCCGGTGCCCAGGAAGTGCTCTTTCCCGCGCTGCTTCCGAGAGAGCCGTACGAACTCACCGGACGGTGGGAGGAATACGGCGACAACATCTTCCGCCTGAAGGATCGCAAGGGCGCGGATTACCTGCTTGCCCCGACCCACGAAGAGGTTTTCACGCTGCTCGTGAAGGACCTCTACTCGTCGTACAAAGACTTGCCCCTGTCGATCTACCAGATCCAGGACAAGTATCGCGACGAGGCACGCCCGCGCGCAGGCCTTCTGCGCGGACGCGAATTCACGATGAAGGATGCGTACTCGTTCGACTACGCGGACGCCGGGCTCGATACGAGCTATATGAAACAGCGCGACGCCTACGAGCGCATCTTTAGCCGTCTCGGTCTCGAATACGTGATCGTTAAGGCGGACGCGGGCGCAATGGGAGGCTCACGGAGCGAGGAGTTCCTGCACCCAACGCCCATCGGCGAAGACACCTTCGTGCGCTCGGCGGGCGGATATGCTGCCAACGTCGAGGCGTTCACGACAGAGCCTCTTCCCGCCCGTTCCTACGAGAAGCTGACGCCAGCCGAGGTTCTGGCAACGCCGGACTCGCCCACCATCGCAACTCTGATCGAAGTGGCGAACGAAAAGCATCCCCGGCCGGACGGGCGCTCATGGAGCGCAGCAGACACACTGAAGAACGTCGTGCTCGCGCTCACTCACCTCGACGGGACACGGGAACTCGTCGTCGTCGGACTGCCCGGCGACCGGGACGTCGACCTGAAGCGCGCTGAGGTCGCGTTCGCCCCCGCCGAGGTCGAGCCTGCCACGCCGGAAGACTTCGTGAAGTTCGAGGCGGACGGCGACCACCCAGGTCTCGTCAAGGGCTACATCGGGCCGTGGTCGCCGGGTGGTGCCATGCTCGGCGAGGACTCCGCAACGGGCATCCGTTACTTCCTCGATCCGCACGTAGCAGACGGTTCAGGGTGGATCACAGGCGCCAATGAGCACGGCCACCACGTCTTCGGGCTGGTCGCTGGCCGCGACTTCAGTTGGGATGCGATTGCTGAGGTCGCCGAGGTTGTCGCAGGCGACCCCGCTCCGGATGGCTCAGGCCCGGTCGAGCTCGCGCGCGGGATGGAGATCGGCCACGTTTTCCAGCTCGGGCGAAAGTACGCCGAGGTCCTTGGGCTCAAGGTGCTCGACGAGAACGGCAAGCTCGTCACTGTAACGATGGGCTCGTACGGCATCGGCGTCACCCGCATCATGGCGGTCATCGCGGAGTCGAACAACACAGACAGGGGACTCATTTGGCCAGCGAACGTCAGCCCGTTCGACGTTCACGTGGTCGCGGCGACCAAGGAGTCCGAGGTCTACGAGGCGGCCGAGAAGCTCGTCGCAGATCTCGAGGCCGAGCGTCTTGACGTGCTCTTCGACGATCGGCCGAAGGTGTCGCCCGGCGTGAAGTTCGGCGACGCAGAGCTGATCGGCGTCCCGGTGATCGTCATCGTCGGCAAGGGCGTTGCGAGCGGCACGGTCGAGCTGTGGGACCGGCGCACTGGCGAACGCACACCGGTAGCGATCGCGGATGCCGTGGACGGCGTGCGCGCGCTCGCACTGGTACCTTAGGTACGACGAACGCCCGGCCAAGCGGCGTTCGTCAACCAGACCTGAATAGTGGAGGCCCTCAGTGGACATTGACCTGAGCGTGCTGCGCCTCATGGAGCGCGAGCGTGACATCCCGTTCGACGAACTCGTTCAGATCATCGAACAAGCGATTCACACGGCCTATCTGAAGCACACAGACCAGGCAGAACACAAGCCGGGCGAGCCAGCGCCGCCTGGTTCACGGGTCGAGCTCGATCGCAAGTCCGGGCACGTCACGGTGTACGTCGAAGAATTCGACGAGGACGGCAACATCATCGGTGAGGGCGTTGAAGATCCTCACGACTTCGGTCGGATCGCGGCATTCGCGGCCAAGCAGGTCATCAACCAGCGTCTTCGTGACATCGGCGACGACAAGGTGCTCGGCGAGTTCAAGGGGCGAGAGGGTGACATCGTCGCCGGCATCATCCAACAGGGCCCGAACCCCCGCATGATCCACGTCGATCTCGGTACCGTCGAGGCGATCCTGCCCCCTGAGGAGCAGGTGCCGGGTGAGGTTTACGCTCACGGCACGCGCATCCGCGTCTACGTCACGAGCGTGAGCAAGGGCCTGAAGGGGCCGCAGATCACGGTGAGCCGCACGCATCCTTCGCTCGTTCGCAAGCTGTTCGCCCTTGAGGTGCCGGAGATCGCAAGTGGCGTAGTGGAGATCACATCGCTCGCACGCGAGGCCGGCCACCGCACCAAGATCGCGGTGCGCGCGACCCAGCCGGGCGTAAACGCCAAGGGCGCGTGCATCGGTGAGCTCGGCCAGCGCGTGCGCGCCGTCACGGCGGAGCTCAACAACGAGAAGATCGACATTGTCGACTACTCGACCGATCTCGCGACATTCGTCGCCAACGCCCTGTCGCCCGCGAAGGTCACGAGCGCTTTCGTCATCGACGAGGCGCTGAAGGCCGTTCGGGCGCTCGTACCGGATTACCAGCTCTCGCTCGCCATCGGCAAGGAGGGCCAGAACGCCCGTCTCGCCGCCAAGCTCACGGGTGCACGCATCGACATCCAGCCGGACTCCGTGATGGACGCCTCCTGACCGTCCAGCTCCACCCGACCGCAAAGTCGGAAACTCAGGCGACTCGCCGTCTCGGCGGGCGCGACATCCCGCACGTTGGGTCGAACTTCCGACTTTGCGATAGGTGAGACGGACTAGCTCGGGAGGGGATGGGGGTAGTATGGAACACGCAAGAACCTGCATTGGCTGCCGTGTCCGCGCCGACAAATCCGTTTTACTTCGGGTCGTCGCGCGGGATGGCGTCGTGATTCCGGATCCGTCCGCAACACTTCCCGGCCGAGGCGCGTGGGTTCATCCCACGAGTTCGTGCGTCGAGAATTCGATCAAGCGCAGGGCCTTCGGGCGAGCGCTGCGAGTTAGCGCAACGCTTGACACTGCGGTTCTTTCTACAACAGCCTGGGCTTCATCCGAGGCCCCAGGTTCACGTAACGAAATGGCTGATTGACCAATGGACAACTAATGAGCGGCTCGAAATGAGACCCGTCCGTCACTAATGGTCTGCCCCTGTTCGGGTGCAGACTCGAACAGGAGAGAAGTGGCTGCCAAACCACGCGTACACGAAGTCGCCGCCGAACTGGGCGTCGATAGCAAGGTTGCCCTAGACAAGCTCAAGGAAATGGGCGAATACGTCAAGGGACCTTCCTCAAGCATTGAGCCCCCGGTCGCACGTCGACTGAAGGCGGCTCTCGAAGCGGCAGGCATCAAGCCGGCCGCAACCGCAGCAGCGGCGCCCGCCCCGGCGAAAGCCGCCGCGCCGCGCCCCGCAGCCGCTAAGCCTGCCCCGGCGCCCGTCGCCGAGGAGCAACAGCAGCCCGAGGTCGAGGTCGTTCCGGTCGCTCCAGCGCCCCTCACGGTCGCAGAGCGCCAGGCCGCAGCCGCAGCAGCGGCCGCAGCGCCGGCGACGGAGGCGGCGCCAGCCGCCGCTCCGGATGCAGCTGCACCCTCCAGCGGCATCCCGCGTCCAGGGACCCCGCGCCCGGGTAACAACCCGTTTGCGAGTAACCAGGGCATGCAGCGTCCAGGAGCCCCGCGACCGGGTAACAACCCGTTTGCGAGCAACCAGGGCATGCAGCGCCCAGGAGCTCCGACGCCCGGCTCGATCCCGCGCCCTGCGGCACCTCGCCCGGGTGCACCACGTCCCGGCGGCCCAGGCCAGGGCGCTCGCCCAGGCGGATTCCAGCGTCCGGGTGGTGGAGCGCCGTTCCAGCAGCGTCCGGGTGGAGCCGGCCGTCCGGCAGGCGGAGGCTTCCAGCGCCCAGGCGGCGCACCGGGCGCAACGCCCGGATTCGGCGCTCCTCGTCCCGGTGGGGGTGGCGGTCGTGGCCGCGGGCCAGGCGGCGGCACGGCCGGTGCATTTGGTCGTGGCGGCGGCAAGTCCAAGGCGCGCAAGTCGAAGCGGACGAAGCGCGCAGAATTCGAGTTGCGCGAAGCCCCGTCGCTCGGTGGCGTCAGCGTCCCGCGCGGCGATGGCAAGACCATCGTCCGGCTGCGTCGCGGCGCATCCATCACGGACTTCGCGGACAAGATCGACGCAAGCCCAGGCAACCTCGTCACCGTACTGTTCCACCTTGGTGAAATGGCGACGGCGACGGAGTCACTCGATGAGGCGACTTTCGAGGTGCTGGGAGCCGAGCTCGGCTTCAAGATCCAGATGGTGTCGCCGGAAGACGAGGACCGCGAGTTGCTGTCCGGCTTCGATATCGACCTCGACCAGGAGCTCGAAGACGAAGACGACAGCGACCTCGAGATCCGTCCGCCGGTCGTGACCGTCATGGGTCACGTCGACCACGGTAAGACGAAGCTCCTCGACGCCATTCGGAAGGCCAACGTCGTTGCCGGCGAGGCGGGTGGAATCACCCAGCACATCGGTGCGTACCAGGTCTGGACCGAGCACGAGGGCAACGAGCGCGCGATCACCTTCATCGACACACCTGGCCACGAGGCGTTCACCGCCATGCGTGCCCGTGGTGCCCAGGTGACAGACATCGCGATCCTCGTTGTTGCAGCGGACGACGGCATCATGCCCCAGACCGTCGAGGCACTGAACCACGCCCAGGCGGCAAACGTCCCGATCGTTGTCGCTGTCAACAAGATCGACAAGGAGGGTGCTAACCCCGCCAAGGTGCGCCAGCAGCTCACCGAGTTCGGCCTGGTTGCCGAGGAGTACGGCGGAGACACGATGTTCGTCGACGTCTCGGCGCTCGGCAACATCGGCATCGACAAGCTGCTCGACGCGGTCCTCCTGACGGCAGACGCCGGTCTCGACCTCCGCGCCAACCCGAACAAGGATGCGCGCGGTGTCGCGATCGAAGCCCGTCTCGACAAGGGTCGCGGCGCGGTTGCTACCGTGCTCATCCAGTCCGGAACGCTGCGCGTCGGCGACTCGATCGTCGCAGGCACCGCCTACGGCAAGGTTCGCGCCATGTCGGACGAAGACGGTAACGCGGTCATCGAGGCCCAGCCGGCTCGCCCGGTGCAGGTGCAGGGTCTGTCGACCGTGCCCCGTGCAGGCGACACGTTCCTGGTCATCGAAGACGACCGCACTGCCCGCCAGATCGCCGAAAAGCGTGAAGCCGTCGAGCGCAACGCCCAGCTGGCCCGTGCCCGCAAGCGCATCTCACTCGAGGACTTCACCCGTGCACTCGAAGAGGGCAAGGTCGACGCGCTCAACCTCATCATCAAGGGTGACGTCTCCGGTGCCGTCGAGGCGCTCGAAGAGTCGCTGCTCAAGATCGAGGTCGACGATTCGGTCGCCCTGCGCATCATCCACCGTGGTGTTGGTGCAGTCACAGAGAGCGACGTCAACCTCGCAACAGTCGACAACGCGATCATCATCGGGTTCAACGTCAGGCCGGACACGAAGGCGCGCGAGCGTGCCGCTCGCGAAGGCGTCGACGTGCGCTTCTACTCGGTCATCTACGCGGCGCTCGAGGACATCGAGAACTCCCTCAAGGGAATGCTCAAGCCCGAGTTCGAGGAGGTGCAGTCTGGTGTCGCGGAGATCCGCGAGATCTTCCGCTCTTCCAAGGTCGGCAACATCGCCGGTGTCATCGTGCGGTCGGGAACGATCACGAGAAACGCCAAGGCGCGGGTTATCCGCGACGGCGTTGTGGTCGGCGACAACCTCACGATCGACAGCCTGCGCCGGTTCAAGGATGACGTCACGGAGGTCCGTACGGACTTCGAGGCAGGCATCGGGCTCGGCCGGTTCAACGACATCGAGATCGGCGACGAGATCGAGACGATCGAACTGAAGGAAAAGCCCCGCGTATAGCGGTTGGATGCGGCGTGGAGACCTTGGTTTCCGCGCCGCATCCGGCGGCCTCGCAGGCTCGGTCGCTGCCAGGCCCAACCTGCGACGCGGAAACCAAGGTCTCCACGCCGCATCCGGGAAGTAATGAAGGAACAGTAGGGAGTAATCGTGGCTGATCCAGCACGCGCGGCGAAGATGGCGGACCGCATCCAGGTCATCATCGCGAAACGCCTCGAACGCGGCATCAAAGACCCGCGCCTTGGGTTCGTGACGATCACCGACGTCCGTGTGACCGGCGACCTGCAGCACGCATCTGTTTTCTACACCGTTTACGGCACCGACGAAGAGCGTTCTGATACCGCCGCGGCGCTGAAGTCCGCCACGGGCATGCTGCGCAGCGAGGTCGGCAAGAACATCACCGCAAGGCTCACGCCGTCGCTCGAATTCATCCCCGACGGCATCCCCGAAAATGCGGCGCTGATCGATTCACTGCTCACGGAGGCGCACAATCGCGATATCGAGGTCGAGACACTCGCGAAAACGGCAAAATACGCCGGCGACGAAGACCCGTATGTCAAGCCGCGAGTGATCGGCGAAGACGACGACGACGATTTCGACGACGAGGATCTCGACGAGGGCGAAGAAGACACGCTCACCTAAGAGCGCTCGTCTCTAGGATTGTCGCGTGTACTACGTGACGTTCTACCACGCGGATCCCAACGCCGATCCGGCGCACTTCGCGAAATTGCAGCAGACCTATCCGCGCCACCGCGCCTATCTCGACGAGTTCGCGAAGGGTGGCCAGGTGTGGATGATCGGCACGTTCGGCAACCCGGCAACCGAGGGTTCCATGTCGATCTTCCGTTCGAGGCAGGCCGCCGAGGAATTCATGGCTAGCGACCCGTTTCGTCTTGAGGGACTCGTCTACCGCTCGGAGCTTCGGGAGTGGGAGCCGCTCGAATTCCCAGCCGCTCTAAGCGACCAGTAGGTCAGGCGAGCTCGAACAGGGTCGTACCCGTCGCGATGTCAGCCTGCACGAGTCTCGCCCGGATCACGGCTCCCGCTGCCAATTCGCCCGCGCAGTGCGCGGTCACCGCCGGGTCGGTGAGTTGGATTGAGCCACCCGTCTTCGAGAGCGAAATGACGGTCGCGTCGAACACGTCACCGACGCGGTTACTGAGAAGTGCCGCTTCGACCATGTCGAGCGCGCGATGCTCGAATTGGCTGGTGAGGCCGCTCGAATGTTCCATGAGCGCAGGCAGGGTCGGCAGGGCCTCCCTCGCCCAGGCGGGGATGTCGGCGCCGGCGCTGATTGCTTCGCACACGACCAGCACGAATCGATCCACCAGTCGCCGCAGGGGAGCCGTCGTGTGGGCATACGACGCCCCGACCGCGGCCTGGATGAGGCCAACGGGAACGGTTCCGTCGAACGCCGTGTAGCCCGCCCCGCGGAACAGCGATGCCGCCGCGTGCATGATCGCAAGCTGCTTCGGGTCGGCGGTGTCGAGGCTGCGGAGGTAACCGCCGTAAGACTGGGACTCGGGCCACGGCGTGCCGAGCGCGACGCTCTGCCTTCTGAACCGGTCGATTGCGCCCTGGTCGGGCGCTGGCATCGTGCGGAGGATCCCGACCTTCGCCTCGACCATCAGGTTGGCTGCCGCCATCCCGGTGAGGAGCGAAAGCTGCGCGTTCCAGTCTTCGACCGGGAGCGGCCGCCTCCTGACGATCTCGTAGCCCGCACCGACCTCGTTCACTTCCGACTCCGGGAGCGTCAGGCTCGCGGCGCCCCGCGCGGTCTCGAGCGCCACGCGCTTCAGACCGATCTCCTTCAGGAGCATGAGGTTGGCGTCGGCGGTGCCATCGTCGATCTGCTGCTGCACCCCGACGTAGTCGAGCTTCGCGGTGCTCTGCACCGTTGCACGAGCGACGCTCGTCGATACCAACTGCCCCGCTGAGTCGAGCGCCAGGTCCCACACGAAGGCGCCGCGAAGCTGACCTGGAAGGAGCGAGGCTGCTCCTCCGCTCAGGATGAGGGGGTGCAGCGGGATGCGCCCGTCCGGCGCGTAGATCGTCTGCCCTCGCCTGCGTGCCTCGGCGTCCAGCGCGCCCCCTGGGGCCACGAAGGACGGCACGTCGGCGATCGCATATCGGACCCTGTAGCCGTCCCCGTTGCGCTCCAGGTACAGGGCCTGGTCGAGATCGAGCGAGCCGGCTGGATCGATCGTGACGAATGGCACGTCGGTCGCATCGACCTGCGGCAGCATCGGATGCGCGGCGATGGTCGCTGCCTCGGCCGTCGCGGCGGCCGAGAACTCGCGCACGATCCCGAGCGCAGCCGGGATCGAGCTGAGCGCCTCGGCGAGGGGGCCAGTCGCCGGGGCGACGGTGAGGCGAAGCGCGTTTGATGGCACAAACCACAGCCTAGGTTGTCAGCTGAGGAGCACCAGCGCTCCGAGCAGTGCGGTTACAGCGGCAATCGCGGCTAGGGCAGTTCGTAGCCGAGCTCCGGGCTGCCGACGACAAGGCCGTCGACCATGAGTCCGTCGAGCGCGCGGCCGCGTTGTGCTGCATCCGGCCAGAGCGCCGCGACCTGGCCGGGCGTGACGGGCAGGATGCTGTGCCGCAGCAGCCCAAGGATCAGCCCTCGCACCTGCCGGTCCGATCCCTCGTATTTCTTCTGGACGGTTCGTTTGGGGCCCTCGTACTCGGGGTACCCGGCAGCGCGCCAGGCGCAGAGCTCCGCGATGGGGCACTCATCGCAGCGCGGGGCACGGGCCGTGCAGACCACCGCTCCAAGCTCCATGATCCCGGCATTGAATGCCTTTGCGTCTGCGGCGTCGACGGGCAGTTGCGCTTCCATCGCGGCGAGGTCGCGGCGGGTTGATGGAGGCCCGGGATCAGCAATGCCGTCGACGGCCCGCGCGAGTACTCGCCGCACGTTGGTGTCGACGACGGGATGTCGCTTGCCGTACGCGAAGGCCGCGACCGCCCTGGCGGTGTAGTGGCCGACGCCCGGCAGCGCGAGGAGTTCGTTGACGTCATCGGGGACGATGCCCCCGTGTCGCTCCACGATGGCGACGGCGGCTGCGTGGAGTCCGAGTGCCCTGCGCGGGTATCCGAGTCGGTCCCAGGCGCGAACGGCGTCGCCGGGGGAGGCTGCGGCCAGGGCGGCCGGTGTTGGCCAGCGCCCCAGCCACTCCTCGAGCCTCGGGATGACGCGGATTACGGGGGTCTGCTGCAACATGACCTCACTGACGAGGATGCCCCAGGCTGGATAGCCCTCGGCGCGCCACGGCAGATCGCGCTGGTGTAGCGCGAACCACTTCGTGACGACGGGCGCAATGCTCACGCCCCAACCATAAACTGGAGGCATGGCCCGTTGGACACCGCAAAAGAGTGACGTGATCGCGGCGTTGGCCGACGACATCCTGCACAACTACGCGAAGGGACGCGCGATTATTGCGGTCGACGGCCTCGACGGCGCAGGAAAGACGCATTTTGCGGACGCCCTGGCCACGCAATTGCGTACGGGCAATCGCGCTGTCTTTCGTGCTTCGATCGACGACTTCCATCGACCGAGGGTCGACCGGTACGCCGCTGGCCGCGAGTCTGCCGAGGGGTTCTACCGGGACTCGTTCGACTACCGCACCTTTCGCAGGGTGCTCATCGAGCCGTTCCGCATCGGGCGCATCGGATCGTTCGTGTTGAAGGCATTCGACGTGAGAAGCGACATGAAGATCGAACCGGTGTGGTCGTCAGGGCCGGATGACGCGATCCTGATCGTCGACGGCATCTTCCTGAACCGCCCGGAGCTCCGGGGCATCTGGAACTTCTCGATCTGGCTTGAGGCTGAACCAGAAATTCGCGAGGCGCGCATGCTCGGTCGCGACGGTGACCTCGATCATCCTGAGCGCTATGTCGACGGCCAGGAGCTCTACCTCGCCGATGCCAAGCCCCTCGAACAGGCGAGCGCCATCATCGACAACAACGACTTCGATCACCCCAGGAGGGTCTTCGCCGACGCTTGCTAGCTACCCGTGCACCCGCCGCACGACTTCGTCCGGCGCCAGGAAGTTTCCGGTGCGCTCGACCTCGTGTACGAGCTCGACCATGGCGGCGTTGACCGCCGCATCCGTACCGATCGCAGCGGCGGCGTCCACGACGGCACCGTTCAGGTAGTCGATCTCGGTCAGCGCCCCCCGCCTGATGCTCTGCAGCGTCGACCCGGGGTTCGGTACGCTGCCCATGTGCTTCGCCATGCGTTTCGGAAGTGATTCTGCAATCCACAGCGGCGCGCGCAGGAACGATTTCAGGCGTCGCTGGGTCAGCCCCTGCACCTCCGCGAAACGGATCTTGCTTCGCGCGCCGATTGCCACGTTCTCGCGCATGCTGAGGGTCAGGATGCGCCGGAGCGCGGGGATCGCGACGACCTCCTGCACGCTCAGTCCGGTTATCGCGGGCAACGCGTTCACCTGGTTGATCACGAGTTTCGACCATTGGGCGCCGAGGAAGTTGTTTTCGAGACTCGTCGGCATCACGGCGTCCATGATGTGGACGACGTAGCGACCCGGAACGTCGGCGCCGCCCCCGATGTATGTGCGCCCGGGAGTGCCGACCGCGATCTGCCCCGGCGCCACGAGCGACGAGGCGTAGAGGGCGAGGGCGCCGACGACGTCAGACCTGGGCAGGAGCGGCAGTGACGCGCTGACGCTTCCGAGCCCGTTCTGCACGACGGCGACCGGGACACCGGAGAGCAGCTCTTCGTTGTTGAGGATCGCGCGGCGCGCATCCTGCGCCTTGGTTGCGACGATGGCAAGCTCAGGCGATCGCGTGAGTGTACTGCCGGCATCGACCTCCGCCGTGTAGTCGCCCCAGGCGCCGCTCAATCGGATGCCGCCCGCGCGGATTGCCGTCAGGTTCGCCCCGCGCGCCGTGACCTCGACCTCGTGGCCGGCCCTCGCAAACAGTGCCGCGATGGCGCCACCGACAGCTCCCGCTCCGATGACGCCAATTCGCATGCAGCCAATCCTACGAAGGACGCTCCTCAGTCAGCCGTTTCTAGGCTCGCGCCGGACGCGCGTGTCTGTCCCACGCGCGCCAGCCGCCCGGGCGGAAGCAGCAGGGAGAGGAGTGTCGTCACGGCCAGAACGGACGCCCCAACCAGCACGGCGGGGATCGCGGCGTCGACATAGCCGGTCGGGGTGAGCTGCCCGCCGGCTCCGGTGAACACCGCGGTCAGCACCGCGACGCCCAGGGCGACCCCGATCTCCCGAAGCGTGGAGTTGACGCCGCTCGCCTTGGCCCGATCCTGCTCTTTCATGGTCGCGAGCACGGCGGTCGACGATGGTGCGAACACGAGCCCCATGCCGATCCCGGCGAGGATGAACGGGTACAGCATTGTCGTGTACGAGACCGTCGCCGACATGGTCAGTCCGAGCCAGAACAGGGCGATCGCCTGGAACGCGAGTCCAGAGGTGATGAGCAGGCGAGTTCCGACGCGTGGTGCAATCAGCCCCGCGAGCGGCGCGACGATCATGGGGGCCATGGTCCACGGGGTGGTCTGGATGGCGGCATCCAGGGGGCTCGCCCCCTTCACGACCTGCAGAAACTGGATCAGGATGAAGACGGCGCCGAACATTCCGAAGCTGAAACCGAATCCGACGACGTTCGCGATCGAGAAGCTGCGGTCCCGGAACAGCCGAAGTGGCAGCAGGGGAGCGGCGGTGCGATTCTCCCACCAGAGGAAGCCGAGGAGCAGGATGCCGCCGCCGATCAGCGCCGTGAGTACCTGGGCGCTGTGCCAGCCGGCGTCGTTGCCGCGGACGATTCCGAAGACGATTCCGAGCACACCGAGACCGACGAGCAGGAGCCCGACGATGTCGGCGCGTACGCGAGCGCCGAAGCTGTTGGGCAGCGCGATCAGCACGAGCGGCACCGAGATGATGCCGACCGGAACGTTGATCCAGAAGATCGCCTGCCAGTTCCAGCCCTGTACCACTGAACCCCCGATGAGCGGGCCGAGTGCGACGCCGAGACCGGCCACACCACCCCAGATACCGATCGCGAGAGGACGCAGTCGGGGCGCTACGGACCCGGCAAGCAGCGTCAGCGACAGCGGCATCAAGGCCGCACCGCCGACTCCCTGGACCGCTCGTGCCGCGATCAGTTCCCCTGGCGTCGAGCTGAAGCCCGCTGCGACGGAGGCTAGCGTGAACACGCCGATGCCGATCGCGAACACCGTGCGCCGGCCGAACCTGTCGCCGAGTGCGACGGACATGAGGATGAAGGTCGCGAAGCTCAGCGTGTACGCGTTGACGAACCACTGCAGCTGCTCGACCGTGGCGCCGAGGTCTTCGTGGATGACCGGAAGCGCGTTGGTCATGACGAGGTTGTCGAGGCTCGCCATGAACATGGGGATGCTGGCGGCGACGATCGCGAGCCACACGGGGATGCGGCGGCGCCGGACGGGTGCCTCCTCGATTGCCGGACCGGAATCTGTCACTGTCGTACTCACGGAACGCTCCTCAGCTGGTCGAGCTCAATGGGGTTGTAGTAATTGAATGATTACTTATCCGACATTAGTAATCAACTGATAACCTGTCAAGCATGACAACGACAACCGAATCAGAGCCGGGCGCTCCGATCACCCGCATGGGCGCAGATGAACGTCGCGCCCTGGTTCTGGAGGCAGCGACGGAGATGTTCGGCCAGTACGGCTACGCGGGCACCACGACGGATCGCGTCGCGGCGGCGGCGGGCGTCAGCCAGCCGTACGTCGTTCGCATCTTCGGCACGAAGGAGAAGCTCTTCATCGCGGTGCTGCACCGCGACCTCACACGCCTGCTTACCGCGTTCCGTGCAGCGCTCGCCGAAGACACAGACACTCCGATCGCGCACAGGCTCGGTCTCGCATACGCCGACCTCCTCAAGGACAGGGGGCTTTTGCTCTCGCTGATGCACGGTTTCGTGCTCGGCGCGGACCCCGAGATCGGCAAAGTGGCGCGTTGCGGCTTCCTCGACGTGTACCGGTTCCTTAAGGACGAGGCGGGCATCTCGCCGGCCGATGCGTCCAGCTTCCTGGCACACGGAATGCTCCTCAACACCCTTGTCGGCATCCGGATGACGGACGACTATTCGACCGACCCGGATGCCCGCGAGCTGCTCGAGGGCTCACTTGGCGCGAAGTTGCCCCTGCTGCTCGACCAGGCATGACGAGCGCAATCCTGCTCGTCGATAAACCGGGTGGCCTGACGAGTCACGACGTCGTCTCGCGCGTCAGGCGTCTCGCCGGCACTCGCAAGGTCGGCCACGCTGGAACGCTCGATCCCATGGCGACCGGACTCCTCATCCTCGGGATCGACAGCTCCACTCGGCTGCTCACCTATCTCGTCGGCCTCGATAAGGAGTACTTCGCGACGATCAAGCTCGGCTTCGCAACGACAACGGATGACCGCGAGGGCGAGCAAATCGGTGAGGTCGTCGACGCCATGGGCGTCACCCGCGAGCAGCTGGATGCCGCGATCCTGCCCCTCACGGGCCGCATCAGCCAGGTGCCGAGTTCGGTGAGCGCCATCAAGGTCGACGGCAAACGCGCGTACGACCGCGTGCGCGGAGGCGAGGAGGTTGTGCTCCGCTCCCGCGAGGTTACCGTCTCGGCCTTCGAGATCATCGAGCAGCGCGGTGACGAGCTCGACGTGCGAGTCGAGTGCTCGTCAGGCACCTACATCCGTGCACTCGCCCGCGACCTCGGCGCCTTCCTCGGTGTCGGCGGGCACCTGAGCGCGCTCCGCCGCACCCGGGTCGGTCCATTTCGCGTCGACGACGCGGGCCGACTCGATGAGGAGCTGATGGGATCCGCGCTCTCGCCTGTCTCCGTGGCGACCCGGCTCTTCCCGACCGTGCAGCTCTCCGATGACGAGGTGCGCGATCTCAGCCACGGCAAGCACGTCCGGCCAGCTACGCTCGACTCCGGGCTCATCTCCTCGCCCGGCCCGATCGCCGCGATCTCGCCGGGTGGGAGGTTGACGGGCCTGATTTCGACGGCGGGCGGTGTTGCGTCGGTTCTCGTCAATTTCCCCACGGAAGAGGTGCTCGAAGCGTGATCGAGTGGTACACGATCCTCGAAGTGTGCGTGGCGACCGTCGCCGGCCTCATCGCGCTTATCCTCGGCTTTGCGCGAAGGCCACCGGGCGACCTGACCATGGGCGGAGCGCTTCTCGTCGAGTTGCTGCTGATCGCGCAGCTCGTCATTGCAATCGTTGCCCCGTTCGTCGGAAACCACGCGACAGGCAGCATCGTCGAGTTCTACATCTACGTCGCGGCGGCCCTCCTGATTCCTCTTCTTGCCGGCTTCTGGGCACTCGTCGAGCGCGACCGGTGGAGCACCGTGATCATTGGGGTCGCGTGCCTCGCCGTCGCGGTCATGATGGTGCGCATGAACATCATCTGGACCGCCCACATCGCTTAGAGTTATGGGCGATGTCCAGCACTACGCCCGCCCAGCCCCGCGAGCCACGAGTCTCGCCCCGCGCGCGCGGTCTCGGGCGTGTCCTCGTGACCGTCTACGCGATCCTTGCGATCGGCGCGACCTCGCGTGCCATTTACCAGATCTTCACGATCTACCACTCCGCGCCCGTCCCGATCACGCTCTCGGCCGTCTCCGGCGTCATCTACATCCTGGCCACGATCGCCCTCATCCTTCCCGGAGCGAGCTGGTACCGCGTCGCGTGGATCACGATCAGCTTCGAGCTTGCCGGTGTGCTGATCGTCGGCACGCTGAGCGTCTTAGCACCCGCCATCTTCGCGGGAGGAGCTGAGGTCTCGTTCGGCACGGTCTGGTCGTACTACGGGATCGGCTACCTGCTGATCCCGCTTGCGCTGCCCGTGCTCGGCATGTTGTGGCTGAGGCGCACCCGACCGGTCGCCGCGCAGTCATGACAATGCTGCTCTTCGACGGCCTCGACGAGGTTCCCGCCGGGTTCGGACCAAGCGCCGTCACCGTTGGCAAATTTGACGGTGTGCACGCCGGTCACCGCGCCATCATCGCCCAGCTCCAGGCAGCGGCTGATCGGAGGGGGCTCGCGGCGACGGTCGTGACGTTCGATCGCAACCCGCTCCGCGTCCTGGCACCCGAAAAATGCCCGGATGCCCTGGTGAGCAATGCGCAGAAGGCGGAACTCCTCGAGGCGGCGGGTGTCAACGCCACCCTGGTGCTGCCATTCGACCGGGAATTCAGCCTGCAGGCGCCCGAGGACTTCGTCACGAAGATCCTGGTGGAGGCTCTCCACGCCAGCGTCGTGGTCGTCGGCGCAGACTTCCGATTCGGCGTGAAGGGGAGCGGAGACATCGCGCTCCTGACAGCTCTCGGAAAACAGTACGGCTTCGAGGTCGAGCTCATCGGCGAGGTCACGATGCACGGTGCTCGGCGCGCGTCGTCGACGTGGATTCGCGAACTCCTCGACGAGGGAAACGTCACAGCCGCCGCCGAGCTCCTGGGGCGCCTTCCAAGCATCCGATCGACGGTGATCCACGGGGAGCAACGTGGGCGTGAGCTCGGCTACCCGACGGCAAATCTCGATCCCAACGGGCTTGAGGGTCTGATCCCGGCCGATGGCGTTTACGCGGCATGGGCGACGATCGATGGCGAGCGCTATGCGGCGGCAACGTCGATCGGCAACAACCCGACGTTCGAGGGTGTGCCGCAGAAGCAGGTCGAGGCCCACCTGCTCGACCAGCAGCTCGACCTCTACGGTAGGCAACTGACCCTCGAGTTCGTCGAGTACGTGCGCCCCATGAACAAGTTCGAGTCGATGGACGCCCTCGCCACCCAGATGCACCTCGACGAGAACCGCATCCGTACGATCCTCGAATACCCGCCCCGGTAGAATCGGCTGGTGCCAGACCGTCCGCTTCCGCTCTGGGCGGGACGCACGGCGGCCCTCCTCGGCATCCTGCTCGTCGCGCTGAACCTGCGATCGGCCGTTGCGGCGCTTTCGCCGATCATTGCCCAGATCTCCCGCGACATCCCGCTCGATCCCGTTGTGCTCGGCATCATCGGTGCAGCACCTCCCGTGACGTTCGCCCTCACCGGGCTCGCCGCGCCATGGCTGTCGCGCAGGCTCGGACTCGAGGGCGGCCTGCTGCTGGCCGCGACCGCTATGGTCATCGGCCACATCGCCCGCGCGCTCGCTCCCAACAGCGTGATGCTGATCGTCGCCACCGTGATCACGCTCGCGGGCGCCGGGCTCGGCAACGTGCTCCTGCCCCCGGTGGTCAAACGCTACTTCCCCGATCGGATCACGCAGGTCACGACCGCCTATGCCGTGCTGATCTCGGTAGGCACTGCGCTGCCGGCTCTTGCGGCCGTCCCCGTCGCAGACGCGGCGGGATGGCGGGCCTCCCTCGGCGTCTGGTTCGTCCTGGCGATCACGGCCGTCGCGCCCTGGGTCGTCGCGACGGTGCAGCATCGCAGGGGTCTCGCTCGCCTTCGGCTGAGCGACGATTCGCTCGGAGTCGAGACCGAGCCACGGCTCGAGGGTCGGTTGGTGCGGTCGTCGATCGCCTGGGCCGTCACGATCGCCTTCACGATTTCAAGCATCAACGTCTATGCCGCCTTCGCCTGGCTGCCGAGCCTGCTGGTGGACACCGCCCATGTCTCGAGCGCAGAAGCCGGTGACCTGCTCTCCCTGTACGCCTTCGTCGGCCTGCCTGCCGCACTGATCGTGCCGTTCCTCGCATCGCGGCTGAAGAACGTCGGCGTTCTGCTCTATTTCGCGGTTGCATGCTTCCTGGTCGGCTACGCCGGGCTCATCCTCGCTCCTGCCGCCGCTCCCGTGCTCTGGATCGTGATCGCGGGCATCGGCCCCATGCTCTTCCCCGTCGCGCTCGTGCTGATCAATGCGAGGACCCGCACGCACGCGGGTTCCGTGGCCCTCAGCGGCTTCGTGCAGGGCGTCGGGTACATCATTGCGGCGGCGAGCCCGCTGCTGTTCGGCATCCTGCACCAGGCGACAGGGAGCTGGACCCCCTCGATTCTGTTGCTGCTGGTGCTCAGCCTGCCCGCGATCCCTGCCGGCATCATCCTCGCGCGTTCCGGATTCCTCGAAGACCAGCTAGCGCGCCACCACGGGCCGAAGCTCGACAGGTAATCGCCGGGAGCTGCAAAAACGGGGCACAAACAGACGCCCGTCAGCCATACACTTGCGGCGTGCCGGACAACCAGCTGGAGTTCCCGCTTCACGTCGACCTGCCGCCGGTGATTGTCTGGGATGCGCTCGTCGACGAGGACCTCGTCGAGGGCTGGCTTGGGCGCGCGGAGATCGACGCGCGCGTCGGTGGTCGCTATGACATCCACTGGCGGTCTGGGGGTGAGCTCGCCCCCGTTCACGGCGTCATCACGCGGTTCGAGCCCATTACGCAGCTGCGCATCGACACCGGTCCTGATCACTTCATCGACTTCAGCCTGACTGGGCTGCCTGGTGGATCGCGGCAGACTTCCACCCGGCTGGTCGTGCGGCTGAGTGTGCCGGCCGATCCGAGGATGCTCGGGAGCAGCATCGCGAACTGGCGAAGCAACCTCGACCAGCTCGAGGAGCTCCTTCGCGGACACCCTGTCGTCTGGGAAACCTGGTCGGAGGTGCGCGGTCCGGTGTGGAGTGGCTACCTGCGCGAAGCCGAGGATGCCAGCGGCTGACTGACCCGGACGACCTCGATTTCGCCAGGCCAGAGGGAAGCTCTGCTCATATGAGCAGAAATACCGACAGGTGTTGTTGGTACCGGCACGCGGGCTTAGCCTTGAAGGTGTGATCACCGATCCAGAGCTTCTCGCCGTTCGCGTGGCTGAGCTCTACTACGACGAGAACAAGACGCAGGATGAGATCGGCGGTCTCCTGAAGATCACGCGCTGGAAGGTCGGCAGGTTGCTGGCCCAGGCTCGCGAACAGGGCATCGTGCGCATCGAGATCGTGCATCCGCGCGCCAGGCGTCTGCCCGTCGAGCGGGCACTGCGCGAGCGCTTCGGCCTCGCCGACGCCGTTGTGATTCCATCCGGTCAGGGTGAGGGCGACCTCCAGACGCGAGTGGGGCAGGCAGCCGCCGACTACATCACCGCGCTTCGGCCAGTGCCGCGCACGCTCGGCATCAGCTGGGGTCGCACCCTCAGTGAGGTTGCAGACCGGCTCGAGCAGGGCTGGGCGACCGGGGTGACGGTCGTGCAGATCAACGGGGGAGTGAGCCTCAACCGGCGTGCGGGCACAGCAGCGACGACGGCCGCAATGATCGCGCAGAAGGCGAACGGGCACGCGACGCTGCTGCCGAGTCCAGCCATCCTCGAACGGGTCGAAACGAAGGAAGCCATCGAGAGCGATCGCACCGTGGCAGGCGTGCTCGAACTCGCAAGTCGCGCATCGGCCTACCTGTACAGTGCCGGCGTCGCGAACCAGAGCTCCGTGCTCGTCGACAGCGGCTATCTGACCCCGGCGGATGTCGACGAGCTCGTGCGCAAGGGTGCGGTCGGAGACGTGGTCGGGCGCTATATCGACGCCAACGGCAACATCGTCGATCCGGGTCTCGACGAGCGCACCGTCGGCCTCGGCCTCGACCAGTTGCGCAACGCGAAGGTGTCGATCTTCGTCGTAGCCGGTCGAGCGAAACACGACGTCGCGCGCGCGATCGTCACCAACGGCCTCTGCTCGGTCGTCGTGACAGACGAGGCGACGGCGGCCTCCCTTTTAGATTTGGACAACGAACAGGTGGAGCGAAAACCATGACACTCGAGAATCCCGTGGTGCTTGCACCTGCGGAACGCGCGATCCAGATGCTGGGCGGTGACCTGACTGAGACGAGCCTTCGACTTCACCTCGAAGGGCTCTCCGGTGTGGATGCGGTCGGGCTCGAGCAGCGGGCTGCGGGCCTCGGCACGCGTTCCATCAAGACGACGTCAAAGGCGTGGGCGCTCGATCGCATCATCGGCCTGATCGACCTCACAACGCTCGAAGGAGCCGACACCCGAGGCAAGGTGCGCTCGCTCGCCGCCAAGGCAATGACACCAGACCCGGGGGATCCGTCGACGCCACGGGTCGCAGCGCTCTGCGTTTACGGCGACATGGTGCCGTACGCGGTGGATGCCCTCGGTGCCGCGCACGCAAACGGCTCAGGAACCGGCATCAACATCGCTGCGGTCGCGACCGCCTTCCCGAGCGGGCGCGCGTCGCTCCGCGTCAAACTCGCAGACACGGCCGATGCGGTTGCAGCAGGCGCGGATGAGATCGACATGGTCATCGACCGTGGAGCATTCCTGTCGGGTCGCTATGGCCAGGTGTTCGACGACATCGTCGCGGTCAAGGAGGCATGCCGACGCGCGAATGGCACATATGCGCACCTGAAGGTGATCCTCGAGACGGGCGAGCTGAACACGTACGACAATGTCCGCAGGGCATCCTGGCTCGCGATTCTCGCCGGCGGCGACTTCATTAAAACCTCAACCGGCAAGGTGGCGCCGGCTGCGACACTGCCTGTAACGCTTCTCATGCTCGAGGTCGTGCGCGACTGGCACCGGCTGACGGGCGAGCGCATCGGCGTGAAGCCAGCGGGCGGCATCCGAACCTCAAAGGACGCGATCAAATATCTCGTGACCGTCGCCGAGACCGTCGGTGAAGAGTGGCTTACCCCGCATCTTTTCCGATTCGGCGCTTCGAGCCTCCTGAACGACGTGCTGCTGCAGCGCCAGAAGATCACAACCGGCCACTACAGCGGCCCCGACTACGTCACTATCGACTAACAGAGCACGGTGGATTAAGAACATGACCAGCGAAAAGAACATCGAGACGCCGTCGCGCTTCCTCGAATACGCCCCTGCACCCGAGTCCCAGGCGATCCTGAACCTCCAGAAGTCCTACGGCCTCTTCATCGACGGCGAGTTCGTGAAGGGGCACGGCACACCGTTCTCGACGATCTCGCCGGCGACAGAGCAGCAGATCGCCGAGATCGCGAATGCAAACGCAAAGGATGTCGACACGGCCGTTGCCGCCGCTCGCCGGGCGTACGAGCGCACGTGGTCGAAGCTTTCCGGCGCCGACCGCGGCAAGTACCTCTTCCGGATCGCGCGGCTCGTGCAGGAGCGTGCCCGGGAACTCGCGGTCGCCGAGAGCCTCGACAACGGTAAGCCGATCAAGGAGAGTCGCGATGTCGACATCCCTCTCGTCGCCGCCTGGTTCTTCTACTACGCGGGCTGGGCGGACAAGCTCGACTACGCCGGCCTCGGCGCTTCGCCTCACTCCCTCGGCGTTGCCGCCCAGGTTATTCCGTGGAACTTCCCGCTGCTGATGCTCGCGTGGAAGATTGCGCCGGCGCTCGCCGCTGGTAACACCGTTGTGCTGAAGCCGGCCGAGACCACCTCTCTCACGGCGCTGCTGTTCGCCGAGATTCTGCAGCAGGCCGACCTGCCTGCCGGTGTCGTGAATATCATCACGGGTGCGGGAGACACGGGTGAGGCACTCGTCAATCACCCGGATGTCAACAAGGTCGCATTCACGGGGTCGACCGCCGTCGGCCGGGCAATTGCGAAATCGGTTGCGGGTACCGGCAAGAAACTCACGCTCGAACTCGGTGGCAAGGCGGCGAACATCGTCTTCGACGATGCACCGATCGATCAGGCCGTCGAGGGCATCGTCAACGGCATCTTCTTCAATCAGGGGCACGTCTGCTGCGCGGGCTCTCGCCTCCTCGTGCAGGAGAACATCCACGACGAGGTCGTCGACCGGCTGAAGCAGCGACTGTCGACCCTGCGTCTCGGTGATCCGCTCGATAAGAACACCGACATCGGCGCGATCAATTCCCGCGAGCAGCTCGAGCGCATTCGCGAGCTGAGCGATATCGGAGAGGCTGAGGGCGCCGACCGGTGGACGGCGGACTGCGCGATTCCCGAGAACGGGTTCTGGTTCGCGCCGACGATTTTCGACAACGTCTCGACGTCGTCGCGCATCGCCCGCGAAGAGATCTTCGGACCGGTTCTGAGCGTCTTGACGTTCCGCACGCCCGCCGAGGCCATCGCCAAGGCGAATAACACCCCGTACGGGCTCTCAGCGGGCATCTGGAGCGACAAGGGGTCAAAGATCCTGGCCGTGGCAGACCAGCTGAAAGCGGGCGTCATCTGGGCGAATACGTTCAACCGCTTCGACCCGGCGTCGCCCTTCGGAGGCTACAAGGAGTCCGGTTACGGTCGCGAGGGCGGGCGGCATGGGCTCGCCGCGTACCTCCAGACCGAATCCAGCCCTTCGAGCAGCACGCGAGGAACGAGCGCGCGTGTCGGGACCACCCCAGCGAAGAAAGTGAGCAAGCGATGACCCGCCTCGCCGTTCCGAAGACCTACAAGCTCTACATCGGTGGCAAGTTCCCGCGCAGCGAGAGCGGTCGTACCTATGAGGTCGCGACCGCCAAGGGCGCGTTCCTGGCGAACGCCGCCAAGGCGAGCCGGAAGGACGCCAGGGATGCCGTGGTCGCCGCCCGCGCCGCCGTCGCAGGCTGGTCTTCGGCTACCGGGTATAACCGTGGCCAGGTGCTGTATCGCATCGCGGAACTGCTCGAAGGTCGTCGCGCGCAGTTCGTCGACGAGATCGTCTCGAGTGAGGGCGTGAGCACGGCGGTTGCCTCCCGCCAGGTCGACTCCGCGATCGACGTCTGGATCTGGTACGCCGGGTGGGCAGACAAATACGTGCAGGTCGCAGGCAACGGCAACCCGGTCAGCGGCCCGTACTTCAACCTGTCGACACCTGAGCCGACGGGTGTCGTTGCCATTGTCGCGCCGCAGCGGTCTTCCCTGCTCGGCCTTGTCAGCGTGGTTGCGCCCGCCGTCGTGACCGGCAACACCGTCGTCGTAGTAGCGAGCGAGTCCGCCCCGCTCAGCGCCATCAGTCTCGCTGAGGTCCTCGCGACGAGCGATGTCCCGGGCGGTGTCATCAACATCATCACGGGATCGCCGGCCGAAATCACCCCATGGCTGGCCAGCCACGCCGACGTCAACGGCCTCGACCTGGCTGGCGCAGAGCACCTCGACTGGGTCGACCTCCAGATCAGCGCCGCAGACACCCTGAAGCGCGTGCTTACGCCCGTTGCCGGCATCCCTGAACCTGCTCTCGACCGCATGGTCGCGTTCACGGAGACCAAGACGGTCTGGCACACCAAGTCGCTCATCTGACCCTCTCGGCGATCGGATTCTGGGCGCTGTCTGTGAACTCACTCAGCCGCAGGGCATAGCCTCGAGACTGGCACCGAGTCGCCCCAGAGCGGATGATGGAAGAGCGAGGTTATGCCATGGATGAAAACACTGCCCAGACAAACAACACTGCCGATTCGGGCGATTCTGTCGAAGCGAGCAAGGAATCGATCGTCTTCGTTGGAGACACGATCACGGCGGCGGGTGACTGGCAGGGCTGGTTTCCCGAGTACGCAGTGAGTGTCGAGACGTCACCGGACGACGGCACGGAGCGCCTGAACGAACGGCTGCCCGCGATCGTGGAGTTGCAACCGGAGAACCTGGCCATCCTGATCGGCGGGAGCGACTTCGGAGCGAGCCGTTCCGTCGAATACGTGGTGCGCAGCATCGAATACTTCCTCGCCATGGTTCGCCAGGACGTCCCGGGCTCGCGCACCCTGGTGCAGTCCATCCTGCCGCGCGGCAAGGAGTACGCGGACGACATCCAGGACGCCAACCGGCACCTGCGCCAGTACGCGCAGAACGTGCACGCCCAGTATCTCGACCTGTGGCCGGCGATGGCGACAGACGAGGGTGAGCTGCGGCCGGAATACACGGGCGACCGCCTGCACCTGACGGCAGCGGGCTATGAGGCGTGGCTCGGCGAGCTCCGGCCGGCCCTCGAGCGCCTGCATGACGCTCCGCCGATGTCACGGCCGATCTCGATCATCCGGGATGGCGCAGTCGCCAGCTAGGACGGCGCAGGCGGCTGTTGCAGCCGCACCAGGGGGAGCCGCACCAGGGGCAGCCACACCAGCGGCAGCTACAGCTTCGCGATGAACGTCTCGTAGAAGGTGATGCCGCGCAGCCAGGTCGACACCCTGATGCGCTCGCCGACCGCGTGCAGCGTTCCGCGTTCAGCGCTCGACATCTCGAACGGGCTGAACCGGTACACGGCGTCGGCGATACCGGTGAAGTGCCTGCTGTCGCTCGCGCCGAGCATGACGTACGGAGTGACGGCGGCATCCGGATACGTCGTCTCGATCGCCGTGCGCAACAGCTCCCATTCCTGGCCGGATGTCGGGGACACCGGCGACGGCTCAGATGGATGCAGCGGCGTCACCACCACCTTGTCGTCGCGCACAGCCCGCCGGATGTGCTCGACCGCGGCCGCGACGGACGAGTCGATCGCAACCCGCACGTTGACTGTCGCCCGCGCCGTCTCGGCGAGGGCGTTGTCTGCCTGGCTACCGGAGAGCCGCGTGACGACCGCGGTGGTTCGCACCATGGCGTTGGTCTCAGGACCAAGCCGTGCGAATACCCGCAGCAGCAGGCCGCGAGTGAGTCCGAGATTGGTGAACAGCCAGCGATACGGCTGGCGGGCGGCGGCGCCGACAGTGCGGAGCATTTCGAGATTCGTCGGTGTGAAGGATGCGCGGAACGGGCGGGAATCCAGCCGCACGATCGCGCGTGCCAGCCGAGCCGTCGCGCTGAGCTTCGGGGGAGTGGAGGCGTGGCCGCCCTCCTGCACAACGGCGAGCTCGACCGACATGATGCCCTTCTCGCTCACGCCGACCACCGCGAGCGGCTTCTCGACGCCCGGGAAGACGCCCTCTACGATCGCGCCGCCCTCATCGAGCACGATGGCGGGGTGGATACCTCGTTCGTCGAGCAGTGCAGCGATGGCCGTTGCGCCACTGCCGGTCGTCTCCTCGTTGTGGCCGAAGCTCAGGTAGATATCCCTCCTCGGCACGAATCCGCGCACGAGGCTTGCCTCGATCGCCTCGAGGATCGACACCAGCGCGCCCTTGTCGTCGAGGGAACCGCGGGCCCACACCTCGGTGTCGCCGCTTGGCGTCTCGACCAGGTCGGCACCGAAGGGCGGGTGCTCCCAGCGCTCGTTCGTTGCCGCGACGACGTCGTAGTGAGCCATGAGAAGAGCGGGATCGTCGTACGA
>DASYEE010000064.1:0-24192 GCA_036499165.1 Galbitalea sp. | reverse complement strand
TCGGAGATGGCGTTCAAGATTGCCGGATCGATGGCCTTCAAGGAGGCCGCTCGTAAGGCGCAACCAGTTCTGCTCGAGCCGCTCATGGCCGTCGAGGTGCGTACCCCAGAGGAATACATGGGTGACGTGATCGGCGACCTGAACTCGCGGCGCGGTCAGATCCAAAGCATGGAGGATGCGACCGGCGTCAAGGTCGTTCGTGCCCACGTGCCCCTGTCGGAGATGTTCGGTTACGTGGGCGATCTGAGGTCGAAGACCTCGGGCCGTGCTGTGTACTCGATGACCTTCGAGTCATACGCTGAGGTCCCGAAGGCTGTCGCCGACGAGATCGTCCAGAAGAACAAGGGCGACTAACGCTCTGACCCACGCCAAGCTCTCACCGAGCTTGAGTAACATAACAACACACCAATCCGCGAGCGTTTCGGAACCACCGGACGCCCGCAACCGAGTCCTGAGGAGGACCCACAGTGGCTAAGGCCAAGTTCGAGCGGACAAAGCCGCACGTAAACATCGGAACCATCGGTCACGTTGACCACGGAAAGACCACGCTCACCGCTGCGATCTCGAAGGTGCTTGCTGACAAGTACCCGTCAGCCGTGAACGTTCCCCGTGACTTCGCGTCGATCGACTCGGCTCCTGAAGAGCGCCAGCGTGGTATCACGATCAACATTTCGCACGTCGAGTACGAGACGCCCAAGCGTCACTACGCTCACGTCGACGCCCCCGGTCACGCCGACTACATCAAGAACATGATCACCGGTGCTGCCCAGATGGACGGCGCGATCCTCGTGGTTGCCGCAACTGACGGCCCGATGGCGCAGACCCGTGAGCACGTTCTGCTCGCGAAGCAGGTTGGTGTTCCTTACCTGCTCGTGGCGCTGAACAAGTCCGACGCTGTTGACGACGAAGAGATCCTTGAGCTCGTTGAGCTCGAGGTTCGCGAGCTCCTCTCCAGCCAGGACTTCGATGGCGACAACGCTCCTGTTGTTCGCGTCTCGGCCCTTAAGGCGCTTGAAGGCGACGAGAAGTGGACCCAGTCCGTTCTCGACCTCATCCAGGCCGTCGACGACAGCGTTCCGGACCCGGTTCGCGACCGCGACAAGCCGTTCCTGATGCCGATCGAAGACGTCTTCACGATCACCGGTCGTGGAACCGTCGTCACGGGCCGCGCCGAGCGTGGCACCCTCGCGATCAACTCCGAGGTCGAGATCGTTGGCATCCGGCCGACGCAGAAGACCACGGTCACGGGTATCGAGATGTTCCACAAGCAGCTCGACGAGGCATGGGCCGGCGAGAACTGTGGTCTTCTTCTTCGTGGCACCAAGCGCGAGGACGTCGAGCGTGGACAGGTCGTCGTGAAGCCGGGTTCGGTTACGCCGCACACCGACTTCACCGGCACCGCGTACATCCTGTCGAAGGATGAGGGTGGGCGTCACAACCCGTTCTACGCGAACTACCGTCCGCAGTTCTACTTCCGCACCACCGACGTCACCGGCGTCATCACGCTGCCAGAGGGCACCGAGATGGTCATGCCCGGCGACACCACCGACCTGACCGTTGAGCTGATCCAGCCCATCGCTCTGGAAGAGGGCCTCGGCTTCGCTATCCGTGAGGGTGGCCGCACCGTCGGCGCTGGCAAGGTCACGAAGATCCTGAAGTAGTTGAATTAGCAACGCAACAAAGGGGTCGAGCCTTCGGGTTCGGCCCCTTTGTTTGTGCTCGGGTCGGTGCAGCCAACATAATGGGCACAGACGTGAACATCCCTTAAGATGCCAACCCGAAGTTAGGCATCGCGCTACCCGATGAGTTGGGAGACTCTGCTCCCGTGCCACAGCTGACCCGTGTTCGTTTTCGCGCCCTGGCTGCCGTTGCCGCCGCCGGAATGGTTCTCGCCGTGGTGTCCTTCTCAGCAGTCCCCGCGGATGCGGCGGGAACGCCAGCCGCCACGGCCCACCCTTCCGCGGCGACGGCGACGGCTCCGTCCGGCGTGCTGGTGGCGCCGATTCCGACGATCACGGGTTCGGTCGTGGTCGGGGGGAAGTTGACCGCGAAGCCTGGCACCTGGAGCCCGTCCCCGGTGACGCTGACGTACCAGTGGTACGTGGCTGGCACTGCCGTGTCAAAAGCCACGGCATCCACGTTCACGGTTCCGGTGTCGGATGTCCACAAGACGATCGCCGTGCGAGTGACGGGGTCGAAGAAGGGCTACGCAACCACGGGCGTGACCAGCGCGAAGACGGCACTCGTTCCCACCCCGGTGCTGGCGAAGGCGGTTCCGACGATCACGGGTGGGGTCGTGGTCGGGGGGAAGTTGACCGCGAAGCCTGGCACTTGGGGCCCGTCCCCGGTGACACTGAAGTACCAGTGGTATGTCGCTGGTGCTGCGGTGTCGAAGGCTACGGCATCCACGTTCACGGTTCCGGTGTCGGATGTCCACAAGGCGATCGCGGTGCGGGTGTCCGGCTCGAAGTCGAGTTATCCGTCGGCGTCCGCGATGAGCATTGCCACGGTCCCCGTTCCCACCCCGGTGCTGGCGAAGGCGATTCCGACGATCACGGGTGGGGTCGTGGTCGGGGGGAAGCTGACCGCGAAGCCTGGCACCTGGGGCCCGTCACCGGTGACGCTGAAGTACCAGTGGTATGTGGCTGGTGCTGCGGTGTCGAAGGCGACGGCATCCACGTTCACGGTTCCGGTGTCGGATGTCCACAAGACGATCGCGGTGCGGGTGTCCGGCTCGAAGTCGAGTTATCCGTCGGCGTCCGCGATGAGCATTGCCACGGTCCCCGTTCCCACCCCGGTGCTGGTTGCGCCCGCCCCAACGATCACGGGCAAGGCAGCCGTCGGCGCCAAACTTGTGGTGACTCCCGGCACCTGGGGCCCGTCACCGGTGACGCTGAAGTACCAGTGGTATGTCGGCGGTGCAGCGGTGTCGAATGCAACCGCATCCTCGTTCACGGTCCGCGCGAGCGACGTCGCCAAGGCGGTCACGGTGCGTGTTACGGGATCAAAGACCAGCTACCCGAGCGTGGCGAAGACGAGCGCACCGCTTCCGATCCTCGCGGCGTTGTCGCCGACCTCCACACCGACTATCGGGGGTACCGCCGAGGTCGGCCAGAAGCTCGTCGCCGTGAGTGGCGCCTGGGGTCCGCAGCCGGTCAGCCTCAGCTACCAGTGGTCGGTGAATGGAGTCGCCGTTCCTGATGCGACGACATCCACGTTCCTGCTGCGGCCCGCGGATGCCGGTGAGACCGCCAGGGTGAGTGTCACCGGATCGCGAGCGAACTATGCGACCGTGTCGAAGACGAGCGCTCCAACTGCGGTGATCCAATCGCACTTCCTGCCGGTGCTCCATCCATCAGGCACAATCAGCGTCGACACCACCTGGGACAGTGCGAGCGTCGGCGTCTATGTGATCGACGACCAGGTCACGGTCGCGGGCGGTGCTACTTTGACCATCGCGGCAGGCACGATTGTGAAGGGCGCCGGAATCGCCGTGGCTGCCGGCGGCCACGTCGTGGTGGATGGCAATGCAGGCAGCCCCGTGGACTTCACGAGTGCAGCAGACGACTCGGTTGGCGGCGACTCGAACGGCGACGGGGCGACCGGCGTGGGGGAGACTGACCGCTTCGGCACGTTCTTCACGGTGGAGCCGGGATCGACGGTCTCTGTGCAGTTCGCACACTTCGACTACGAGGCAAACCTGCTGGATGCCCCCACCGAGCATCCCGGCGACACACCGGCGACGTTCACAATGACTGACTCGACGACCCGGGTACCGCTCGAGGTGTCGAGTCTCGTGACTCTCGTCGCCAAGCGAAACCTTTTCGATATGCGCGCGTACGACGACGACCCGGTCGACTCCAATCCTCCGGAGCCGCTCGTGCTCCAGGGCATCGACATGTCCGGCGTCTCTTTCTCCGGAGCCGACCACAACACGTTCATCGGGGCAGACCGGGCCCGAGTCGTCGACCTGGATGAGACCGATGTCGCGTCGGGCAAGACCGCGACCTTTGACAGCGACGCGGGTGCGGTGTTCGTAATTCGCCGATTCACGCAAGGCATCGCCGTCTTCGGCACCCTGGCGATCGCGCCAGGCACCATCGTCAAGGGCGGCGGAATCTCGCTCGGCAATGATGCCGTCCTCAGCGCCGTCGGCACGGCCTCATCCCCCATCATCTTTACGAGCGTGCAGGACGATTCGGTCGGCGGTGACTCCGAGGAGGACGGCCCGGCCGATGCGACGAGCAGCTGGGGCGAAGACGGCGTCCTGGCTGGTGCAGAATCGTCGAGCATCGACATCGCGCACGCGGTGTTCAACTACGAGCCCGATGTCTTCCAAATCGGCTACGGCGAGGGTGCAACCACGATCACGGACAGCGTGATCCACGAGCCGATCTATGCGGATGCGGTCGCCGTCGGTTCGCTGGTGCTGCAGCGCAACACGTTCGACCTGCGCGGCCGACCCGTCGATACGGCCATCGGCATCGACCAGCCGGTTGCGCTGGCGATCTCCGGTGATGACATCACCGGAGTCGCCTTCGTCGGCCCGAACGCGAACACGTTCGTTGGCGACGGGCCCGGCCGCGTAGTCGCGCTCCGCGGCACGGTGCCAGCTGGTCTGGTCGAAAAGCTCGGACCCTTCAGCGGAGCGGTGTTCACGCTCGGCGCCATGTACGTGCGCGGTGGGCTCGAACTCGAGCCGGGCACAATCGTCAAGGAAACCGAATCTGGCGCCGGGATATTCGTGGAGGACGGCGCTACCGTGGATGCGACGGGCACCGCCGATGACCCAGTCGAGTTCACGTCGCTGGCCGATGACTCCCTGGGTGGAGACTCGAACGGTGACGGTGCGGCTGGCCCCTTGGTCGCCAGCGATTGGGGAGGCTCCCTCGACTTCACAGTCAACGAGGGTGGTGCCGTCACCATCGCCAACGCGAAATTCGACTACCTCGACGGCGTCAGTTTTTGGGAGCAGTACCTCGGTGAAGGGGCCGCGACAGTTAGTGTTCTCGACTCTGAGACGCGCGTTCCATTCGACTTCGGAAATGATCCAGAGCAGGCAATCAGCTATGTGATGAAACGCACCACATTCGATCTGCGGTCGGTCGCCGGCAACGGCGACAACGGCCCGGGCGAAGCCTATGCTCTTGACGTCAACGGCAACGCCGCGGGGATCGCCTTCTCCGGCGACGACAGCAACGTGTTCCTCGGCGAGAACCGCTCTCGAGCGGTCTGCCTGCTCAACGCATATGTGCACAAGGGGGAGTCCGTGACGTTGTCAGGCGAAAGCGGCGCGGTCTTCTTGGTCTCCAATGTCGTCGTCGATGGACATCTCGCTGTGACGGCGGGAACCGTGTTGAAGAGTACAGGGGGCACCTCGCCCTACGTCTTCCGGATTTCGTCGACGGGCTCCGTCGCCCTCGCGGGAACCGCTGGCTCTCCCGTAATCGTCACCAGCCAGGCCGACGCATCGGTGGGCGGCAACGATGAGGAGGGCTACGACCCACAGGGATGGCACCAGTGGTCGGATTCATACAGTGTCTTCGACCTCGCGCCCTCAGCACAGGTGTCGATCGTGCACGCCCAGATCGACTTCCAGAAGTACGACGTCTTCACCTACCAGTCGTCCTGGTATAGCAATGCCGAGGCTCCGGGAAGCGTTGTCATGACGGATTCGGTCACACGGGTGCCGGTCTTGGTGGACGGACCGGACGGGTCATCCGCCTTCACGATCGAGCGGAATACCTTTGACATGAGGGCGCACCCGGTGGATGCGACCGCACCCGAATACTACGACGGGGTGGCGCCGGACCCGCTGCTCATCGAGCGCGTCGACATCGCGTCCATTCCGTTCGCGGGCGCGGATCGCAACACGTTTGTCGGTGCAGACACCGCACGCAGTGTCGAGATTGGCGGCCAGGTGGCCCAGGGGTCTGACGTCACGCTGTCGAGCGATGGCGGCGCCGTCTTCACGAGTGGCTCTGTGACAGTTGCGGGAAACCTCACGCTCGCCCCCGGCACGGTATTCAAGGGTGCCGGCGTCGATGTCCAGCACGGCGGAGCGCTCAACGTCACCGGAACCGCCGAGGATCCGATCGTGTTCACCAGCCTCGACGACAACCAGGTCGACGGCCACGCGACGCCGGATTCCGCTGGCCCGACGATCTCGGGCGGCTACTACATCAAATACGAGGCCGGCAGCGTTGGGACTGTCAGCGGGGCCGTCTTCATGAACGCGTCAACCGCGGTGATGGTCGGCGAATGGTCATCCATCACCTTCAACTCCGACGTGTTCACCAACAATAAGGTCGCCATCGATGTTGCCCGTGCGTCCGGGGGAACCGACATCAGCCTCGACTTCCTCTGGGGGCAGCTGCCGTGTACGCCGCCGTATGACAGCCAGGTGAATATCGTGGGCACCTGGTTTGGCGCGACCGGTCAACCGGGTGCGACGATCGATCTCGGTGAGCTCGCCGGCTACGGACTCGACAAGATCTCTGACAACGATTCGCTCAATACGGCGTTCGGGATCATGAACAGCCAATTTGACACCAACGTCAATATCCTCTCGAATGCCGTGCCATGGGCCCTTTACACGTGCCAGGTGGGGGATGTCGGCGTCGCATTCCCGTTCACTCCCGTTGTGAGTCCGACAAGCCCCTACCTTCCCGGGCTTCCGCCGGCAGCAGCGTACGCACAGCGGTAGCCGTTTCGCGCGTGTGGCGGCTTGCGTTCACAAGATGAACCCAACAGACTGACGAGACGGTCTCGACCAGGGACCGAACACGATTCGACGCAACGGGGCTCGATGCAGGCACGGCACGGCAGGGCCGCGACACGGGGTGATCGCTCGCGTTCCGGCGAAACGTCCGTCCGCGGACTCCTTCGCGCGTGGCCTCTGCGCACAACGCGCGGTCGGCTCCTGCGGGAGTGGCGGCTACTGGTGCTGGTCCTCGCAGTCGCGACCCTGGCATCCACCGTCGTGACCTCGGTGGGCCTCCTCGTGAGCGCGACGGAGCTCGGCGCCGTCCAGAACGCGTTGACGTCCATCGCGCCGGCCGAGACGGCGATGAGCGTGAACGTCTCTAACCCGACCGTCAGCATTTCGCAGGCGCGGTCGCGCTCGGACAAGGCGATCGACACCGTTCTCGGCGGGGCAGCGACAGCCACAACCTCCACCGCTGCGTACAGCGACACCTACCCGGCGGAGCCGAGCCGCACCGCGGTCGCCCAGGTCGCATACTTCGGGCAACTGGATGGCGTGCTCTCGCACGTCAAGGTCGTCGCGGGCAGCTGGCCGAACGTGGTTCCCCCTGCCGGCGGACGCTCGGTTGAGGTGGCCCTGCCGCAGACAGCGGCAAGTGCGCTGGGCATCAAGGTCGGCACGAGCATCCCGATGTTCCTGGGAGAGCACAACGTGGATGTCGTGGTTGCTGCGATCTACTCCGTGCCGGCTCCGCAGAGCGATTTCTGGGCGCAGGACATCCTGCGCGGCCAGGGAAACAACCCCGGCTACGTCTCGCCGGACGGCACGAGCGCCGTTCCACAGGAGGCTTACGGCCCGTTAGTCGTCGCGCCGGGAGCGCTGGATGCGATCGGTGTTCGGGCGGCCAGACTGGAATTCGACTACGCACCGCACTTCGCGCACACGACTCCGGGCCAGCTCGCTGGGCTCATCGACCGGCTGCAGAGCGCGGACAGCGACGTGCCATCGGATGTCGGCGCGATCGCGGACCAGGTCGAATACAGCGGGGATGCCGCCGATCCGATTGGGCAGGTCGCTGCTGGGCTCATCGTCACGAGATCCACGGTCGTCGTGGTGACCCTGCTGCTCCTCGTGCTGTCTATCGCAGCTCTTGCCCAGGCGGCGCGGCTGTTCACGGATGCACGCGCCGGGGATCGCCAACTGATGGGTGCTCGTGGGGCATCCCGGGGCCAGATCTTCTGGACTGCCGTGCTCGAGGCATCCTTCATCGGTGTGATCACGGCCGTGATCAGCCCGCCTCTCGCTCGCGGCGTCTACGCGATTGTCGCTCTGCAGCCATCGATGATCGCGGCAAACGCGCCGCGGGATGCCGGCCTCCCTCCTGAGGCGTGGCTCACGTCCGCCGGGCTCGCGGTGCTGTTCGTAGTCGTCCTGGTGCTTCCGCTCATCGGGCCGTCGACGACATTTGTCGACGCGGAGCAGGGCAGGGGACGCCAGCGCAGGCTTTCCGGGATCATGCGCTCGGGTCTCGACCTCGGTGTCGTCGTGCTCGCGGCGCTTGCCTACTGGCAGCTGGTCACCTATCGGGGGCCGGTCGGGGGCGGAGCGTCCCTGTCCGTCGATCCGGTGCTGGCCGCGGCTCCGGCGATAGTGCTGTTGGCGGCGGCACTGATCGCGGCACGGCTCATCCCGCTGGTGTCGAGGCTGGCCGACAGGTTCGGCACGCGCACGCGCGGAGCCCTGCTGCCGCTCGCGTCCTGGGAGGTCGGTCGCCGCTCGCAGCGCGCGATCGCGGCCGTGCTGCTGCTCACACTGGCGCTCGGTGTCGGCACGTTCGGCGAGACGTTCCTCGCCACCTGGCAGCAGTCGCAAGTCGACCAGGCGACCGTCGCGGCCGGGGCGCCTGTGCGGGTGGCTGCAGACCCCGCGCACCTCGGCAGCCAGGCCTCGCTCCTCGCGGATGGTGCCACGGGGGCCCCGCAGCCGACACTTCGTCGGACGACAGACGTCTCGCAGGAAGGCGGAAGCGGCGAAGACTCGGAGGCCGTCACGCTGGGGTTGACCTCGGCCTCGCGCGCGATGCTGGCGGATGGGCGCGTCGCCGGCTTCGGCGGCTCAGCCATCGCATCCTTGCTGCCTGCCTCGGCGAAGCCGGTCGCGGGGGAGCAACTGCCAGGCGACCCCGACGGGGTGTCGGCGACCGTGCAGCTGGGCACCGCCGGACAGCAGATCGCTGGTGTCTCGGCGACGCTGCGCGCTGTCGTGCAGGATGCGACGGGCCTGCTGTTCACCGTTCCGCTTGGCGAGGTCCCGGTGGATGCGGCGCCACACCAGGTCGACGGGGCGCTCGACAGCATCGCGAAGGGCGGGCATCGGGCTCTCCCGCTGCAGGTCGTCGGCGTGCAGGTGTTCGTCTACACGAGCAACCTGGCCACCTATCGCGGCAACTCCGGCGGCCCGCTCGACGTACTCGTGAAGTCGATCGCGGCGACAACCGGCACCGAGGCCTCCCCGGCAACGACTTCGGCCGGTGCGCACTGGTTCGCTAACTCGCTCTTCGACAGCGGATCAACACCGGTGTTCGAGCAGCGCGCCGGCTGGCAGCTCGGGATGTCCGTCGCGCTGCCAGCAGACATCCAGTCCGGCCCGCAGACCTTCGCCATGGTCGCGTGGCGCCCGCTCTCTCGAGTGCCGGCGGTCTTCTCCCGGGGTCTTGCAACAACGCTGGACGTGAAGATCGGCGCAGACCTCGTCCTGATCGGATCGTCAGATTTCGTCGGGGTGCAGGTCGCAGGCATCGTGCCGCTCGTCCCCGGCAGTGTCGACCAGGCGCTGCTGACCTCGGGGGCGGCATCCGGTGCGGCCCAGGGCGCGAGCCAGGCTGTGGTCGTCGACCAGGTGGCATACGAACGCTCGCTTGTCCAGGTGGGGGCATCGGGCGGTGGCGCAGACGAGTGGTGGGTGGACGTGCCGGCAGACCAGGCGGCCTCCTACCTGAAGGCTCACCCTGCCGGGCCCGGCCTGCCTGCTCCGCGGAGCGCAGTGCTGCTCGGCATCCAACTGCAACAGAACCCGCTGAGGGTTGCGACGGAAGCCGCGCTGCTGCTCGCAATTGCCGCAGCGGCGCTCCTCGCGGCCATCGGCTTTGCCGTCCACTCCGCCGCGACGCTCAAGTCGCGAAGAGTCGAGTTCGCCCAGTTGCGCGCGATCGGGCTTTCCCGACGCCGCCTGACGGCCCTCATCGCCGCGGAATCGCTGCTGCTCTGCGTGCTCGGAACCGGATTCGGGCTGGCGATCGGCGTGCTGCTCAGCCTCATGGTCGGTCCGCTCGTTGCTATCTCGCCAACCGGAACCACACCAGTGCCGCCGGTCGAGGTCATCGTGCCGTGGGCAGAGGTCGGGTTGCTCGTTGCCGTCATCGCGGTGGTACTGGCGGCCGTGGTCACACTGGTCGCCGGGACCCGGCGTTTCGCGAACCCAGCGGACATCCTGCGTGAGGCGGACGAGGGATGACCACAGTGATCACGCGACGTAGGGCCAGGCGCGACTTCGGGCTGCTCGCGGTCTGGACCGCGCTCGTTGCCTTCGCGGTGCTGCTCGCGATCGCCGAACCGCGGCTGCTGCTGCAGACCGTCGACCGCGGAGCGAGGCAGGCGGTCGCGAGTGCGGGTTCGAGCACGGATGTCGTGGTGCAGGGGCAGGTGGGCACTCCGCGCCCAGGAAACGACCTGCCGCTCATCAGGCCGACCGCGTTCGAGTCGCTGGCCGCTGCCATTCCGTCGCGGCTTCCGCCCGCGCTCGCATCCGTGTACTCGGGCAGCACAACGGCCGTGGTCGGGCCGACGACGCTCATGTTCGCAAACGACGGACGGGCGCCTGCGGCGGCAGCGCGACCGATCGAGGTCAAACTCGCGATGATCACGTCGCAAAACTCGAAGGCGATGGAGCTCGTCTCGGGGCGCCTGCCGGGCGACACGTCTGCCACAGGTCGCGGGGTGTCAGCTCCCGTCGAAGTCGCGGTTCCCCAGGCGGCCGCAACAGCAGCCGGGGTGATGGTTGGCGACATCCTCACCGTCTCGGGTGTAACGGGTCTTGCGGCGTCGCCATCGGCCGGCACCCTCGAGGTGAAGGTGGTCGGCATCGTCCGCGAGGCACAGGGCCTCGCCGCCCGCACGTCACCGTGGCAGGATGCCCCAGGGCTCTGGGCGCCGCAGGTTCCGTCACCAGCAGATCGTGTCGATCCCGTGATCGTTGGCATGCTCGCGAACTCGACGGGGGTGGCCGCTGCATCCGAAACATATTCCGACGAGTTCACGGGCAAGGTGCGGCTGCGGCTGTCCGCGGCCGCGTTCACAAGCGCGATCGAGGCGCGCGTCGCCAGCGAGCTCTCGATCCTTCGGGTACACGACGAACGACTGGTCGGGAAGTCGGATGCCGAGGTCACAGTGCAGACGGACTACCTCGACGCGCTGCAGGCGTTTCCGGCGCAGGAGCGTGCCGCGACCGCGCAGATGTCGGTCATGATCGCCGGCGTCCTCGGGGTCTCGATTGCGGTGATCCTGCTGTTGTCGCGACTGCTCGTCGGGCGTCGGGCGGATGAGGTCGCGCTCGAGCGAGCCCGCGGGTCGTCGCTGCTGTCGATCGGCCTGAGAGCTCTCGTCGAGTCGGCCATCGCCTCAGCAATCGGGACCGCGGTCGGGGCGACGATCGCCTGGCTGCTGCTGCCGGGGCCGATCATCCAGCCGGGGGTCGCAGCCGTTGCCATCGCCTTCGCGCTGCTGGCGACTCCGGTCCAGGCCGTGTTGCAGGTGCGCGGACAGTGGGCGGGCAGGCGCGTTCCCGCGAATCGTAGGGACAGGGTCGATCTCGTTCGCAGGGCCGCGGCACGCCGCATCTCGATCGAGTTGACCGTGCTCGTCATCGCCTGCGTCGCCCTCTATTCGCTGACGACCAGGGGGCTCCTCGAGACCGATACCCGCGGAATCGATCCGCTGCTCGCATCCGCGCCGTTGCTGCTCGCGATCGGGGTCACGATCGTCGTGCTGCGCCTCTACCGCTGGCCGGTTCGCTGGCTGGGCGCGCTGGGCAGGCGATCGCGAGGAGCGCTCGGCCTGCTCGGTGCCGTGCGCGCAGAACGGTCCGTCGCACCGCTGCCACTGCTCGCCCTGACCCTCGCAGTCGCGCTGGCCGTCGGCGGTGGCTTGCTTGTGTCAACGGTTCGAGCGGGCGAAGAGACGGCGTCGTGGCAGCACGTCGGAGCCGACGTGCGGGTGGATGCGCCGGTTACAGACGCGCAGGTTGCGGCAATCTCGAAGTCGAAGGGCGTGACGGATGTCGCCTCACTGTTCGTGAAGAAGGGTGTGCAGCTCCGGCTCGGTTCCGGCACGAACTTCGCGACCCTGATTGCCGTGGATGACCGCTTTGCCGGGTACGTCACTCGGCTGCCCGCCGGCGGCGCGAGCGCCACGGGAGCCCGCGCGCTGGCGCTGCTCGCAAAACCTGTCGCGTCGACCGACCCGCTGCCTGTCGTCGTCGACTCGTCATTCGGCAGGCAGCTCTCATCCCGCGACATCGGCGCGTACTATGGCCTGGTCTTCGTGCCAATGCACGTCGTCGGCACGACGAAGGAAGCCCCGAGCGGGTTCCTCGCGAGCCCGTTCATCTACGTCGACCGCTCGGCTCTCGCCGACCGGATCCATGCCGATGTCACCCCGCGCACCCTGCTTGTCACCGGCCCCGGCGCCTCCGCGGCTGTCTCGACCATCCACGCCACGCCGTCGAGCGTGCACACCCGCACCGCCTGGCTCGAACGTCACCAGCATCTCGCGCTCGTAAACGGCGTCAACTCCACGATGACACTCTCGAGCGTCGCCATCGCACTCCTGGCCGTGATCGCCCTCATCGCGATCGTGCTCGGCGGCGCCCGGGAACGCGGACGATCCCTCGCGCTCCTTCGCACCCTGGGGCTTCGGGCGAGTCTCGGCTGGTGGCTGGCGCTCAGCGAACTGGCGCCTGTTGTCGTCGCCGCGGTCATCGGAGGCGTCGCCGCCGGTGTTGGAATGGTGCTCCTGCTCGAGCCGGCAATGGGCCTGCGCGTGCTCGCGGGCGGGCTGACGGAGCCGCCGCCGACCATCTCGTTTGCGGTGATCGCCGCGCTCGCTGGCGGCGCCATCCTGCTGCTCGCGTTAGCAGTTTTGATCGAAGTCGTTGTGCGCAGGGGCGATCGGCTCAGTGAAGTATTGAGAGTGGGAGAAACGGTATGACGGTCACAGGCACGGCCTCGACGGCCGAGCGGCGGCAGAGCCGAGAGTACGGCTCGGACGCCCTCATCGTGTGCGACAACGTCGTGCGCATCTATCAGGTCGAGCACATCGAAGTACAGGCGTTGCAGGGGCTCGACCTGCTGGTCAACGCTGGGGAGATGATCGCGATCATCGGCGCATCCGGGTCTGGCAAGTCGACCCTCCTGAACGTCTTGTCCGGCCTCGACGTTCCGACCGCAGGACGCGCGCGGGTAGGCGACTGGGATCTCCTTCGGATGTCCGCTGCCGACCGCCTGAAGTACCGGCGCAAGGTGGTCGGCTTCGTCTGGCAGCAGACGGCGCGCAACCTGCTGCCCTACCTGACCGCGGCGGAGAACGTTGCCCTGCCGATGGCATTCTCTGGCATTCGGGCAACCTCGCGGGCCCGACGGACGGCCAGGCTGCTCGAGGCGCTCGATATGGGTGGTAAAGCGGGGCGTCGGCCGGGTGAACTCTCCGGTGGCGAGCAGCAGCGGGTCGCCATCGCGGTTGCGCTCGCCAACCGTCCGCAGGTGCTGTTCGCCGATGAACCGACCGGCGAACTCGACTCGGCCACCGGTGAGGATGTCTTCGCGGCACTTCGGCGGGCCAACACCGACCTCGGTGCGACCGTTGTGATCGTCACCCATGACGCCGAGGTGTCGAGCCAGGTGCAGCGAACGGTCGCCATCCGCGATGGCCGCACATCGTCCGAGGTGGTCCGGCGGACCGAGGTGGATGCCGGCGGCGAGTCTCGCACGATTGCCGAAGAGTATGCGGTGCTCGACCGGGCGGGCCGCATGCAGCTGCCGGCCGACTATCGGCGCAACCTCGGACTCCGCGACCGGGTGCGACTCGAACTCGAACAGGATCACATTGGGGTCTGGCCCGACCGGCCCGCGGCGGAAGACCAGGCCGGAGGCGATGGCGACCGATGACGATCACGCAGCAGCAGTCATCCACTGCGCTCGCTCCGGCCATGGTCGCCGTGCAGCACCTGTCGAAGACGTACGCATCCGCTGCGGGCGAGGTGCATGCCCTCCGCGATGTGAGTTTCGAGATCGCCGCCGGGTCACTCGCTGCGCTCGTCGGTCGCTCGGGGTCGGGCAAGACGACGCTTCTCAACTGTGTCGGCGGCCTCGACACCCCGACCGCTGGCCGTGTGCTGGTGGGCGGCAGCGATGTGACGGCGATGGACGAGCGGGCACGCACGGCGCTTCGTCGCGACGAAATCGCGTTCGTCTTCCAGACGTTCGGACTGATTCCGATGCTGTCCGCGACCGAGAACGTCGGCTTGCCGCTGCGGCTGCGCGGGGTTCGTCCCGCTGAACGCGAGGCCAGGGTCGCTCACCTTCTCGAACTCGTCGGCCTCGAGGATCACGTCGCGCAGCGCCCGTCCGAGCTATCGGGCGGCCAGCAGCAGCGAGTCGCCATCGCCAGGGCGCTGGCGAACTCGCCGCGGCTTCTCATCGCCGATGAACCAACCGGGCAGCTCGACGCTGACACCGGGGCGTCGATCATGGCCCTGCTGCAGTCCGTGGTGCGCTCGGAGGGCACGACTGCGATCATCTCAACGCACGACCCGAGCGTTCGGGCGCTCGCCGACACCGTGTTGCACCTCGCCGACGGGGCCCTCGAACCATGACACGGCTTCGTCGCACGAACTCCGCTGGCCCCGGGATCCACCGTGTGAAATCCGGCCGGGGCTTCACCTATCGCGATGCGCATGGCGTGACCATCGACGACCAGGAGCTGCTCGACCGGATTGCGTCACTGGTCATCCCCCCGGCATGGACGGATGTCTGGATCGCCCCGTACGCGAACGGCCACATCCAGGCGGTCGGAGTGGATGCGGCCGGCCGACGCCAGTACCTCTATCACCCGGCCTGGCGCGAGCACGAAGACCGACTGAAGTTCACCCGTTCGCTCGCGCTCTCCGAGTCGCTTCCCGCAGCCCGCCGCCAGGTCACCATGGACCTCCGGCTCGACGCCCTGCCGCGACAGCGCATCCTGGCCGCCGGATTCAGGATGCTCGACACCGGCAGCCTCCGTGTCGGCACAGAGCGGTACGCGGCCGAGCATGGCAGCATCGGCCTGACGACCCTGCTCTGCGCGCACGCGACCGTCTCGGGGGACGACGTAGAGCTGAAGTTCCCAGCCAAGAGCGGACACGCGTGGGAGAGCACGATTCATGACGCCGATCTCGCCGTTGTGGTGCGCAAGCTGCGTCGTCGTGGCCCGACGGCCAGGCTGCTGAGCTTCAAGGATGACCGCGGCTGGCACCCGGTCTCGCCATCCGAGATCAATGACTACGTGCGCGAGCGCACTCACGGCGACTTCACCGCGAAGGACTTCCGCACGCTGCACGGAACGATCGCGGCCGCGATCAGTCTTGCCAAGAGCGACGCAAACACGAAAACCGCGCGCGAGCGGGCGGTCGCGCAGGCCATGCGGGATGCGTCGGCGGTGCTCGAGAACACGCCTGCTGTAGCCCGTTCGAGTTATGTCGACCCGCGGGTGATCGACTTGTTCCTGCGCGGACAGACCATCGATCGCGAGCGCCTCGGCGCCGCAGAGACAGAGTTGCGCGCCCTCCTCTTCGACTGACGGTAATCCTGAGAACCCTCACACCTTGGCCACTCCGCCCGCCGAACGTGCGAGTATCGGCGCATGACTGTAGCGCCCGCGATTCTCGTCGTCGAAGACGATCCCGCCATGCGCTCGCTCCTCGAACGCGGTCTGACGGCCGAGGGGTACGACGTGCACGCTGTCGATAATGGCGTCGATGCGCTGATCGCCCTGCGCACCCAGTCGGTCGCCGTTGCGGTCGTCGATGTGATGCTCCCAGGGATGTCCGGGTTCGAGATCTCGCGCCGGATCCGCGACTCGGGTGAGGGCTTCCCCGTGCTCTTGTTGACGGCGCGAGACGCCGTAGAGGATCGCGTATTCGGACTCGACTCCGGCGCCGACGACTACCTGACAAAGCCATTCGACTTCTCCGAACTGTCGGCGCGGGTGCGTGCGTTGCTCCGGCGTAACTCGAACGCAGACCGACTGCGGGTCACCGCCGGTCATCTCGGCCTCGACTCGGAGACCCTGCGCGTCACCTGCGGCGATACCGTGATTCCTGTCAGTCCCAAGGAGTTCGCGCTCCTGCGCCTGCTCGCGACGTCGGCCGGTGAGGCTGTGAGCCGGCAGCGGATCCTTGAGCACGTCTGGGGCTCGTCCGAGCACATCGACCCGAACGTTGTCGACCAGTACATCAGTTACCTCCGCCGCAAGCTCGACCCCGAGACGACGGCCGTCCGGATCGTGACGGTGCGTGGTTCGGGCTACCGACTGGAGGTCGCGACGCCATGAGGTGGCTGCGCGGCCAGGCCATCCGCTCGCGCATCACGATCTGGAGCGTCGTCATCGCGATCGTGCTCATCGCCATCGCGGGTCTCGGCTTCCGCGCGGCGGTCGACACGATCGTCGCAACCTCAACGCACGCCCTGCTCGGCAGTGACGGGGCATCGTACGAAGCCAGCATCCTGCGGGAAAAGACGAAGAGTTTTCCCAAGCCGGCCGAGGGCCAGATTGTCGCCGTGGTCGATCCAGACGGAAAGGTGAGAGTCGACAACCTGCCGCAAAGCCTCGGCAAGAAGCTCGACACCGTTCTTGCCCTGTCTAAGGGAGTCCACGTCGTTACGACGGCGTCCGGGATCGAGTACGACGTGTCGAATGAGACGATCGAGACCAAGGCGGGTTTCTGGCACATCGTCGAGGCACGAAACCGCGCGGAGGTCGATGTCGTCCTCGGTGGTCTCGACGCCGTGCTGCTCGCGGGCGGCATTGCCCTTGTGATCGGGTTCGGCGTCGCATCGTGGATCGTCACGGGTCTCGCTCTTCGGCCTGTGAGCCGTCTGCGACGCCAGGCCAGTCTCCTCTCGCAGAGCGGAACGGCTGGGGTTCTTCCCGTCGGCCCGCAGCGCGACGAGCTCTCGGCTCTCGCGGAGACTCTCAATGACTTCATCACAACCGTTCGCGCATCCGCTGATCGGGAGCGGCAAATGATCGCGGATGCCAGCCACGAACTCCGCACACCGATCGCCGTCCTGACCACGCAGCTGCAGCTCGCCCACCTGTCCTCCGGCGACGCGGCCGCGCTCGAACGGGAGATCGCGTCCGCTGAGGGCACCGTCGAGCGCCTGGCCAACCTCGCGACCAACCTGCTCACGCTGACGAGGATCGAGGCGGCAGAGGGGGCAGCCGTCTCGTCTGTCGAGTTGATCCTCGCCGAGTTCCTCGCAAGCATGGATCGCGCGATCGTGCTCGGCTCCGCCCACTCCGTCTCGGTGGATTTCACGACCACCGGCGTCGGGGAGGGATCAGTGGCGGTGGCAATCGGACCGGTCGACTTCGGTGGCCTGATTGACAACCTGGTCAGCAACGCCATTGCCGCTTCGCCCCGCGGCGCCGCGGTCACCGTCGATCTCACCCGCGTCGCTGATCTCCTGGTGCTCACGGTCACCGACTCGGGCCATGGAATACCGAAAGACTTTCTGCCCGTCGCCTTCGACCGATTCACCCGGCCGGAATCGTCGCGCCAGCGCTCGATCGGCGGCAATGGCCTGGGCCTCGCGATCGTCAAGGCCATCGTCTCGAGCGGCGGTGGGGACGTGCGCCTCGAGCTGCGCCCCGAAGGCGGCGTCCGTGCTGTCGCAGAGCTGCCGGTCACAGTTTCATAACCTGTGAGAAACCTCAGGTGCACCCACCCGGTTCCGGATGGGAGGGTCAGGTGAGCGCGTGAGCATGAATCATGACCACAGCGATCCTCGTACGGCCGGAGGCCCCGCCTCGCCGTCCGCGCCGGCTGGCCGACGCTCCGGACTGGGCCATCGCGACCTCCGTTGGCGTCATCGGGTTCCTCGCGTCGTTCCTCGGTAGCTGGAACCCTTCGCTGTGGGGCGATGAAGCGGCCAGCGTCCTGTCGGCGGAGCGCCCGCTGCCCTCTCTCTTCCAGATGCTGGGCAATGTCGATGCCGTTCACGGCGTGTACTACCTCTTCCTGCACTTCTGGATCGACCTGTTCGGCTCATCGCCGGTCTCGGTGCGACTGCCGAGCGCTATCGGTGCCGGTCTCGTGGTCGCCGGGGTGTTCGTCATCGGAAGCATGCTCGCCTCCCGCCGTCTCGGGATTCTCGCTGCGCTGATCTGTGCGGTGATCCCGCGAATGATTGTCATGGGAGGAGAGGCTCGGTCATACGCTTTGTCGACCGCGGTTGCGGTCTGGCTCACGGTGCTGGTCATCCACTACGTACAGCGCGGACAGACGCGTCGCCGGGCGTGGCTCGCGTACGCGCTCGGCCTCACCTTCGGCGTTTACCTGTTCCTCTATCTCGCGCTGCTTATCCCGGTGCACGCCGTGTATGTCCTGGCGAGCGCGCGGAGGAGGGCCCAGCGCCGCCGGTGGATGCAGGCGGTCGCCACCGCGGGCATCCTCGCGATCCCGATCGCAATCTACGGCTACGCAGAACGCGCCCAGATCGCGTTCCTGGCGCACCGCAACTACGCGCGGCTCGACTACATCTTGGGCATCCAGTGGTTCGGTGGGCCTTCGCCGCTGCTCCCGATCGTGGCCTGGACGCTCATCGCGATCGCGCTGGCGGCAACGATCGTCGCCGTCAGTCGTCAACGGCGGCTCTCGTCGCTTGCCCTGCTTGGCTTCGCCTGGCTGGTGCTGCCGACCGCGCTCCTGCTTGCCATCAACGTCGTCTCGCCCAGCTATAACCTCCGCTACGTCGGCCAGTCCGTTCCAGCGGCCGCCCTGCTGATGGCAACGGGGATCCTCGCGCTGCGGCAGCGCTGGGTCGTGGCCGCGGCATCCATCGCGACGATCGCGGTAGCGATGCCGTACCTCATCGCCGATCGGGGTCCCTACGCGTACGACAACAGCGACTGGCGCCAGGTCTCGGCCTACGTGCAGAGCGTCGCGCAGCCCGGAGAGGCCGTTGTGTTCGACAACACGGTGCGGCCGTCGCGCAAGCCGCGCCTCGCGATGCGGCTGTATCCCAACGACTGGGCTGGACTCATCGACGTGCAGCTCGCGACCCCATTCGACGAGACCGCTGGCCTCTGGGACACCACCGACTCGCTCGATACGGTCGCACCGCGCCTTGACACGGTGACGAGCGTGCTGCTCTTCGACCTGAAGGGCAGCCACGATCACGGCACCCACGAAAACCTCGATGAACTCGAAAACCTCGGCTTCGTGCTCGATCACGTCCACATCGTGCACCGCACGATCGTCTATACCCTCACGAGAGGCCAGTCATGAACGACGTCCTGGTGATCCTGCCGACCTACAACGAGATCGATAACCTCGCGTCGATGGTGCGGCGCATCCTCGCCTCCGTGCCGCGGGCGGACATCCTCGTCGTCGACGACAATTCGCCGGACGGCACGGGCCGACGGGCAGATTCCCTCGCCGAAGGATCCGACCGGGTCCGGGTCCTGCATCGCGCCGGCAAGTCCGGCCTCGGCGACGCATACCGCGCAGGCTTTGCGCTGGGTCTCCAGCGCGGTTACGAACTCCTCGTCGAGATGGACGCGGACGGGTCCCACCAACCAGAGCAGCTGCCACGCCTGCTTGCGGCAGCCGAGCGATCGGATGTCGTCCTCGGGTCCCGCTGGGTGGCGGGCGGAGGTGCGCCGGGCTGGGCAATCCGGCGCGCCATCCTCTCCCGCGCTGGCAGCCTGTACGCCAGGGTCGCGCTCGGACTCGGCGTGCGGGATGTCACCGGCGGATACCGGGTTTTTCGCCGCACAGCGCTCGCCGCGATCGATTACGAGACGGTTGAGGCGCAGGGCTACTGCTTCCAGATCGAGATGCTATGGCGCGTCGTGCGCGCCGGACTCATTGTGAGCGAGGTGCCGATCACGTTCGTGGAGCGCGCGGCCGGCGTCTCGAAGATGTCTGGCAACATCGTCACAGAGGCGATCGCGCGGGTCACGATCTGGGGCATCCTCGGCCTTCCGGAGCGGATGCGTCGTGCGCGACCAAGTAACGTTTCCCACGATGAAATCCTTACCGATCGAAACTCGCTACACGGCCGGACTGTTGTTGCTCACGGCTTCGACGGGAGTGATTGACGCCGACAGCTACCTCGCGCTCGACCGGGTCTTCACCGGCAACATGACCGGCAACGTGCTGTTCATCGGGTTCGCCATCGTGGGTGTCGCAGGCATCCCGTTCATCAACAACTTCATCGCCTTGCTCGGCTTCGTCGCGGGATCCATCGTCGGCGGTCGTATCGTCGGGCGCGAGCATCCGAGGGGCTTCCCTCGCGTTTCCGCCCTGGTGCTCACGGCCGGGGGGCTGCTTGCCATCCTGCTGGCCACCATCTGGACGATTCTCGGCCACCTCGACCAGCCCATCCTCCTGGTGTTGACCTTCCTGCTCGCCGTGGTCATGGGATCGCAGGTTTCCGCGGTCAAGCCGATCGGCAACAGCGACGTGACCACGATCGTCGTGACGAACACACTGGCGAACCTGGCGCGCGACAGCAGGCTCGCGGGTGGCGCGGCGAAGAACTGGATGCCGCGGCTCCTCGCCGTTCTCGCCATGGGTGTCGGCGCCGCGATCGGTGCCCTGGTCATCCGCTTCTCCGACGGCTCCATGGCGCTGTACGCCGCGATGGTTTTCTACCTCGCTGGCCTCGTCACCCTGGTCGTCACGTCCCGGAGAACGGCCTAGCCCTCGTCACTGGGGGCGAACGGACGAGAGCGCGACACGCCCGGGTTGCAGCAATGCACGGGATGTGGCAAACTCGTCTAGTTCAACATTCCGCCGCTATGCGTGCGGATCACCGTTCAGCTGTGCACAGACTTCGATTCTGGGCCACGGATGGAAGAACAAAGTTCAAACCTCCCGAGGCCGTCTGAGGACAGCCTTGTGCCCAGAACGCCCCGGCGTGCTGGCACTCGGGTGGGTGCATAACCCAAGAACTGCTTGACAGATAAATAGTGGTGCGTCAGTTGCTGCGTAACTCGCGGTGCACTGGGCAGCGTTACAGACAGAGAGAGAGTCAGACATGGCGGGACAAAAGATCCGCATTCGACTTAAGTCGTACGACCATGAGGTCATCGACAGCTCGGCGCGCAAGATCGTCGACACCGTGACCCGTGCGGGCGCGACAGTCGTCGGCCCGGTGCCGCTGCCTACCGAGAAGAACGTGATCGTTGTCATCCGTTCCCCTCACAAGTACAAGGACAGCCGTGAGCACTTCGAGAAGCGCACCCACAAGCGCCTGATCGACATCATTGACCCCACTCCTAAGGCCGTCGACTCGCTCATGCGTCTCGACCTGCCTGCGGATGTCAACATCGAGATCAAGCTCTAAGCCGAGGAAATCCATGTCTACAACTAAGACAACCAAGGGCCTGCTGGGCAAGAAGCTCGGCATGACCCAGGTGTGGGACGAGAACAACAAGCTCGTTCCCGTCACGGTCGTTGAGATCACTCCCAACGTCGTCACGCAGCTGCGTACCCCTGAGGTCGACGGCTACGCCGCGGTCCAGATCGCCTACGGGCAGATCGACCCCCGCAAGGTCACGAAGCCGCTCACCGGTCACTTCGACAAGGCAGGCGTCACGCCTCGTCGTCACCTGACAGAGCTGCGCACGGATGACACCTCCGAGTACTCACTCGGCCAGGAGCTCACCGTCGATCGCTTCGAGGCAGGCCAGCTGGTCGACGTCGTCGGAACCAGCAAGGGCAAGGGCTTCGCAGGTGTCATGAAGCGCCACAACTTCAAGGGCGTCTCCTCCAGCCACGGTTCGCACCGTAACCACCGCAAGCCGGGTTCCATCGGCGCATCCTCGACTCCTTCGCGAGTCTTCAAGGGCATGCGCATGGCTGGCCGCATGGGTGGCGACCGCGTGACCGTGCTGAACCTCAAGGTCCACTCGGTCGATCTCGAGAAGGGCCTGCTGCTCGTCAAGGGTGCAGTGCCCGGCGCTCGTGGTCGCATCGTCTTCGTCCGCAACGCAGTGAAGGGGGTCTAGTCGCAATGGCTACCTCAATCGACGTCTTGGATGTCAAGGGCAAGAAGTCGGGAAGCGTGGAGCTTCCTGCCGAGCTGTTCGATGTCCAGACCAACGTCCCACTTATTCACCAGGTTGTCGTGGCGCAGCTTGCAGCTGCACGCCAGGGCACGCACAACACGCTTCGCCGCGGCGAAGTGTCCGGTGCAGGCCGCAAGCCGTTCAAGCAGAAGGGAACCGGTCGCGCTCGCCAGGGCTCGATCCGCGCGCCCCAGATGACCGGCGGTGGAATTGTCCACGGGCCACACCCCCGTGACTACTCGCAGCGCACTCCCAAGAAGATGATCGCCGCAGCACTGCTCGGCGCACTGTCCGACCGGGCTCGCGGCGACCGCCTGCACGTCGTCGAGTCGCTCGCCCTTGGCGAGACCCCGTCGACGAAGGCCGTCATCGAGCTGCTCGACCTGATCGCAACCAGCAAGCACGTTCTCGTGGTCCTCGACCGTGACGACGAGTTGTCTGAGAAGAGCGTTCGCAACATCAAGACGATCCACGTCCTGACGTTCGACCAGCTGAATGCGTACGACGTTCTCGTGAGCGACGACATCGTCTTCACGAAGCCGGCGTTCGACTCTTTCGTCGCCTCCAAGAACAAGAAGGTAGAGGTCAGCGCATGACCACCATCCAGACCAACAAAGACCCGCGCGACATCATCATCGCGCCCGTCGTCTCGGAGAAGAGCTACAGCCTGATCGACGACGGCAAGTACACGTTCGTCGTCGACCCGCGTGCCAACAAGACCGAGATCAAGCTGGCCGTCGAAAAGATCTTTGGCGTGAAGGTCGACTCGGTCAACACGCTGAACCGCACAGGCAAGGCCACCCGCACGAAGTTCGGGATCGGTCGGCGCAAGAACACGAAGCGTGCAATCGTCACGCTCAAGTCCGGCACCATCGACATCTTCACAGCTGTCGGCTAAGGGCTAAGGGAAACAAACATGGCTATTCGCAAGTACAAGCCCACGACTCCAGGTCGTCGCGGTTCGTCGGTGGCAGACTTCGCCGAGATCACGCGTTCGACCCCGGAGAAGTCGCTGCTTCGTCCGCTGCCGAAGACCGGTGGCCGTAACAACGCCGGGCGCATCACGACCCGTCACATCGGTGGTGGCCACAAGCGCCAGTACCGCGTCATCGACTTCAAGCGCAACGACAAAGACGGCATCAACGCCCGCGTCGCTGAGATCGAGTACGACCCGAACCGCACGGCCCGCATCGCGCTCCTGCATTTCGTCGACGGCACGAAGCGTTACATCATCGCGCCAAACAAGCTGAACCAGGGCGACATCATCGAGTCGGGTGCCGGGGCTGACATCAAGCCGGGCAACAACCTCCCGCTTCGCAACATCCCCGTCGGTACCGTTATCCACGCGATCGAGCTGAAGCCGGGCGGCGGTGCCAAGATGGCACGCTCTGCCGGTGCATCGGTTCGTCTCGTTGCTAAGGATGGCCCGTACGCGCAGCTCCGCCTGCCGTCCGGCGAAATCCGCAACGTGGATGTCCGCTGCCGCGCGACGATCGGCGAGGTCGGCAACGCCGAGCAGTCGAACATCAACTGGGGCAAGGCGGGCCGCATGCGCTGGAAGGGCGTTCGCCCGACAGTTCGTGGTGTCGCCATGAACCCGGTCGACCACCCGCACGGTGGTGGTGAGGGCAAGACCTCCGGTGGACGCCACCCGGTCAGCCCGTGGGGCCAGAAAGAGGGCCGCACGCGCCATGCACACAAGGAAAGCGACCAGCTCATTGTTCGTCGGCGCAACGCCGGCAAGAAGCGTAAGTAGGAGTTCGAGAAGATGCCACGCAGTCTGAAGAAGGGCCCCTTCGTCGACGAGCACCTGCTTCGCAAGGTCGTCGTCGCCAATGAGGCCAACAGCAAGAACGTGATCAAGACCTGGTCGCGCCGTTCGATGATCGTCCCGTCAATGCTCGGGCACACCATCGCGGTGCACGACGGTCGCAAGCACATCCCGGTGTTCATCACCGAGAGCATGGTTGGGCACAAGCTCGGAGAGTTTTCGCCCACCCGCACCTTCCGTGGACACGAGAAGGACGACAAGAAGGGTCGTCGCCGCTAACGCGGTGGCGTAAGGAGAAGAGAAATGGTTCAGGCGCAAGCGAGTGT
>DASYEE010000063.1:0-4316 GCA_036499165.1 Galbitalea sp. | reverse complement strand
TGCGGACCAAGTCCACCCAGAACTCCAGGGCGGAGATCGTCTTCGGGTCGTCGAGGAGGGCCGTCTTTCCATCGTCGCTCACCACACCACCGCCGCCGTTCCACAGCAGCGGTGGGTAGAAGCGATTACCGTCGGCTTGGTCGCCGAGCGCGATGGCATACTGCACGGGCTTGCCATTCTTAAGGATCGTCAGCTTCTGCGCGATGTCGGCGAAGTCGTCCCAGGTCTTGGGCGGCTCGACACCGGCCTTGGCGAAGATGTCCTTGTTGTAGCACATCAGCGCGTCGTAGAAGTTCAGCGGCACACCATACGACTTGCCGTCGATCTTGGCGCCGTCGGTTGCGGCTTTGACTAAAACCTGACCGTTCGGATAGGCGGACGCGTTGGAGTAGAAGTCGTCCACGGGTTCGAGCGCCCCCTTGCTCACGAACTTGCTGAGGGCATCCTCTCCCAGTGTCACGATGTCCGGACCGTTCCCCGAGGCGATGCCGGTGAGCAGTTTCTGTTGCAGGGCGTCAAAGCTGAGCTGTGTGTCGACGACCTCGACCTTCGACTGGCTCTTGTTGAAGGCGTCGATGATCTTGGTGGCCGACGGCGTGTCCGGGCCGTTCAGAAACTCCCAGGCGACCAACTTGATCTTTCCGGACGATGCGCCCCCACCCCCACTACAGGCGGCCAGGCCGCCTGCGACGACGAGGGCCATGGCGATAGGCAGAAACGCCTTGCGGCGAGGGCGGGATGGGCTGGGCGGTCGGTGCATGGTGATCTCCTTTGTTTGGTCGTACGACGTCGTACGGATCGGTGATGTGAGGCGGGGCGCAAGTCAGGCACGGTAAAGGTCAACGGTGATGTCAGGGTCAGCGGTGGGCGGGACGCGTTCGCGATGAACGTGATTGTCGGGCCACTCTGGCCCGGGGTGCTTGGCCGCGAGCATCCACGCGCTCGCTGTCGCGTTCGCACCCTCGACACGCACGTGCCATGGCGGGGGGCTCGTGGGATAGGCACGCATCGTCGCGCTTCGTCCGGATCCTGTGAAGAGTTCGACGATGGATCCGTCGACGAAAATCCTCACGGAGTCACCCGCGTCGAGGGGATCGTCGAATATCACTCTCGAACCTTTCGCGCGGGGGTCGGTGCTGGCCGATGCGGCGTCCATGGTCACCCTTCCGTTCACAGGATCGAGGGTGAGGGCGAGTGACTCCTCATCAGAGAACCGCATCTCGATGTCGACCTGGAGACCCCGCGGGGTGACCTCAAGCTCGAAAGCGGCGCCGGGAATCGTAAACAAGCCTGGGTCGGAGTTGTCGGGCGCAATCCGGTGTGCGCGGAGTGCCTTCATCGCCTCGACCGGGCGGAGGGAGAGGGTGCCGTCGGGCCGCAACGCGGCGCTGCGGGGGAAGGTGAGGGCGCCGGACCAGTCCGCCTCAACGCACCACGCTTCGTCTCGCTCTTCGCGAGCCCAGCCCCACACAATCGCCCCCTCTGGCGTGCGCATCACTGACGCCGCATAGAACGCTGAACCCAGATCAACTCGCGACAAGACCTCCCCTTCCAGTCGCATTTCTCGCCGCCTACCACTCATCGCGATGGTGTGGAGGGTGCCATCGGCGGGTGACCACGCTGAGACCAGGAGGGCCTCTCGGTCGCCAAACGAGATCAACTGCGGGCACTCCCACATTGACCCCGTGTCGATGTGCTGTCCGTCGACCCCGGTCACGGTGTGTCGAGACCGTTGCGCGAACACACCCTGGCTCGACCACGTGAGCAAATCCGGCGAGGAGTAGATCAACGCAGACGCGTGATCGTCCGTACTAGCCGCACCGACGAGCATGAACCACTGGTCAGCTTCCCGCCAGACGAACGGATCTCGGAACAGGCGAGTCCCTGGCCCGTCGGGTATCGGGCCGAGCCTGCGCGGTGCGCCGAACGTCCATCCGCCGTCGACGGACTCTGCGATTACCACCGACTGAAGTTCTTGCTGCCTGAGGTACCCGGAGTAGATCGCGAAGAGCCGATCGCCTTCGGCGACCACATTCCCCGACCAGGCACCGTTCCGATCCGGCCCGTCGGGATCGGGCGAGATCGCTAGACGATGGTGGTTCCAGTTCACGAGGTCGGCGGAGGTCGCATGCCCCCATACGGCATAGGAGGCACCGTTTGTGGCGGGTCGGTGCTGATAGTAGAGGTGAGTCAAGCCGTCGCGAACGTGCGGGCCGTTCGGGTCGTTGACGAACCCGGTCGGTGGGCGAACATGGAGGGCCGGGAAGAGGTGGTCTGGCGCGGGAACGATCATCTCTAGCTGCTCCTCTCTGAGTTATCAATACGATTTGATAAGGGCCAAGGTATCCGAGGGGATCGTTGACGTCAATACCTATTGATGATTGGTAAGGTGGCCCCATAGAGAATGGATGTGCCGCTGTGACCGAGGATCCAATCCGTCAGCGCCGACCGACGATGACGGACGTCGCAGAACTGGCCGGCGTATCGCAGACCACCGTCTCCTTCGTCATGAACGATCGAGCGGACATCCCGGTAGCGGCCGCAACCCGGCGCCGCATACTCGAGGCAGCAGACCGGCTGGGTTACCGTCCGAACAGGGCGGCACAACAACTTCGGTCCCAACGGCCCGCCACCATCGGGATTGTCACCCGCGGAATCGCCTCCAGCCCGTTCGCCGGCCAAACCGTTCTCGGAGCCCAACGCGCCGCTCACGACGCCGGATTCGTCTGCATGCTCGTCGACGTTCCGGAGAGCGGATCCTCCGACGAGGAGATTGCGAACCTAGTCGATCAAGGCATCGGCGGAGTGCTCTACGCCTCCCCCCGCGCGGGAGGCCCCCCAGTTGAGGTGAGTAGGCACCTTGATGGCACGAGAACGGTGTTCAGTTACTGCTGGCCCGCGGAAGGCGCGAATCGGGCCACGGTCATCCTTCCTGATGATCGCTCTGGTGGTCGCGACGCTGCTCGGATGGTCTTCTCGGCCGGTCATCGCGATGTGGCATTTGTCGCGGGCACATTCGGCGAATGGAGCACGACTCGCCGTTGGGAAGGACTCGTCGACGCAGCGGCGGAGGTGGAGGTCGACGCGGACGACCTGGATGTTCGGTACGGCGACTACTCAACGTCGGCTGGCCGTTTACTCACTTTGCAGCTCTGGCATGAAGGCCGCCGGCCCACTGCGATCGTGGCGGGGAACGATCGCATGGCGCTCGGCTGCTTGCTTGCACTGCACGAACTTGGCTTGACTGTGCCTGGAGACGTCAGCGTGGTCGGTTTCGACGATCAGGAGTATCTCGCCTCAGAACTCACGCCGTCTCTTTCAACCGTAGGCTTGCCCTTCTGGGAGATGGGGTACCGCGCCGTCCGATCTCTCGTGGACTCGAACTACCGGCTCCCCGTCGGAGAGACTTTTGTCGACTGCATTCCGGTGTCGCGCGACTCCGTTCGTCGCCTCCCGGCATCTCATATTTGACCGACGATTTCCACTCATCGGCAGTGCGACGAGTATCGGCAACCAGAGATCGGAAAACCGATGATCCGCAGTGATCTGCCCGCCCTGCCGACTCGCAAGTGAACCCTTCCAGCCCTGGTTGCCGAGATTCCTCCTCCGGGCAACGGTGATGGTCCGCGCTCGGGGCATGCCGCGCGAGATTTCGGATTCCTGGAATCCGGTGGGCCTTCCGCTGCATTCCGGGGAAAACGCAAAACCCTCGGCAAAGCGGGGGTTTGGTTATTGTGAACCCAACCGGATTCGAACCGGTGTCACCGCCGCGAGAGGGCGAGCGGGAGGCCCATTGCAGCGCGGAGTTGTCGCGAATTCCGCGAGTTTCTGCGCGTTGTTCAGTCATCCTGATCCCATTAGATCAAAGTGATTTACCTCGTAATGTTGCCAAAATGTCGCCAGTGCAGCAAGCGGACGCACAAGCGGTAGCGCTTTACGCAACCGCTCGGCTCATTGCGACAAGCATTTAAGGGACGTAACCGCTGGTTCGATTGCCTAGGTCCATAGTCTGCCAATGTTGACTTGTGGCTGAATTCGAAGTTCGCGTTCCACCCCACTCGAGAGTGTTGTGATCCAGGTCCTCAAACGACAGTTTCCCGACGGTATGGACTTGGAAGGAGCGCAACTGGCTCGATTCACCGATTGACATCAACCTGGGTCGATTTCGCGGGTCACTACCAGCCCAACTCCGTGTCGACGAGTTGCAAGCCTTTCGGGTTGGACTTGAGTCGGCAAGTCAGACACTCACCGGAGAGGCCACGCTCGAGTCGATGGACGGGCGGCTAAAGCTGTCCATGAGGAGCGAACCAACCGGC
>DASYEE010000062.1:0-2565 GCA_036499165.1 Galbitalea sp. | reverse complement strand
CGGATCACGACGACCGGCTTTCGGGCGTTCGCAACGACGTACGACGAGACACTCCCGAGGAGGAGCCGTCCGATCGAGCCGCGTCCGCGACTGCCAACCACGATGATGTCCGCGTTCTCAGCCTCAGCTGCGTCGACGAGTGACGGTCCCGGATCGCCTTCCCAGATCAGGAACTGCGCCGCCACGCCCAGCCCGCGAGCGTCTGCCACGACACCGACGAGCGCCGATTCGCGTTCGGCACGGACCTGGTCGACCCGCCTCTGGAACAGGCCACCGGGCAGCCGCAGGTGGGACGCATCGATGACGCTCAGGACAACGAGGCTCGCGCCGCTTCGCCGTGCCATGTCGATGCCGGCACGCACCGCGCCCGCCGAGGCGGCAGTCATGTCAGTGGCAACGAGCACGCGCCTGTGGCGACCGACTGCGGCCTCGGGCGAATCGTCGACTGGGTGACGAATGTCCACCCGTGCAAGGTCGCGCCTCGCCCGGTCTCTGGCATCTGCCGGTCGGCACACAAGACAGGGCCAGAAGTCACGGATCCGGCAACGCCGCTGCTAGTCTCGCCCGCATGGCCACTCGGCGCGTTCCCCGTTCCGCTTCGGGGGAGTCGCTGGACGCGGCGGCGCTCAACGCGGTTGATGAAGCGGCGCGGGCCATCGCGGGTGTCCTGGACCTCGAGGATGCCCTCCAGCTGATTGTCGAGCGTGTCCGATCGCTGGTCGGGGCGCGCTACGCGGCGCTGGGAATCGTCGGTGCTGATGGCCAGATCCAGCGCTTCATCACGAGCGGCATGAGCGCCCATCAACGGGCCTCGATCGGGCCCCTCCCGCGTGGCAGGGGCTTGCTCGGGCTCATCATCCGGAAGGCACGGAGCTACCGGATCAGGAATATCGCCGCTCATCGCGACAGCTCCGGTTTTCCGCCGAATCACCCGCCGATGACCTCATTCCTCGGGGTGCCCGTGACATCGCACGGCCGGTCGGTGGGCAACTTCTACCTGACGGATAAGGCCGGTGCCTCGGAATTCACGCGGGATGACCAGCGACTGGTCGAGCTGTTCGCGCTGCACGCTGCGATCGCCATCGACAATGCCCGGCTCCACCAGCAGGCGGCCGACATGGCGATCGTCCAGGAACGTGATCGCATCGGTCGGGACCTGCACGATGGAATCATCCAGTCGCTGTACGCCGTGTCGCTGTCCCTCGAGGACGTCACCGAAATGATGGCTTCGTCACCCGCAGAGGCCGAGGCGCGGGTCGATTCCGCGATTGACTCCGTCCACGCGTCCATTCGTGAGCTCAGGAATTTCATCTACGGCCTGCGACCCGAGACCTTCGACGGAGCCGACGTGGCCGCGGGACTCGTGGCCCTGAGCGAGCAGTTCCACTACAACACGCTGATCGAGGTCGGCCTCGAGGTCGACCCAGATGCAGGCCTGGGCCTCAACCCTGAGCATGGGGCGGAGCTGCTCCAGCTGGTTCGCGAGTCCCTCAGCAACGCAGCGCGGCACGCGCGCGCGAGACATGTTCAGCTGGCGTTCCACCGCGAAGCTGCGGGGTCGACGCTGGTCGTCGCTGACGATGGCGTTGGATTCGATGCTGCCGCCCGAGTCGCCGCCGGCCACCAGGGACTTGCCAACATGCGCGCCCGGATGGATGCCATCGGCGCCACGATGCGGATCGAGAGCGCCCGGGGCAAAGGCACTCGTATCATCGTCGTCTTGCCGAGCCCGGAAGGTGCCCAAGTTGACGAACTCCGCCACTGAACCCCCGCGAACGCTGCGGCTCCTGGTCGTCGACGATCACGAGGTGGTCCGCCAGGGCCTCGTCGCGTTGTTAGGTCGCCGTCCGGGCTTCGAGGTGGTCGCTCAGGCGGGTTCGGTCGCCGAGTCGATCGAGCAGGCGCACGTCCACCAGCCGGATATCGTGGTCATGGACGTTCGCTTGCCCGACGGATCAGGAGTCGAGGCGTGCCGGGCGATCCGTGACGAGCTGCCCGGGACGAAGGTGATCATGCTCACCTCGTTTCCGGACGACGAGGCGGTTCTCTCCGCGATCGTGGCAGGGGCATCGGGCTACCTCCTCAAGCAGATCCGGGCGCGCGATCTCGTTGCCGCGCTCGAGGCCGTCGGTCGAGGCGAGTCGCTCCTGGATCCTGCGGTCACCGAGCGGGTTCTCGAGCGAGTTCGGCGAGTCGCCGCCGGCGATGACAACGACGAGCTGTCGGCCCTGACGTCGCAGGAACGGAAGATCCTGTTGCTGGTCGCCGAGGGCAAGACCAACAAGGAGATCGCCGCCGAGATCTTCCTGTCCGACAAGACCGTCAAGAACTACGTGAGCTCGATTCTGTCGAAGCTGAACCTCGAACGCCGGGCGCAGGCCGCCGCGTTCGTCGCGAAGCACCGAAGCGACCGTCGAGGGCTGTAGGCGCCGTTCGCGATCCTTCGGTGTTCTGACTCTGCCCGCGTGCGGGCGCGCCGAGTGGGCGGTCACAACGCGCGGGCCAAGCGCCCGGCTCGATCGGATAGGTCGAGCCATCGGCTGCCGCTTCACGCAATTCGGCCCG
>DASYEE010000061.1:0-1732 GCA_036499165.1 Galbitalea sp. | reverse complement strand
ACACCCTCGCCGGCATCGGCAAGGTGGAGAGCGATCACGGGCGACACGGCGGCTCGTCGATCGGACCCGACGGCACCGTGACCCCGCCCGTCTACGGGCCGGCCCTCGACGGGAACGGCACGGCGCTCATCCCGGACAGCGACGGCGGCACGATCGACGGGGATGCGGCCGCCGATCGTGCGGTCGGGCCGATGCAGCTCATCCCGCAGACCTGGCGCAACTGGCACATCGATGGCAACGGTGACGGGGTCGAGGATCCGCAGAACATCGACGACGCCGTGATGGCCACCACGAACTACCTGTGCCGCGCGTCGACGGCGCTCGATACCGAGAAGGGATGGCGCGGGGCGATCGCCGCGTACAACTCGGCCGACTCGTACCTCGCGAAGGTGGCGCGGGTGGCGGTTGCATACAACCGGGATGTCGCGCCGACCCCCGCGCCCTGACCCGGGCCGCCTGGCGCGCAACTTGGCAGTGGCGGTGCACGACACTCCGTCACATGCACGCGACACGCCCGTCGGGCGGCAAGACTACCGCCGAGTTGCGCGGGCGGCGTGGTCAGCGATGATCCCGAGCACGAATGGCCAGTCATCCATGACTTGGTTCGTCGTGAACTCGAGTACGTCACAGCCGAGCGCAAGGAGCGTGGCTGCTCGGTTGTGATCTTTCTCGTATTGCGTGGGATCAGCATGAAACTCCTTGCTGCCGATCTCGACGACAAGGCGATCGTGGATGAGCAGGTCGACCCGGATCTCGCTCGTGACCCACACCTGCGGTCGGGCTGCAATCCCGACCTGGCTGAGCCGGACCCGTGCGAGAGTCTCTGCACCAGCTTCCGCCCGAGCGTCGGTGGCCTCGATCACCGCATGAAAGCGGTGGGGGAGTTCGCGTTTCAGTCGTTGGAGGTCGACCGTCTTGTCGAGGTTTGTCATTTCCAGGTGAAGGGCGGAATCGAGAACCGCGACGGCCTCGTCGAACGGCAACAACTGGATGCACTGCCTCACGCAGGTCTCGAGCGAGACGGCGAAGCGCTCTCCGGGATCGAGACGCTCGCCATCGCGAACCAGTACCGCGTGATCGTTGGGGCGACGCGGCGTGTCTGAGCGAGTACTGATGTGCAGTCGGTGACCACGAGGCGTCCAGAGCCCGTGGTAGTCGGCGGCACTCATCGCGGCAAGTGCCCCACCCGCCGCCGCTGCGCGAAATAACGGATCCGGAAGGCCAGGGAGGGCCACGATCCCATAGCGGGGCCGTCTCAGTGTTCGGCGTTCGGTGACCGCACGCTGGATCGCGTCCTTGCTGACCCCGAGCATCCGAACGTCGCGCACCCGAGCGATGCCTCCGAGCGAGGCGACGACAGCAACAGGATCGGGTGCGTGCACCCGCTCACGTTCCCATCCTGGCTCCGCAGCGCTCGGTCAAGGCGCCGATCTGGGGACAGATGACGCGGTCGGCCGGCTCTAGTGGTGGAGATGTCGGCGCAGGTTGACAGGGATTTTGCTCGGGCGCAGCGCGCGTCTGCTTCCGTCTCGGCGTGTCGATCGGAATCGCTGCTGAGTTGCGCAACGTCGTCGAATCGATCCGGTTCGCAGCATCCGCAACACCTTGTACGATTGTGCGAGCGCCTCCGGTCGGTGACCACATCGGTCGGGCGTGCCACGGCGGGTTACCCGAGCGGCCAAAGGGATCTGACTGTAAATCAGACGTGTAATGCTACGGGGGTTCGAATCCC
>DASYEE010000060.1:0-2622 GCA_036499165.1 Galbitalea sp. | reverse complement strand
GGCGAGCACGACGGATGCGCGGCTCATGAGCTCGCCGACGAGACGCGCCGCCCACTCGGGGTCGATGGTCGAGTTTGCTCCGGGAGCGACGACGATCGAGTTCTCACCGTCTGGCGTTACCGTGATCAGCGCGGCGCCGGTGGGCGCCGTCCGCGATTTGACGACGAACGAGACGTCGACGCCTGCCGCGCCGAGATCCGCAAGGATGTCGTCCCCCGTCGCGTCCGCGCCGACGGCACCCACGAACAGCGGCGTCACTCCCGCGAGCGCCGCAGCAGCTGCCTGGTTCGCTCCCTTGCCGCCCGTGCCGGAGCTCATCGTTCCGCCCAGCACCGTTTCACCCGGCAACGGATGCCGTTCGACGATCACGGTGTAGTCGCGGTTGGCTGAGCCGAGGACGATTAGGTGCGAGGTCACGAGAACATGTTAGCCGCGCGGATTAGCCTTTCGCGGCCCTCATCGACCGCAGCAGGACGGCGGTCGCGACTGCCGCCTCGGCAGCCTCCTCGCCCTTGTCTTCCTTCGAGTCCGGGAGGCCAGCGCGGTCGAGACCCTGCTGCTCGTCGTCGAGAGTGAGCAGGCCGAATCCGATGGGCTTACCCGTCGCGACGGAGACCTGCGTGAGACCGCTGGTAGCGGCATCCGACACGTACTCGAAGTGCGGGGTGCCGCCACGGATGATCACGCCGAGCGCGACCACCGCATCCGCACCCCCTTCGAGCGCGGCCAGCGCGACGACGGGCAGCTCGAAGCTGCCGGGGACCCGCAGCTCGGTCACCTCGACGTTCGACGCGGCAAGCGCACGGTGGGCGCCAGCCAGCAGGCCGTTCGAGATCTCCTCGTGCCACTGGCCCGCGACGATCGTGACCTTGAGCCCCGTGCCATCCGTGTGGGTGATGCTGGGTGCGCCCGAGCCGCTCATTCCGCCGTTCCCTTCTGGTTTGCGCCGACCTGGCCGACGAGTGTCTCGTTGTCTGGCAGCACGTGACCCATGCGGTCACGCTTCGCCTCGAGGTACTTCTCGTTGAACTCCCCGACGCCGACCACGAGCGGCACGCGCTCGATGACCTTGATGCCGCGCTCCTTCAGCTGGCGCAGCTTCTCCGGGTTGTTCGTGATTGCGCGAACCTCGCTGATGCCGAGGTCTTCGAGGATCGCGACGGCAGCACCGTAGTCGCGGCCGTCGGCAGGGAAGCCGAGCGCGATGTTCGCGTCGAGGGTGTCGAGGCCATCCTCCTGCAGGCGGTACGCCTTCAGTTTGTTGATGAGGCCGATGCCGCGACCCTCGTGACCGCGCATGTAGATGACGACCCCGCCATCCTGCTGGATCGCGTCGAGAGCAGCGTCGAGCTGGGGGCCGCACTCGCACTTCTCCGATGCGAAGACCTCGCCGGTGAGGCACTCTGAGTGCACACGAAGGAGGGTTCCGTTCGAGGGGTTGCCCGAGATGATCGCCAGGTGGTCTGCGCCGGTTTGGCGGTCGCGGTACGCGCGGAACCGGAATGCTCCGTGCTCAGTCGGCACCGTCGTCTCGACCTCGAAGATCACGCGGGATGTCTCCGGAATGTCGACGGCGAGCGGCACATCGGTATCGCAGTGCCACTCCTGCAGGTAGTCGATCAGCGCGGAGATCGTGACGACAGGAATGTTCTCCCGCTCGCCCATCTCGATCAGCCCGGGCAGGCGCATCATCTCGCCGTCATCCGCGACGATCTCGCCGATCGCGGCTACCGGGATGAGGCCAGCCAGCTTGAGCAGGTCGATCGCTGCCTCCGTGTGACCGCCACGCTCGCGCACGCCGCCCTCGACCGCGCGAAGCGGGAGAATGTGACCCGGCCGGTTGAGGCTCGACGGCGTCGACTCCATGCTCGACAGCACACGCAGGGTGTGCGCGCGGTCGGCGGCGCTGATGCCGGTGCTCAGGCGATCCGAGGCGTCGACGGTGACGGTGTACGCCGTTCCGAGGGGGTCCTGGTTGTCGAGCACCATGAGCGGCAGTTCGAGGCGGTCGGCGATCTCATTGGTCATCGGCGCGCAGATGAAGCCCGACGTGTGCCTGATCATGAACGCGAGCCACTCCTGCGTGGCGAATTGTGCGGCCAGGATGACGTCGCCCTCGTTCTCGCGACTCTCGTTGTCGGCCACGATCACGGGGCGACCCTCGCTGAGTGCGGTGAGGGCGGTGGGGACTTCGGCGAGACTCATGACTCGCTCCCTTCTGTTGCTGTGGGTGAAGCTGGTGCTCGCTCGGTGAGCGAGGACAGGCTGAAGCCGATGCGCTGTTGCTGCTGGGGTTCACTGACGTAGCTGCCGGCCGTCGGCTCCTCGAAGCCGAACTGGATGAGGCGCTGCACCTGGCGAGCGAGGACATCCGTTTCGATGTTCACGGCGTCGCCGACGACCTTCGCACCGAGCGTCGTCGCCTCGAGCGTCTCGGGGATCAGCGACACCTCGAACCAGTCCGCGCCGATCGCGCTGACCGTGAGCGAGATTCCGTCGATGGCGATCGAACCCTTCCGTGTCACGAGCGGAGCGTGCTCCGGGTCGAGGCTCAGGCGGACGATTCGCCAGGCGCTGCCATCCTCCAGCGAGAGGATGCGGCTGGTGCCGTCGATATGCCCC
>DASYEE010000059.1:0-4089 GCA_036499165.1 Galbitalea sp. | reverse complement strand
GCTGGCGTACGGCATCCGTACCGACTTTCAGACGGTGGCCTTTCCGGGCAGCCGGCGGTTGCTCGAGATCGCGCATTCGCTCGAAGAGCTCAAGACGATCTGCCGCTGCGGCCGCAAGGCGATGTTCAACGCGCGCAAGGTGGACGGCGTCTTCGTGTTCGACGGTGATCAGGTGGCGATCGACACTTCGACAACGCTCGGTGCAAGCGGCGCCTCTCGGGAGGTCAGCTACGAGCCCTTGTGCGGGGCGTGCTACCTCGAAGAGAGCGGCGGGGTGTTGAACCGCGGGCGTCGCCCGCGGCTCGACTTCAGCTACGACTCCGGGCCTGACGCCGATTTCAGCTGAGCGCTAACGCCCGGCATTCTCATTGGGGTGACGACGCAATAGGGCACCCGGATGGCGGATGGTCTCTGCAGCCGTCGACATCGCGACCTCGAGCACCGTCGGCCAGTCGGGCCGAGTGGTTCCGTCGGTGTCGGCAAGGGCCGCTAGTGTCACCGCGAAGGTGGCGTCCCCGGCGCCCATGGTGTCGACGATCGGGCGTGGGTCGCGCATGATTTGGCGTGCATCGATCGAGTCGCGCGCGTGGAGTGAAGCGCCGTTCCGCCCTTCAGTGGCAAGCACAGCGACCGAGACGAGCGGAAGGAAGCGTTGGATGACGTCGGCAAGGGGCTGCCCATAAAGCAGCTCAGCATCCTCATCGCTCAACTTGATCAGAGCAGCCGAAGCCGCGAGGCGTTCCAGGTTCGCACGATAGGCACCCAGATCGGTGATCAACTCTGCTCGTGGGTTGGGGTCGATCGCCAGAATCCCTGGCGAGAGTCCGACCAGTTCGAGCAATTGGTCGACCTGGTCGTGACGATCGAACGGGAATCCGCTGATCGCTATCACCCGGGCATCGCCGAACTGCTCCATCTGTGCCCTGTCGAGGTTGATCCGCCTCTCGACACTCGCGCGATTGAAGCGGTAGCTGGGCTCACCCGCCTTCCGGCCCGACGTGGCGCGACCCGTGCCGAACGGTCCGATGGTCGCGACGAAGGGCACAGCCCATGTCTCGAGGTAAGTGCGGATACTGCGACCGTCGTCATCGTCGCCGATCATGCCGACCAGCACCGCGGGCACCCCGAGCACGGCCAGGCCGACAGCCACGTTCAGCGCAGAGCCGCCCGGCACGGAGGTCGAGCCGCCACCATCCACGAGTTCGTCGATCAATACGTCGCCGATCACAACGATCGGGCCGGTCACGAGGCTGTCTTCGGCCGAATTTCACCGGAACCGCGCGGGATGAGGCCGCTGGGTACCACGAGCAACTGCGGTTCGCTGCGGTCCCCATCGAGTCTGGCGAATGCGCGCTCGGCAGCTAGCTGCCCGATTCGGTATGGATCCTGAGCGAGCACCGTGATTCCAGGTTCAAGCATGTCGGCGAGCGAAACGTCATCGAATCCGATCAGGGCGATCTCATGTTGGAGGGATCGCTGTCGAAGAGCCCGGATGGCGCCGATCGTCACCAAGTTCTGCGCCGTGAACAGCGCCGTTGGTCTTTCGGCGGAGTCAAGCAGGGCCCCGACTGCGTCGGCGGCGGCACGTTCGTCATGCAGGTCCTGGATGGTGGGCACCCCTGCGGCGTCGATGCCGGCATCCGCGAGCGCAGTATGAAACCCGCTCTTGCGTTCCTGCGCCGTCCAGAGTTGGGCGTCATCTCCCAGGTAGGCGATGCGCCGATGCCCATGAGCGAGCAGGTGCCGCGCCGCCGTTCCTGAGGCATTGAAGTTGTCGGTCACTACGGTGTCGGCGGCGATTCCGCTTGGCGCCCGGTCGACGAACACGAGGACTGTTCCGCGTTCCTGCTCTTTGACCAGGTGACTCTGGTTGCGCTTGACGGTCGTGAGGATCAAAGCATCGACCCGACGTCCCAGCATTTCGGAGATGATGCGGGTCTCCTGGTTCGGGTCTTCATCGAGGCTCGAGGCGAACACCGCTGTCGACCGTCCCGCCGCGACATCCTCGACCCCTCGGTTGACCGCGGCGGAAAATGGGTTGGCCACGCTGCCGACGATCAAGCCGATCGTTCGCGCACGGCGGTCGGTGCGTTTGAGATCGCCGGCGTAGAGATTGAGACGATAGTCGAGACGCTGTGCGGCGTCCCGAACTCTCTCGACCGTTGCAGCTGACACGTTCGGCTCTTCGTTGAAGACGCGAGAGACCGTCTTGAGACCGACGCCTGCGAGCGCCGCAACGTCGCGCATCGTCGCGTGAGGACGGCGTGCCTCGTTCTCCTGAGATTCAGACATCGGTGTCAATGGGTGCGTTCCGTTCTTCCGCGGCACTTGACTATAGCGATACAACTCGGCTATACCTAACCAATGACACCGGTGTCAGTCCGGTGCTTCCCCACCCACCCAAGAGGGAGATTCGATGTTGAATCGCAGTATGTCTCGTACCCGGCTCCGCGGCGTTGTCGCTGTGGGAGCCATTGCCTCGCTCGCCATGATTGGTTTGGCCGGATGCTCAGAACCCACATCCGGTTCCTCGGACGGCCCGATTGGCGTTGCGCTGATCGTGAAGACCACCACGAACCCCTACTTCGTCGCCATGGAGGATGCGGCAAAGGCCGACGCCGCTAAGGCAGGCGTCAAGCTCACTCTCGCTGCGGGGAAGAAGGACGGCGACGCAGCGACGCAGATCCAGGCCATCGAGGACTCGATCTCGCGCGGAGACAAGGGCATCCTGATCACCCCGACCGATTCCACCGTCAACAGCGCCATCGCCAAAGCGCGCAAAGCCGGCCTCTACGTGATCGCCCTCGACACGGCACCCGACCCGGCCAACACGGTCGACATCACCTTCGCGACCGACAACTTCGCCGCCGGTGAGGCGATCGGCAAGTGGGCCGCAGCGCAGCTGGATGGGAAGGCGGCAGTGATCGGGCTGGTCGACCTCTTCAGTAACCAGGTGGCATCCGTCGACTACGACCGCGATCAGGGATTCCTGACCGGCATGGGTATCCCCACCAAGGACAAGACCAAGAACGGCGACGAAGACCCGACGGGGACCTACACGGGCGGCAAGGGCGGTGACTACACGATCGTCGGCAACCAGCCGTCGAACGGTGACGAGGCAGATGGCCGCACGGCCATGGAGACGCTGCTGTCGAAGAACCCGAACATCAACCTGGTGTACGCGATCAACGAGCCCGCGGCGTATGGTGCCTACCAAGCGCTGAAAGCGGCCGGCACCGATAAGTCGACGCTCTTGGTCGCGATCGACGGCGGATGCACCGGTGTCGACCAGGTCTCGCAGGGCATCATCGGCGCAACCAGCCAGCAGTACCCGTCAAAGATGGCATCGCTCGGCATCGACGCGATCGTGAAGCTCGCCAAGACCGGAAAGAAGCCGAGTGTTTCTGACGGCCTCGACTTCTACAACACGGGCTCGCAGCTCGTGACCGACAAGTCGGTGTCCGGACTGACCAGCATTTCAAGCGCCGACGGCGCCAAGATCTGCTGGGGCAAGTAGTACCGAAAGAGAGCTCCAGAACCACCGGTCGGGCGTCCGAGGATTCGGGCGCCCGACCACCGTCATCCGAATGACAAAGTTGCAGGAGATAACGTGAGCGCAGACCGCGCAAAGCCCGCCGCCGAAGTCCGCGTCGCGTCAGCATCCGCACCGGATCTCGCCACCGAGTTCCTTGACCGCACGACCCCGCTCGGCAGGGTTCGCAACCTCTTGCATCGCTACCCGGCCCTGAGCCCTGGCATCGTGCTCTTTGTGGCGGTTGTCGTCTTCGGCATCATCAGCCCGCGCTTCTTCTACGTCAACAACCTCTCGCTCATCACCCAGCAGGTTGCCGTGGTCGGCACGCTGGCGATCGGGCAGACCTTGATCATTCTGACCGCAGGCATCGACCTGTCGGTCGGCGCCATCATGGTGCTGGCGTCGATGGTCGTCGCGCAGACGGCGAGCCAGAACCATGTTCCGGCTGTGCTGTCCTTGCTGTTGGGCTTGCTCGTCGGGCTGGCCGCCGGTGCCGTGAATGGTCTGCTGGTTACTCGGCTGAAGCTGCCGCCCTTCATCGTCACGCTCGGCAC
>DASYEE010000058.1:0-7449 GCA_036499165.1 Galbitalea sp. | reverse complement strand
GAAGATCATGTCGAAAATGGGCATCTCGGTTGTTGGCTCCTACGCGGGCGCGCAGGCTTTCGAGGCGGTTGGCCTCAGCCAGGAATTCGTCGATCAGTACTTCACGGGTACCGCGTCCCTTCTCGGCGGTGTCGGGATCGGAGTGATCGCGGCCGAGAACGCGGCGCGGCATGCGGCGGCGTATCCGCAGGACGGCGCGGTCTCGGCGCACGAGAACCTCGCTACGGGCGGCGAGTACCAGTGGCGCCGCGAGGGCCCGCCGCACCTGTTCAACCCGGAGACGGTGTTCAAGCTCCAGCACGCGACCCGTTCGCGCCGATACGACATCTTCCGCGATTACACGCGCCTGGTCGATGAGCAGGCCGAGAACCTGATGACGCTGCGCGGGTTGTTCAAGTTGCGCAGTGGGGTCCGCCAGCCGGTCCCGATCGACGAGGTCGAACCGATCTCGGCGATCATCAAGCGGTTCTCGACCGGTGCGATGAGCTACGGTTCGATCTCCAAGGAAGCGCACGAGACCCTCGCGATCGCGATGAACTCGATCGGGGGCAAGTCGAACACCGGCGAGGGCGGAGAGGATGTCGATCGCCTGCTCGACCCGACAAGGCGCAGTGCGATAAAGCAGGTCGCATCCGGCCGTTTCGGGGTTACGAGCCTGTACCTGACGAACGCGACGGACATCCAGCTGAAGATGGCGCAGGGTGCAAAGCCCGGCGAGGGCGGCCAACTGCCATCCGGCAAGGTCTACCCGTGGATTGCCCGCACGCGAAACGGCACGGCCGGCGTCGGACTCATCTCGCCGCCCCCGCACCACGACATTTACTCCATCGAAGACCTGAAGCAGCTGATCTATGACGTGAAACGCGCAAACCCGGATGCGCGTGTCCATGTCAAGCTGGTTAGTCAGTCCGGGATCGGCGCCGTGGCGGCAGGCGTCACGAAGGCACTCGCTGACGTGGTGCTCGTGTCCGGCCATGACGGCGGAACCGGTGCCAGTCCCCTCAACTCCCTGAAGCACGCGGGCACTCCCTGGGAGATCGGCCTGGCCGAGACCCAGCAAACTCTGATGCTGAACGGCATGCGCGACCGTGTCGTCGTGCAGGTGGACGGCCAGATGAAAACAGGCCGTGATGTCATCATCGGTGCGCTGCTCGGAGCCGAGGAATTCGGCTTCGCGACCGCGCCCCTTGTCGTGTCCGGCTGCATCCTGATGCGAGTGTGCCACCTCGACACATGCCCTGTCGGCGTTGCAACCCAGAATCCCGTTCTGCGGGAGCGCTTCAGCGGCAAGCCGGAGTTCGTGGTCAATTTCTTCGAGTTCCTGGCGCAGGAGGTTCGCGAATACCTCTCGGAGCTCGGATTCCGCAGCATCGACGAAGCAGTTGGCCATCATGAACTCCTCGACGTCGACCGTGCGCTCGATCACTGGAAGGCATCGGGTCTTGACCTCGCGCCTATCCTGGTCGGGCCGGAATTCGACGAAGACGAACCCCGCAACAACCGTCGCAGCCAGGAGCATGAGCTCGATAAGCACTTCGACGTCGAGCTCATCCGGCGCAGTCGTGACGTGCTCGAGACCGGTGGAACGATCGCGATCGACCTGCCGGTCCGCAACACGGAGCGTGCCGTCGGTACGATGCTCGGCCACGAGGTTACCGTGCACCACGGCGAGCAGGGACTGCCGAGCGGCTCCATCGACGTCACCCTGCACGGGTCCGCCGGACAGTCTCTTGGCGCATTCATGCCGAGCGGCATTCGGCTGCGCCTGATCGGCGATAGCAACGACTACGTGGGCAAGGGCCTCTGCGGTGGCGAGATCATCGTGCGGCCAGACCCGGCATCGACCTTCGCCGCTGAAGACAATGTCATCGCTGGCAATGTCATCGGGTACGGCGCGACCCGTGGAAGCATGTTCATTCGCGGTACGGTCGGCCAGCGATTCCTGGTGCGCAACTCGGGCGCGACCGCGGTCGTCGAGGGCGTGGGCGACCACGCTCTCGAGTACATGACGGGCGGGCTTGCGCTGATTCTCGGTGCAACCGGATACAACCTGGGTGCAGGGATGTCCGGGGGCACCGCATACGTGCTCGACTTGAAAACCGAGCACGTGAACCGCGATTCGCTTGCAAGCGGGGAGCTCCTTCTACAGCCCCTCGGCAGCGCGGACATCGCGATCGTGACCGACCTGCTTGAGAGGCACGCAGCCGAGACGGATTCCCCGGTAGCGCGGCGGCTGCTTGGGGACCCTGCCGCAGCTGCCCTCAGGTTCACCAAAGTCCTGCCGCGCGACTATGCCGCGGTACTCGAAACACGCCAGGTCGCTCTCGACGAGGGCCTGGACCCCGACGGCGATGTCGTCTGGAACAGGATCATGGAGGTAACCGGTGGCTGACCCGAAGGGATTCCTGAAGACGCCGGAGCGAGAGGTTCCGGCGCGTCGCCCAGTAGCCCTTCGGCTCATGGACTGGAAAGAGGTCTACGAGCAGGGCGACGCTGCCACGCTGAAGAGGCAGGCTGGTCGGTGCATGGACTGCGGCATCCCGTTCTGTCACCACGGCTGCCCGCTCGGCAACCTGATTCCGGAGTGGAACGACCTCACCTGGCGTGACGAGGGCCGGGCGGCGATCGAGCGGCTTCACGCGACGAACAACTTCCCGGAGTTCACCGGCCGACTGTGCCCGGCGCCCTGCGAGGCATCCTGCGTTCTCGGCATCAACCAGGACCCGGTGACCATCAAGCAGGTCGAGGTCGCGATCATCGACCAGGCAATCACCAACGGCTGGGTCACACCGCATCCGCCTGAGCGTCTCACGGGAAAGACCGTTGCTGTAGTCGGCTCCGGCCCGGCCGGACTTGCTGCCGCACAGCAGTTGACGCGCGCGGGTCACACCGTCGCGGTGTACGAGCGCGACGACCGCATCGGCGGGCTCCTTCGCTACGGCATCCCGGACTTCAAGATGGAGAAGAAGCACCTCGAGAACAGGCTCTCGCAGATGCAGGCAGAGGGAACCCGCTTCCGCGCCGGCGTCGAGATCGGCGTCGACATCAGCTGGTCGGACCTGAAGGCCCGTTACGATGCAGTCGTCGTTGCGACCGGCGCAATGAAGCCGCGCGACCTGCCTGTGCCCGGTCGCGATCTCCTCGGAGTCCATTTCGCCATGGACTATCTCGTGCAGCAAAACCGCGTTGGGGCAGGCGACTTCGTCGCAGGGCAGCTCACCGCTGAAGGCAAGCACGTCGTTGTCCTTGGCGGTGGAGACACCGGCGCAGACTGCATCGGTACAGCCCACCGCCAGGGCGCACTTTCCGTCACCAACCTCGCGATCGGCATCCAGCCGCCCAGCGAGCGTCCCGATCACCAGCCGTGGCCGATGCAGCCGACGCTGTTTGAGGTTGCAAGCGCCCATGAAGAGGGCGGCGAGCGGGTGTACCTCGCCTCGACCGTAGAGTTCCTCACGAACGAGGTGGGCGAGGTCCGTGGCATCCGTGTCGCTGAGACCGAATACCTCGACGGTCGACGCGTGCCCCGAGCCGGAACCGAGCGTGATATCCCGGCCGACCTTGTGCTCCTGGCACTCGGATTCACCGGTGCGGAGGAGCACACGATCGAACCCCAGTTGGCTCTCCCGTTCGACGAGAGGGGTAACATCGCCCGCGATGGCCAGTACGAGACGAGTGAATCCGGCGTATTCGTCGCGGGCGACGCCGGCCGCGGCCAGTCGCTCATCGTTTGGGCGATTGCCGAGGGTCGGGCAGCCGCATCCGCCGTCGACCGCTTCCTCGAAGGTCACACAGAGCTGCCGTTCCCGGTCAAGCCGACCGATCGTGCCATCGCCCTCTGATCTCGTACCGCTTACCTGTTCACCATCACCGATCCACAACCACCACCACAGAAGGACTAAATGAGACGCGCCAAAATCGTTGCGACGCTGGGCCCAGCCACGTCGAGCTACGAAAACATCAGGGCGATCATCGAAGCGGGGGTCGACGTCGCCCGCATGAACCTCAGCCACGGCTCGTACGACGTGCACGAGGAGGTCTACAAGAACGTCCGCAGGGCCGCAGAGGACTCTGGACGCGCCGTCGCCGTTCTCGTCGACCTCCAGGGCCCGAAGATCCGCCTCGGTAAGTTCGAGGCCGGCCCATATGACCTCGCCGTCGGCGACATTTTCAAGATCACCACAGAAGATGTCATCGGAACGAGAGAGCTCTCGGGCACAACGTTCAAGGGACTCCCGAACGACGTGTCACCGGGCGACTTCCTGCTGATTGACGATGGCAAGGTCAAGGTCAAGGTGCTCGAGACAGACGGCACGGTCGTCACGACCGAGGTAATCGTCGCGGGGGCTGTCTCCAACAACAAGGGGATCAACCTCCCGGGTGTCGCAGTGAACGTCCCTGCGCTGTCAGAGAAGGACGAGGCCGACCTCCGCTGGGGCCTTCGCCTCGGCGCTGACCTGATCGCCCTCTCGTTCGTGCGCGACGCAGCGGACATCCGCCGCGTGCACGAAATCATGGCTGAGGAGGGTCGCAAGGTCCCGGTCATCGCGAAGATCGAGAAGCCACAGGCTGTCGACAACCTCGAAGAGATCATCGACGCCTTCGACTCGATCATGGTTGCTCGCGGCGACCTCGGCGTCGAACTTCCGCTCGAGGCGGTGCCGATCGTGCAGAAGCGTGCCGTCGAACTCGCCCGTCGCATGGCGAAGCCGGTCATCGTCGCAACCCAGATGCTCGAATCAATGATCTCGTCGCCAGTGCCGACGCGCGCTGAGACGTCTGACGTCGCAAACGCAGTGCTGGATGGCGCCGATGCCGTGATGCTGAGTGGCGAGACTTCCGTTGGCCAGTACCCGGTCATCACGGTTCAGACCATGGCCAGGATCGTTGAGTCGACCGAGGACCACGGCCTGGAGCGGATCCCCCCGCTCGGTACCAAGCCCCGCACGCAGGGCGGTGCGATCACGCTGGCCGCCGCAGAAGTTGCCGACTTCGTCGACGCAAAGTTCGTGTGCGTGTTCACGGAGTCAGGAGACGCTGCGCGCAGGATGTCGCGGCTGCGCTTCAGGATCCCCATGAAGGCATTCACGCCCGAGCCAGCGGTCAGACGAAGGATGGCACTGTTCTGGGGAATCGAATCCTTCGTGGTCGACCGTGTGAAGCACACGGACTTGATGTTCCACCAGGTCGATCAAGTCCTCCTCGGCGAGGGTCTCGCGCAGATCGGCGACAAGGTCGTCGTGATCTCAGGATCCCCTCCCGGGATCTCCGGCACCACAAACGACCTTCGCGTCCACATTGTGGGCGACGCAGAGAACGCGAGTGAGCCCGAGCACCACGACTAGCGGTCGTTCCTGCGTTGTGGCGACGGGAGAATCCCCGTCGCCACAGCGGGCTAAGCGGTGGCGGCCGGGCGATCCGGGCAGCCGGTGAGCACGCGGATGATCGCCGCTTTCTCCGCCGATGTCACCCAGAGCTGGTACTTCGCCTTCACCGCGATCTGACGCGCGACGTACTCACACCGGAACGCCTTGTGCGGTGGCAGCCAGGTCGCGGCGTCTCCATCGCCCTTGGATTCGTTCGACGAGCCGTCGACGGCGAGCAATTCCAGCGGGTCGTTCGCCAAATCGATTCGCTGCTGCGGTGTGAGCTTCTGGGCTCCCGTCTGCCAGGCGTTTGCGAGCGGCACGAGGTGATCGATCTGCACGAGAGTCGAGGTCTTCTGGCCTCGCACGAAGTCGATCACCCTGCCCGTGTATGGATCGTTCAGAACGCCGCTCAGTACGCGACATCCACTGGGTCGCAGAACCGACCCAAGGTCGCGGGCGAGGACGTCGTTGCGTGTGTCGCAGCCGTTCAGATCGACATCGATCCAGGCGTGTCCGAAGTCACCGGTGCGATCGTAACCGGTGAGGGGCGACTTGCCTTTCACCGGCAGCGATTCGAGTGCAGCGAGGGCGGTTTCGCCTCCCGCCGGGGGAGTTGCGTTGCCGGGTAGCGTCGTGGGGCTGGTCGTCGGCAGGCCGGTGACCTGCGGCCCGGCGTCGGGGTCGCGAGTCGTGTGGTTGAAGCCGCCCGCGACCGCAAACACGACAAGGAATGCCACGACGATGCCGACGATCAGTGGCAAGGATCTTCGTCGCACGGCTCGCTTTCATCAGTCCAGTTGTGCCGGTGGTGGGACTCGAACCCACACGTCCTCTCGAACAAAGCATTTTGAGTGCTCCGCGTCTGCCATTCCGCCACACCGGCTCACAACAACCTTGCAAACAATACCGTAGGGTTGACCCCGTGAGTGAGCAGGAATCAGCCCCGTCAGCACCTCGTCGCGTTGTCGTTGCGGAAGACGAGTCGCTCATTCGTCTCGACATCGTCGAGACCCTCCGCGACAACGGATTCGAGGTTGTCGGCGAAGCGGGCGACGGCGAGACCGCGGTAGCACTCGCGACAGAGCTTCGACCCGACCTTGTCATCATGGATGTCAAGATGCCGCAGCTCGATGGCATCTCGGCCGCTGAGCGACTCACCAAGAACCACATCGCGCCCGTCGTGCTCCTCACCGCGTTCAGCCAGAAAGAGCTCGTTGAACGCGCCAGCGAGGCCGGCGCCCTGGCTTATGTCGTGAAACCGTTCACCCCGAATGACCTTCTCCCGGCGATCGAGATTGCCCTGGCTCGCTACGCACAGATCATCACCCTCGAGGCCGAGGTAAGCGATCTGGTCGAGCGATTCGAGACCCGCAAGCTCGTCGATCGCGCTAAGGGCCTGCTGAACGAGAAGATGGGTCTCACCGAGCCAGAGGCATTCCGGTGGATCCAGAAGGCATCCATGGATCGCCGCCTGACCATGCACGATGTCGCACAGGCGATCATCGAGCAACTCAGCGCGAAGAAGTAGCTGCCCTCGTCACAGAGCGCGGGCTATCGCGACCTGGTCATGTTGGTCATGCGCACCGTCGACAGACGTCGTCCTTCGTCGTCCGTCATCACGATTTCGTGCGTCGACAGCGTCCGCCCGAGAACGAGCGCCGTGCAGGTGCCTGTCACCCAACCATCCGTGATCGACCGACTGTGGGTGGCGTTGATCTCGATACCGACGACGTAGTTGCCCGGGCCCGCGTGAATGGCCGCGGAAATCGATCCGAGCGACTCACCGAGCACAACATGCGCACCTCCATGCAGCAACCCGACCACCTGCGTGTTGCCCGTAACGGGCATCCGGGCGACCGAACGGGAAGCCGATAGCTCGAGGAACTCGATGCCCATTTTGTCGGTTAGCGCGCCACCTCGAGACTCCACGAGACGGGCGTAAAGCTCTGGATCGAGGTCGTCAGGATAGATCGTCATGGCTGTCTTTCTGGCGCAGGTGGACCGTCGGTAGCCGCGACTAGGCTGGCCTCGTGACGGACTCCGAAAAGCCTACCCTCATGGTTATCGACGGCCATTCGCT
>DASYEE010000057.1:0-23713 GCA_036499165.1 Galbitalea sp. | reverse complement strand
ACGCCTCGAAACCGCCGAACGCGACGACCGCGAGGCTGAACGCGACGAAGATGTTCGTCGCGCCAGCACCCGTTGGCCACGTAAACGGCGCCGAGGAGAGACCGTGTGTTCCTCCCTGCGACAGCACTCCGATGGCGATCGCCAACAACACGACGACCTCGATCAGGTACAGCACGATGGTGACCCGCACGCCGAACTGCAGGCCGATGACCACCGGCACGGTCACAATGACGCCGTAGACGAGCGTCGTGATGATCGTCAGCGCGATGTGCGGACCTGTTACCAGGAACACGTTCGTCACGATGTAGTCGCCAACGAAGATGTAGATGCCGCCGAACGTCACCATGTATCCGATGATTGTGATCACCCCGGTCGCCGTGCCGACACCGGCGCCGAACGTGCGGCTGATGTAGGTGACGAACGAACCGGAGCTCGGGTACACGCTCGAGAACTGGGCGAGGCTGAGGCCCGTTGCCAGGAACCCGATCGTGGAAATGAGGAACACCAGGGGCACGGATACCCCGGCGAGGCTGGCGATGAGGCCGGTCGTAAAGAACAGGTTGAACGCGGGGGCAATTTGGGCGAGCCCGGGCATGATGACCCCGAGCAATCCCAGTTTCTTGGAGTCGAGGCTTGGGCTAGCGCTCGACACTACTTCTGTTGTCATGAGGTGGACCTTCCGTTCTCGCGCAGGAAATCAACGAACGCGGTATTGAATTCGTCGGGGTATTCCCAGATGCAGCCGTGGCCGCCTGGGGTGGTGCGCCACGCAGAGCCGGGGATCAGCTCATGCAGGTCGTGCGACAGTGCGGTGGGGATGAGGATGTCGTTCTCCCCGGTCAGGACGAGGGTCGGCATGGTCAGCGAACCGAGGTTCGCCGTCTCGTCATGGTTTTGGATCACCGCGAGCTGGGCCAGGTATGCGTACACGGGCTGATCCATGTAGCGCATCGCTGTCTCGAACTCGCGAAGCTCGTCTTCCCGGGTGCGGAAGAAGTCGAGCGTGAACGCCCACAGGGTCACATCTCTCATGACCATGGGAACGCCGAGCACGGGCGCCGTGTCCGCCCACATCGAGAACATGCGGGTGCAGAGCGGGCCGGGCGCCGCATACGTGCTCGCCAATGTGAGGCTCTGCACGACATCCGGGTATTTGAGGGCGAAGCGCTGGGCGATCATGCCGCCCATTGACACGCCCATGACGTGGTAACGCGTGAGGCCGAGTTCGTCGGCGAGTGCTTTGGCGTCGTCGGCCATGATGTCGGTGCTGTACGGCCCGACGGGCTTGTCGGTTTTGCCGATGCCGCGGTTGTCGAAGCGCACGACGCGATATCCAGCGTCGACGAGAGCCGGCACCTGGTAGCCCCAAGTCTCGAGGTCGTCGGCCAGGCCGTTGATGAGGAGAACGGTCTCGGGGCCTTCGCCGTCGACGGCGTAGTTGACCGTGATCCCGTTCAGTTGGGTGAAAGGCATGAATCGCTTCCTTAGTCTTCTGGGTCTGTCGTGGGGGTTGGGGCTGCGTGGTGATCGATGCGCTCGTGCAATTCGCGCAGGGTCTCTGCGGTGAGCGAGAAGTGTTCGCCGGCGAGGCGCGCGGCATCCTCCGGTCGGCGGTCGAGAATCGCCTCGGCAAGGCCAGCGTGCTGCTCGATCGCCCGCGCTCGCACACCGGCGTTGTATGGCTCCGCCTCGAACCCGAGGCTGACGTCACGGCGGATCCGCAGGCTGAGGTCCGCGAGCTGGCTGTTCTGGGTCGCGGCCGCGATCGTCTGGTGCAGTTCGAGGTCGGCGAGCCTGGATGTATCGCGGTCGCCGCCGGCCGCCTCGTAGCCCCGCACTGCCTGCGCGATGTGGCGGGCGTCATCCGCGGTGTGCCGGATGGCCGCGGTGCGCGCGATCTGCTGTTCGATCAGCGACCGGAAGTCGAGGGTCACCTCGAGCTGGTTCCAGCCGGGTTCGAGAGCTCGCCGCACCATCGAGTCGGATGCCGGACCCCACTGGGATGTGACGAATGTGCCGCCGTTGCGCCCCCGCTGCACAGACACGTAGCCGAGCGCGGCGAGCCGGGTGAGAGCCTCCCGGACGGTCGTCGGGCTTACCTCGAGCATGACCGCCAGCTGCTGGATGGTCGGCAGCTTCTGGCCGACCACGAACTGGCCGAGCGCGATCGCGGTCACGAACCGGTCGGCAATGCGGGCGGCTGCCGTCTCGGCGATCAGCGGTCGGAGCGCGACAATCGCCGGGTCGGCGGGGTGGCGTGCCATCAGGATGCCCCTTCCTTGAACCATTCGCGGAGGAAGTGCGCGACTGTCTGCGCGACCTCGACGATGCTGGCCAGCTCGACGGCCTCATCCGTTCCGTGCATGTTGCGGGTGCGCGGGCCGTATGCCACGGCGGGGACGCCGAACTGGTTGAGGTAAAAGCGGGCGTCGGTAGTCGAGCCGATCGCGACTCGTGCCGGCTCGGTGCCGTGGACGGCCTGGTGGGCGGCCGCGACGGATGTCACGATCTCGGCCTCGGCATCCTGCATGTAGCGCTGCGCGCGGTATCCCGTGAGCTTGAGGCGCGGCGCATGCTCGGCGAGCCACTCGTCGCCCGCGATGGCCTCGTCGATCGCGCCCTGCACTCGCGCGAACGCCTCATCGCTCGACCATGCCGCCGGATGCCCCACGCGCACCTCGAGCCGCGCGATCGGCGGGACGCTCGATGCCCAGTCACCAGCGTGAAACTTGCCGACGTTGACGTTGTATGGATGCGTGACCGCGGCAAACGCGGCATCCGCGTCGTCGCCGGTGGCATGGGCGGCGTTCATCTCGGACTCGAGCTTCTGCAGCGCGGCGATGATCGGCCCGGCGCTCAGGATGGGGTTGACCGACGACAGCGCCGCCTCCGCGTGCCCGGCGAGACCGTCGATCTCGATGCCGACCCAGATGAGGCTGATGCCGCCGAGCAAGAGGTCGAGGTCGGTCGGCTCGAGCAGCAGCGCGGCGTCGGCGAGGTAGCCGGCTCGGCCCGCGGCGAGAGTGCCATTGCCGGTCGACTCCTCTTCTATTGCGGCGACGACGGTGAGATCGCCACCGAGCCAGCCGGGGGAGACCTCGTCGAGGGCCCACAGCGCGAGGAGGCCGGCAGCGAACCCGCCCTTCATGTCGCCGGCGCCGCGGCCGATCATCCAGCCGTCGACGATGGCGGGCTCGAACGGGGGAGTGCTCCACATGCTCGGGTCATCGGCCGGCACGACGTCGATGTGGCCGTTGAGGATGAGTGAGCGCGCGTCGCGAGCGCCGTGGCGCTCGGCGATCAGGTCGTAGCGGTCGGTGTATGACCGGATGGGGATGCCCGCGTCCGGGTCCTCGCCGATGTTGGCGGGGATCGGCAGCAGCGTCAGGCCGAACCCGACCGCGGCGAGCGCGTCGCCCAGGACGGTTTCCGCGCCCTGCTCCTGTCCGATCGTGCTCGGCTCCGCGACGAGCCGCGCCAGCAGCTCAAAGGCTCGAGGCGCGAGCCTGGTAACGGCGCGGTCGAGATCATCCACGAGTATTGCTCCAAAAAGTTAAAGAACCATTCTTTGTTTGTTTTGGAACAGTAGTACTGCGCTTCGCCCGCGCGGTAGTAGAACGGCGAGATTTAACACGCCGGAAATCCCGCGAGAGGGTTACAGCCGGCTGTCCCTCGAAGCCCGGTAAAATTGATGAATATTCGCGACCAAACTGTCTAGCTAAACCCGTCGGTTTCCGGTAGCTTTTCGATCACGAGTTCGAGCACCCCGTCGCAACCGCTCGCAGTTGTGCATTTCCCACTTCTGTCGGTTTCTGCGTTGTGGGGTTGTCGTGATGCGTATGTTTCGTTCGTACTCTGCCGCCAGGTGGACTGCAGGGCTGGCGATGGGTGTCGCTGCTGCCCTGACGGTCTCGCTCGGGATCCCAGCGGCCGCGGTTGCCGGTCCAGCCGGAACTGTGGTGCCGAACGCTGCGAAGCCAGCCGATCCATCGACGCTCACTGCGCCGGATGCGCTCTCTGCCCAGGTCGATGCGCGAGCGAAGGGCGTCAAGATCGAGGTGCTCTCTGAGCTCACGCCCGACTCGACGACGTACGCGAACCCCAACGGATCTTTCACGACCGAGTCGTTCGGTAGCCCCATCCGGGTCGCCGACAAGTCCTCGAAAACGGGCTGGGACGACATCGACTACACGCTGGTGAAGCGCTCGGATGGCACGGTCGGTCCGAAGGTCGACCCGGTGAGTGTCTCTCTCTCCGGAAAGGCGACTGCGGCGCAGGTCGCGAAGTCTGGGGTCGTCTCTCTGGTAGGCGCCAGCGCATCGGCGGTCGCGTTCGGCTGGAAGGGTGCGCTGCCGGATCCAACCCTCGACGGCGACACTGCGACGTACACAAACGTCGCTCCCAACATGGACCTCGTCATCAAGATGACGGCAACAGGCTTCGAGCAGTACTTCGTGCTGAACGCCAAACCGACCGCGGCCGAGATGTCGCTGGTGCTGCCACTGACGAGTAAGGGATTGACCCCCTCGCTCGGTGCGGATGGCAGCGTTGCATTCACCAACACGAGGAAGCAGCGGGCAGCCAGCATTCCCGCCGCGTATATGTGGGACTCGCGCATCGACCCGGCATCGGGGCTGCCCGCAGATACGGCCAAGCTCGGGATGACGGTTGGCGTCCCCGCGACGCCCGCACCGGTCATTGGCGCCACAGGCAACGTGATCACGCTGACCCCGCCGACGTCGTTCTTCTCCGACCCGAAGGTGAAGTACCCGGTCACGATCGACCCATCGGTGACGGAAGGCTCGAATGGCGACACCTTCGTGCGGTCGGACTCCCCTACGACGACGTACCAGTCGTACACGCCGGGTGAGCTTCAGGTGGGCACGTACAACAGTGGAACGTCGGTTGCGCGATCCTTCTTGAACTTTTCTGACGCCGGATGGGAAGGGCAGGACGTGACGGCGGCGACCCTGAAGTTGTATGAGTTCCATTCCTACAACTGCACAGCGTCGACGCTGAACGTTTACTACGCCAACGCCGAGTCGGCATCGACCGACTGGAACAACCAGCCCGCGATTAACACCAGCTATTCCGGTTCGGTCACGACCGCCAAGGGCTACAGCTCAGCGTGCGCAGCCGCATACATCAGTATCAACGTGAAGAACGTCGCAGCCGTCGCATCCACCAGGGGACTGAGCACCATCGGTATGTCACTGCGCGCATCCGAGACCGCCGACGGAGGTTGGAAGCGCTTCAACTCTGCAGACGCGACATCGAACAAGCCGTCGCTGGTCGTCACCTACGACCGCTACCCCTCGACTGCGACGGCGCCGACGCTCAGCCCCGCCGCGACCTACAACGGTACCCAGTACACCTCGAGCCTCACCCCCACGTTCGCCTCATCGGGTGCGGACGCCGACGGGGGTACGACGAAGGTCACGTTCGAGGTCGACAGCAACACCACCGGTACCGTGGTTACCTCATGTACGACGGCTCTGGTTGCCCAAGCGACGACCGCGAGCTGCACACCGGCCACGGCGCTTACCGACGGCACGACATACTACGTGCGCGCCCAAAGCAATGACGGCACCGTGGCTGCCAAAGCCTGGTCGGCGTACACAACGTTCAAAGTGCAGCACGCCTTGCCGCCGACTCCTACGATCAAGTGTGCCGGGTACACGTTCGGTAGCTGGGTCAGCACTATGCCCACGAGCCCGGTCTCGTGCGCTGTCTCTGTCGCCGCACCGATCACCGGACAGGCGCAGGACTACCAGATCCAGACCCAGGTCGACAGCCGGAGCGTCGTGTCCACGCCCGTTACGCTTGGCGCGGCCGGCAGCGCTACCGTGTCCGTGCCGAACACCCCTGGCCCCCACCAGATTTCCGCGTCCGCCGTATCCCTCTCTGGTCAGAGCGCCGAGTCTTTCGACAAGTTCGGATACGGTGGCGCGGGAATGTCGTCGCCAGTTTCCGGAACGAAGACGAATGACATCGTTCGCTTGTCTGCCTCGGCACCACCCGCCGGTACCTCGGCCGTGACTGCCACTGTGCAATGGCGACCAGCGAACTCGGCCGGGACTGCATGGAACACTGCCGTCAACTCGAGTGGCGCGACGATCTCTGTGCCAGTCACCTCGACCAGCTCTGCAACCACCGTAAGCAACTTCGCCTGGTCGACGGCATCTGCCACCACCGACACAACGACCGGTTCGTCGGTAACGCTCAATCCTCGCCTGTCGGCACTGTTGGAGTTACGGCTGTGCTTCGCCTATAGCCCGGGTGGCACAAAATGCACCGCGACGAGCGCTAGCCCACTGACGGTGCTTCGTGTCCCGCATGCGTTCGATAGCGGCTTCCCCGTCGAGTCAGCCGGTGATGGCCAGGTCGCACTCTGGACCGGTGAGCTTCAGCTCAACACCACTGATGTTTCGGCGCCCACCCCCGCAGGCAGCCTTTCGATCGATCGCTCTCACGCCTCATTCGATGGCCCGCAGGACCCTGTCAGCGACGTGTTCGGTCCCGGCTGGTCGGCCTCGTTCGCAGGAGACGGCAGTGGTGCCGCTGCGGACCAGGTTCAGGACAGTACGGGCATCGATGGCACGATCACACTCCTTGACAGTGAACTCACCTCCGAGACATTCCGTGAACCTGGCGGCGGTAAGACGGCGGAGATCGATGGCACGTACAGCTTGGTAACGGACGGCGCGACCGATTCAAGCGAGTCGACCGACAAGCTCGTCGTAGCCGGCTCGGGAGCAACGCTCCAGCTGAGGTATACGACCATCGATGGCACTGTCACCGTGTGGAAGCCGGTCAGCGGCGCGGCGGCGCACATTCAGTGGGTGCCGCAGTCGGTCGCCCAGGCTGGTGCGCAGGGCACGGAGACCTACAAGGCCGATAGCTCGGGTCGCGTGACACAGATTCTGGCACCGCTTCCGGCCGGTGTGACGTGCACGCCTTCCGGTCCATCCGGCCTCCTGCAGGCTGGATGCTCCGCCCTGCAGATCGCATACGCGCCAGCGACGACAGCGACCAGTTCGACGCCGGGAGACTACTCCGGGCAGGTGTCGAGCATCTCGTACGAGGCGTATGACCCGTCTGTGTCGGCGATGACGATTTCGATGATGGCCACCTACAAGTACGACACGGGCGGCCACCTGCTGAGTGTGACGCACCCGTTGACAGACGCGACGCATCCAGCGGTCTCGTACAAGTACAACACCTCGTACGCGGGTGACACCCTCGTGGCGTCTACCTCGACTCCCGGGTACGCGACGACGACCTACAACTACTCGAACGCGACCGGGGACGCGCGCCTGCAGAATGTGACCGAGGGCGGGGCGACGTCTGGCGCGGCCTCGAGCATCCAGTCGGCATACGTGTACGGAGTCGACCCGACCGCGACGGGGCTCGCCGATCTCAGCACCAGCACGGTCAACAAGTGGGGCCAGACGGTTGCGCCGGCCGGCGCGACGGCGGTTTTCGGCGCCGACCACCCGGTTGATACCGACAACGCCGCGACGCTGCTCAGCGAGCCGGGCTGGACTGCCGCGCAGTGGCAGAACGCGACCCTCGACTACACCGACGCGAACGGATACGAGGTGAACACCGCCGACTACGGGGCAGGCGAGTGGCTTCGCACGTTCACTAACTACGACACCAGCGGCAACGAGCTGGGCAGTCTCACAGCGACGAACGTGGATGACGCCGTTGCGCAGAACCTCGGTTCCTCGGCGGATGTCGACCAAATGGTGATGCGTTATAACGCGGCACAGGGCACTGTGGGCGCAGCGAACTACATCGCCGCCGGCACCTACGTGACTGACGAGTGGTCTGCTCCGTTCACTGCCCAGGTCGCGGGCGCTCCGCAGCTGGTGCGCACCCACACCCACTACGACTACGACCAGGGCGCGCCGGCGTCGGATGTGAATCCTGCTACCTCGCAGCTGTATCTGTTGCAAACCGCAGTCACGGTAGGCGTTTCGACGACGGATAGTGCGTCAGCCGATCCGACCGTGTCGCTACCTGCGGACGTCCAGACGACCTCGACGACGGATTATGGATACGACCCGATCGATGGGTCATCGACGACGGGGGCGACCTCGGGTTGGACTCTAGGTCAGCCGACCGTGACCAACACGGTGATGCCCGGCACCGGCAACAACATCGTGCACAAGACCCTGTTCGATGCGAACGGCAGCCCGATCGAGGCGGTGGCACCGCTGTCGAATGGTGCGGACGCGGGGACGACGAAGACGATCACCTACACGGCCGGTGCCAACGCCGCGGATGCGGCCTGTGGCAGCAAGCCGCAGTGGGCAGGGATGCCGTGCTGGTCGGGTCCTGCCGCGCAGGCGTCGGATGCCTCGACGGTCGCGCCCATCGCGAGCACGCGCATCACGGGGTTCAATCTGTGGCTCTCGCCTACCGAAGAGGTGCAGACATCGGGATCTGCGACCCGCACCGCAGATGTCACATATCTGTCGGACGATCGGAAAAACACGACGACTGTATCGACCAGCGGACTTACCGGATCGACGGCAGTTCCTGTGTCGAAGGTCATCTACGACCCGACGACCCACGCGCAGACAGGAACCGCGAGTCTCGACGGCTCTGGCTCGGTTACCGGCAGCGACACCTCCACAATCGATCTATGGGGCCGCACGACCGGGTACACAAACTCTCTCGGCGACACCACGACGACCAGTTATGTGTCACCCGGGTCGGTCGGAGCCGGTGCGGTGCATCAGGTCGTGACCCCGTCTGGGCCGACGGCGACGGAAACCTCGACTTACAGCTACGACGGCACGGATGCCTCGGGCAACACCGAGCATCGTGGGCTGGCCACCGGCCTGTCGATCACTGGCGTCGGGTCGTTCGCTGCGGCGTATGACCAGGATGGCGACATGGTCGACCAGACTATGCCCGGTGGTACGAGTGAGTCGTGGCAATATAACGACCAGGGGCAGCTCGACTCGCTCACCTATTCGGGGGATGTGACGGCCGATGACGGCACCGTTAGTACCGGCAGTTGGTTGTCGTATTCGCGTGATTATGACGCTGCGGGCCGGGTGGCGGATGAGTGGACGCCTGATGGTGGCACCGATCTGGTTGATACGGGGTACAGCAACCAGTACACGTATGACCAGGCTGGTCGTCTCACCGGTGTTGTTGCTGCGCAGACCGATGGTGATGGCAACACGGGTTGTGCTGCACGCCAGTACACGTTTGATGCGCAGGGTGATCGCACGGATCTGAATTCGGCGACTGATCCGAGTGTGTGCCCGACGCTCGGTTCTGGTACGGACACGACGTCGGCGTACGACAATTTCTCCCGTCAGTTGACCGGGGCGGATGGTGCTGGTTCGTATGTGTATGACGCGTTCGGGCGGCAGACGACTATCCCTCCTGCGGATGCGCCTGGTGGTGCGAATGCGGCAATCAGCTTGTCGTACTTCGATACGGATTCGGTGCAGTCGATCACGCAGACGGTGGCCGGGGTGACGGCAGCGTCGACGTTTGGGTTGGACCCGGATGGGCGTCGGGCGGCCGAGTCGATCACGGGGTCGTCTCCGTCCACGATCACGGATCACTATGTCGATGGTTCGGATTCTCCGGGATACGCATCCCAGGTGGGCTCGTCTGGCACTACATTCTCGAGCTACCTGCAGGGGCTGTCAGGGCTTGGTGCGACGGTCACTACGCAGGGGAGAACGTCGACCGCGTCGCTCGGCTTCTCGGATCTGTCGGGCTCGATTGTCGCAACTGTCGACCTGGCGACCGGCTCGGATGCGACTGGGTTGACAACGTCGGGCAGCACGGATGAATACGGAAATGCAGCTGGTTCGACGGTCAGTACCGGGGTTCTGAGCTATGGCTGGGAGGGGTCGGCCCAACGCGAGGTTTCCAATGCTGGCCTGACCCTTATGGGAGCCCGACTCTACAATCCCGCAACAGGTCGCTTTACAGGCGTCGATCCGATGACCGGCGGTAACGAAAATTCCTATGACTACCCTAATGACCCAGTCAACCTCAGGGATCTAACTGGGACTCGGTCGTGCGACCTCACATGCACCATTCTCATTGGCACGATTTCAATTGCTATTGGGATCGTCTGCACAGGTTTCTTTCCAGAGTTCGAGATGGCGTGCGCGGCGGTCGCAGGGGCCGTTGATGGCGCAGTGACGTACTTCTATCGGTGGGCCGGAACGAAGCACTTCAGTTGGTTAGGCTTGGCGACCGCCGCCGTCTCAACAGCATTGCTGTACGCAATCCCCATTGGCATAATCGGCACGGTTGGTAGGGTCGTGGTCAAAGTACTGACGAAGATTGGTCGGCGCGAGGCTGCCGCGATGGTCTCCAAATACTGGGCCGATCTGGTGACGAGGCTGAGGGGAAAGAAACATTGACCAAGGAAATCGTCGCAGACGGTAGGAAATATCGTGTGGGTGTCGTGATCCTCATCGAAGTTGGTTATGTGCTGGGCGGAGTGCTGGCGGGACTGGCGTATTACTGGTTGAACGGGAGTGTGGGGAACTCCGTCGTCATAGGAGTCGGCCTTGTCGTCCTGCTGAATGTGTTCGCGCTCATGAAGTTCCTTCGGACTCGCAACTCGAAGCGTTAGTGGGCAGGGATTGGCCTGGCTGTTGGCCTGCTCGTTGCTATTTGCAGCGGAATTCACTGCTTCTCGGTGCTTCTGGTCGATTGCCAGCGGTATTCGAAGATCACGTGAACCGGGTGTTCACGGTCGACGCCCCGGACAAGCTTTGGGTCAGGGCCTGTTGGTCGGGCAGATCGTGAGGCACATGAATTGGTAGATCCTCGTTCTAAAACGGGCCGCAGGCGCCGCAATGGAGTGATTGCAGTCTTGATCCTCTGGGGAGTCGCTGTGCTCACCCTGGCGACGATGGGCGTCATAGCGACGGCAGCGGGCTGGCAAGGTGCGCCGCTCACATTCTCTTACGCGGCGCTCGCGATTGGCTCAGTTGGCGTCGTGCTCGCGCTCATCCTGGTGTTAGTAAAGCGCAGGTGAAAGTCCTGAGCGAGGAGGCCTCTTGTGAAGATGCGTCGATCTGTTGCGGCCGCGAACTTATGCCTGGGCTTGCGCTATGTATTCATTGACTTTTGTCGTGCGCGAGACGAAGAAAGCAACTCCGCGGATTCTTGACCTCTGTGCATGACGCGTTCGGGCGGCAGACGACCATCCCGGCTGCTGATGCGCCTGATGGTGCGAATGCGGCGATTAGCTTGTCGTACTTCGACACGGACTCAGTTCAGTCGATCACACAGACGGTCGGTGGGGTGACCACGGCGTCGACGTTTGGGTTGGACCCGGATGGGCGTCGGGCGGCCGAGTCGATCACGGGGTCGTCTCCGTCCACGATCACGGATCACTATGTCGATGGGTCGGATTCTCCGGGATACGCATCCCAGGTGGGCTCGTCGTCGACGACCTACTCGAGCTACCTGCAGGGGCTGTCGGGGCTTGGCGCGACGGTCACCACGCAGGGTGGAACTTCGACCGCGTCGCTCGACTTCTCAGACCTGTCCGGCTCGATTGTCGCGACCGTAGGTGTGGCGTCTGGGTCGGACGCCACCGGGCTCACGGCATCGGCTGCCATCGATGAATACGGCAACTCATCGACACCGAATTCCAACACTGGCGTACTCAACTACGGGTGGGAGGGCGGCGCCCAACGTGAAGTGTCGAATGCGGGCCTCACCCTAATGGGCGCTCGTGTCTATAACGCGGCGACTGGTCGATTCACCAGTCCCGACCCCGTCAGCGGTGGTAACGAGAACGCCTACAACTATCCCGACGATCCTATTAACGATCGTGATATCAACGGCCAGATTTCGCATAAGAAAGTTGTCGCGGTGATCCGATCCTTTGGCGCAAAGCTAAAGGCGAAAGCTAAGCGCATGCACAGCAAGAAGGGAAATCTGATCCTCGGGTTGAAGGCCGTCGTGTTCTGGGGAATAGTCGATGTTGCAATTGGGTCACTATTCATCGAGGCGGCGCTCTTGCCGCTTGTTCTTGCTGCGGCCGGGACGATAGTGGGTCTGGGAGCCGCCCTCGAGTCAGCAGGTCTAAGCGCGATACTTGCCGCGGTTCTGGACGTCTTCGAGCTAGCCGACACTATTGTTGACGTTGTCATCGGAGGCCTGCTCATAACCTGGGGAATTGCTGGCATAAGTGGTCACAAAATAGCATTCTGGGGGATAACAAATTGAGGACTTTGGCGAGCGTTAACGTGGTGCGCATAGTTTTGCTGTTGCTCGCTGGCACTGGAATCGTTTCGGCCTGCCTACTGCGTTCCGGGCCGCTGCTAATTCTGGCTTTAGCGATTTGGTTCTTTTTCATCGTTTTACGCGGGCGGAGAGCGGGGGAGAACTTCCTCAAGGATGGTGGCGTTGCTGGCACCTTCGCGCAAGTCGACCGTGTCGCAAGGGACAAAAGATTCTTGCTTCTTTACGTCGGTCTGATGGGAGTTGGAGCCCTGGTCGCGATCATTCTGACTGCGTTGTGGTACGGAGGATCACTCGTCCTATTGTTTGTTTTGGAGGCGGGAATCATCTTGCTGACGATAGGGGCGATAGTTGTCGGACTTGTAGTGTTTGCCCGTCGCGTTCGTGGTATTTATGAATCGGACAATGGGACCGGTGCTGAGAACGCGGACGGCTGAGCCAGCCGAACCCGGGAGCTCGTGGCGTGCTTTCCCGTTGTGCGGCACGTCAGTACATATTTGATGCGCAGGGTGATCGCACGGATCTGAATTCGGCGACTGATCCGAGTGTCTGTCCGACTCTTGGTTCTGGTACGGACACGACGTCGGCGTACGACAATTTCTCCCGTCAGTTGACCGGGGCGAATGGTGCTGGTTCGTATGTGTATGACGCGTTCGGGCGGCAGACGACTATCCCTGCTGCGGATGCGCCTGATGGTGCGAATGCGGCGATTAGCTTGTCGTATTTCGATACGGATTCGGTGCAGTCGATCACACAGACGGTCGGTGGGGTGACGACGGCGTCGACGTTTGGGTTGGATCCGGATGGGCGTCGGGCGACTGAGTCGATTACTGGGTCGTCTCCATCCACGATCACGGATCACTATGTTGATGGTTCGGATTCGCCTGGATACGCACCCCAGGTGGGCTCGTCAACGACGACCTACTCGAGCTACCTGCAGGGGCTGTCGGGGCTTGGTGCGACGGTCACTACGCAGGGGGGAACGTCGACCGCGTCGCTCGATTTCTCGGATCTGTCCGGCTCGATCGTCGCAACTGTCGGCTTGACATCGGGCTCGGATGCGACCGGCCTCACGGCATCGAGTGCCACCGATGAATACGGCAACTCGTCGACGGCGAATTCCAACACTGGCGTACTCAACTATGGGTGGGAGGGTGGCGCCCAACGTGAAGTGTCGAATGCTGGCCTGACCCTAATGGGAGCGCGGGTCTACGATCCAACTCGAGGCCGATTTTCCAGCACCGATCCCGTTGCCGGTGGTAACGAGGATGACTACAACTACCCGGACGACCCCACAGTGAGTCAAGACTCCACCGGTGAATCGAGTAAATGTCACGGAAGGTCAAAGTCTACCAAGTCGAACCACTCTGAGACGGTCAATGGTCGGCATTGGGTTGCGCGTTGGTGGGACCTTTGGCTCAACGAATGCGAGGTATCTGATGTACTTGCCAACAATGAATGGAATCAGACTTGGGTCGGGGTCGTATTCGGTGGCCTCGGCTTCAGTCCTCTTTCCGTCCTTGCATGGGGTCTCGGCGGCATCATTGAACTCTTGATCGGCTACTCATCGCGCGAACTTTCCCGCTGTGATCGCAGGCATCGGGGGGTCCACATGTGGCAACACGACAACGGAGGGCATTGTGTCAGTCAGTAACTCATCAGCGGAAAGTCCGCGCTTTTCACGACGGGGCGGATTTGTCCGGGGCATTCTGGTTGGCATTCTTGCTGGGCTGCTTGTCGCCAATGTGTTCACGTTGCTCCTGCCTCACAGAGACTCCGCGAATATTTCGTACGCTGCGTTGACCGCTTTGCGTGTCGAACTCGGGTACGCCGAAGCGACAATATTCATCGTGTTGTTCGTGGTCGAAGTGGCCCAGATAATCCGACGTCGAGGCTCGAATTCCCGATAGGAACCCCCGTCAAATGAGAGAGATTTACTTGGGGAACTAGTAGGGGAGGCTTTCAACGCCGGACAATCGAAATTGAGATTCTGGGCCACGCTGATTGAGCGAACGACTGTGAAGCTTAGAGGAAGGGATCGGGTGTGGCTCGGAGGCTGATTGGTGAAGCGGCAATGTTGCTGGCAGCGGCCTTCGCCGCGACGGCCGGAGGGTGGCTCCAGGGGGATTGGGAAAGCGCGGCCATTCCATATGCCCGGACGATCTGACAACGAAGGTCAGGAGAAATAAGCATCGACGAATGAGACAGTTGGGACTGCTGAGGGTTCGGTTACTCGTTGACCTGCCCTATGGGTTGGTTACCTCGGTGGGTGTGGAGTTTCGGGTCTTGCTGGAAGGCTGGGAACCATGGCGATCGGAGTTGGAGCCGCTCTTGGTTGTACGTTGGCCTATCTCGTGCTCTTCGGAGGGGCCTCGGAGGCGAATCCCCGCTTCGACATACCCGTCTTCGACGGCGCCGCGGTTGTCGTGCTCTGCGCAACCGCATTGGTCGCGAATCGCGTTAGCTCGCGACACTCGCCGACGTAACAATGCTCGACTCATGGGGAAACGCGAAGGCGTTTGGGGGTCGGTGAGTGGCGCGATAGGTTCAACGCATGTGGGTGATTGATCTCATCGAGGCCATGCTGGATCAAATCGGGAAGGCTTCGAAAGAGCGAATGAGGCTACGCGATGCCCGCTCGAAGGCCGTCAATGCAGACAGTGTGAATGGCCGTTCCCGCCTCGCCGTGGCTGTTCCGGTGCCGTCTAAGCGCGGGCAAAAGACAGGGGACAACAAGCCGACGCGGCGACAAGATGAAGTTGGCTGACGTGTGGGCCGGCCTCGGTGCCGACAGCCGGGGGATCTCGCGGCCGGCGCGGCAAGGCGGCGAAACGAGTCATCCAGTCCGTCTGTTTGCTTGTCTTGTTGTTGCCCCGAAAAAACGCAGCGCCGACCGTTGATGCACCTTAGCTAGCCCGGTTTCGACAGGCGGGGCCAGCAAGTGCTGGCTGAGCCTGTCGAAACCACGCCTCCGTAAGCGTTTCGTTAGGGTTTTGGCCCTCCCCGTTAGGACTGCGTGAGGGTCCGGTTACGGGCACTCCCCGGGGTATCTACTAATCCGCTGTGCCCCTCGCGGCACCGGGTGCCGGACCAGGCATCCGCGGTTTCATTCCGGACGGAGTTTGGCGTGCTCGACGTAATTTATGTTGCTGCCGCGATAGGGCTGTTCGCCCTCATCGCGCTCGTTGCGCGGGGGGTGGAAAAGCTGTGATCTTCTTCACCTTCCTGAGCCTCGCGCTCGGCGTCGCGGCGCTCGTCTACCTCGTCTACGCGCTGATCAAACCGGAGCGATTCTGATGAGCACTGTGTGGATCTTCATCCTCCAGGCGCTCACGCTCCTGGTCGTGCTTGCCCTGATCTATCGCCCCCTCGGCGACTACATCGCCGTCATCGTCACGAGCAAGAAAGACCTGAAGGTTGAGCGTGGGTTCTATCGCGTCATCGGCGTCAAGTCAGACTCCGAGCAGAGCTGGCCGGTCTACCTGCGGAGCCTCCTGGCGTTCTCCCTGATCGGCGTGCTGCTGGTCTACCTGCTCCAGCGCACGCAGGAGGTGCTTCCGTTCTCACTCGGGCTCCCGCCCGTCGAGCAGGGTCTCGCCTGGAACACCGCGATCTCCTTCGTCACCAACACCAACTGGCAGTCGTACTCGCCCGAGCTCACCATGGGTTACACCGTGCAACTGGTCGGCCTCGCTGTGCAGAACTTCATGTCTGCCGCGGTCGGCATCGCGGTCGCCGTCGCGCTCATTCGCGGCCTTGCGAGCCGCCGCACTGGCACGATCGGCAACTTCTGGGTCGACATCACGCGGCTGACCCTCAGGCTGCTTCTGCCGTTGGCGGTGTTCGCAGCCATCGTGCTCATCATCGGCGGCGTCATCCAGAACTTCGGCGGATTCCAGCACATCACCACCATCACCGGTGCCGGTGCGACGCTTCCGGGCGGACCGGTCGCCTCGCAGGAGGCCATCAAGGAGCTCGGCACCAACGGCGGCGGGTTCTTCAACGTCAACTCGGCGCATCCGTTCGAGAACCCGAACGGCTGGACCAACCTGTTCGAGATCGTGCTCATGCTCGCCATCCCGTTCTCGCTCGCCCGCACCTTCGGCCGCATGGTCGGCGACAACCGGCAGGGCTACGCGATCGTCTCGGTCATGGGCTTCTTCTGGATCGTCTCCGCCACGCTCCTCACCTGGGCCGAGGCCGCAGGAAGCGGCACCGCGAGCCAGCTGGCCGGCGGCGCGATGGAAGGCAAGGAGACCCGGTTCGGCATAGTCGGCTCGACCCTGTTCGGAACCTCGAGCACGCTGACCTCCACCGGTGCGGTCGACTCGATGCACGACAGCTTCACCTCGCTAGGCGGAGGGCTGGCAATGGTCAACATGATGCTCGGCGAGGTTGCACCAGGTGGTGTTGGCTCCGGCCTGTACGGCATCCTGATGGTCGCCATCGTCGCCGTTTTCGTTGCGGGCCTCATGGTCGGGCGCACGCCTGAATACCTGGGCAAGAAGATCGGGGCACGCGAGATCAAACTCGCGAGCATCTACATCCTGATCACGCCCACCCTGGTGCTCATCGGCACGGCCCTCAGCTTCGCAATCCCGCCCGTCTTCGCCTCCGTCACCGGAACCTCGATGGACAACACCGGGCTGCACGGCTACTCGGAGGTGCTCTACGCGTTCACCTCGGCGGGCAACAACAACGGTTCGGCCTTCGCTGGTCTCACCGCGAGCACGCCGTGGTTCGACACCGCGCTCGGCGTCGCGATGCTGCTCGGCCGCTTCCTGCCGATCGTGTTCGTGCTGGCGCTCGCCGGCTCGTTCGCCTCGCAGGAGAAAGTGCCTGTCACAGCCGGAACGCTGCCCACCCATCGGCCGCAGTTCATCGGCCTTCTCATCGGAACGATCGTCATCGTCTCCGCCCTCACCTACCTCCCCGTTCTAGCGCTGGGCCCACTAGCAGAAGGACTCAAGTAACACCCATGTCAACTTCATTGATCACCCCTGTCAAGGATGCCCCGGCTGGCGGCAGAAAAACCTCGTCGGCTTTCGGGGCCAGGCAACTTGTCGCCAGCATCCCGGGCGCGCTGCGCAAGCTCGACCCCAGGATGATGTGGCGCAACCCCGTCATGTTCGTGGTCGAGATCGGGGCGGCCCTGACCACGGTGCTCGCGATCGCGCAGCCGTTCCTTGGGAAGTCGGCGGAGACATCCGCGTCGCCCACCTCGCTCGCCTTCATCTGGTCGATCGCGCTCTGGCTCTGGCTCACCGTGCTCTTCGCCAACATGGCGGAGGCCGTTGCGGAGGGCCGAGGCAAGGCGCAGGCGAAGAGCCTCCGCGACAGCCGCACGACCACGCTCGCCAATCGCGTCGCCTCGTATGACGAGGTCGGGCAGCCATCGGCGGAGGGCGCTGGAATGGCGCAGATCCCGTCGGTCGACCTCACGCTGGGGGACGTGGTCGTGGTGACCGCTGGTGAGCTGATCCCGGGCGACGGCGACATCATCTGGGGCATCGCCTCGGTGGATGAGTCGGCGATCACGGGCGAGTCTGCCCCGGTCGTGCGCGAATCCGGTGGCGACCGCAGCGCGGTGACCGGTGGCACGCGAGTGCTTTCCGACCGCATCGTGGTGCGCATCACCTCGAAGCCGGGCGAAACCTTCGTCGACCGCATGATCAAGCTCGTCGAGGGCGCCTCCCGGCAGAAGACGCCGAACGAGATCGCGCTGAACATCCTGCTCGCGAGCCTCACGATCATCTTCCTGGTAGTCGTGCTGATCATCAACCCGATCGCCGGCTACTCGCACGCGTCGCAGAGTGTTCCCGTGCTCGTCGCGCTTCTGGTCTGCCTCATCCCGACGACGATCGGTGCGCTGCTCTCGGCCATCGGTATCGCCGGAATGGACAGGCTCGTGCAGCACAACGTGCTCGCAATGTCAGGGCGCGCAGTCGAGGCCGCGGGCGACGTGACAACGCTGCTCCTCGACAAGACGGGAACCATCACATACGGCAATCGGCAGGCGGCCGAGTTCACAGCCGTGAGCGGAATCGCGAAGCGGGCGCTGGCGGAAGCAGCCAGCGCATCGTCGGTCAGCGACCCGACTCCCGAGGGCAAGTCGATCCTCGACCTTGCTGTCGCGGAGGGATTCACGATTCCGGAGACGGCGGGCGGCACTGCTGTTCCGTTCACTGCGCAGACTCGCATGAGCGGTGTCGACTATGACGATGGCAGTCAGGTTCGTAAGGGCGCGGCATCCATGGTCATCTCGTGGGTCGAAGAGGCTGGCGCAATCGCTCCGAAGCTTCGTACCGAGATCGACGAACTCGTCTCCGGCATCGCGCAGGCCGGTGGAACGCCACTCGTCGTCGCCCAGTCGGATGTCGCGGGCAGGCGCACCCTGCTCGGTGTCGTCTACCTGAAGGATGTCGTGAAGAAGGGCCTCGCCGCCCGCTTCGCGGACCTCCGCAGGATGGGCATCCGCACCGTCATGATCACGGGTGACAACCCGCTGACCGCGAAGGCGATCGCCGCTGAGGCCGGAGTAGACGACTACCTCGCTGAGGCAACGCCTGAGGACAAGATGGCGCTGATCAGGAAGGAGCAGGAGGGCGGCAACCTGGTCGCGATGACCGGCGACGGCACCAACGACGCTCCTGCCCTCGCCCAGGCGGATGTCGGGGTTGCGATGAACACCGGAACCTCGGCCGCTAAGGAGGCCGGCAACATGGTCGACCTCGACTCAGACCCGACCAAGCTGATCGACATCGTGGGAATCGGCAAGCAGTTGCTCATCACGCGCGGGTCTCTCACGACCTTCTCGATCGCGAACGACGTCGCGAAGTACTTCGCGATCATCCCCGCCATGTTCGTGGCCAGCTACCCCGGCCTTGCAGTGCTCAACTTCATGCAGCTGCACTCGCCGGCCTCGGCCATCCTCTCGGCGGTGGTCTTCAACGCGATCATCATCGTGATCCTGATCCCATTGTCGCTGCGGGGTGTGAAGTATCGGCCATCGAGCGTCTCGAAGATCCTCGGACGCAATCTCCTGATCTACGGTGGCGGCGGCCTCATCGCCCCATTCATCGGGATCAAGCTCATCGACCTCGTGATCTCGCTGATCCCTGGTTTCTAGTCGCCTATATATTCCGAAACGGACATACATCATGAGTTCACTTCGCGGCACAACCAGGCAGTACTGGGTCGCAATCCGGTCGATGATCGTACTTACGGTCGTCCTCGGCATCCTCTATCCGCTCGTCATCACGCTGGTCGGGCTGCTTGCGCCCTCCCAGTCGAACGGTTCGCTCCTCAAGGTCGACGGCAAAACCGTCGGCTCAGCGCTCATCGGCCAGAGCTTCACCGACAAGAAGGGCAACGCGCTGGCCGAGTGGTTCCAGTCGCGGCCGTCTGCTGCGGGCAACGGCTACGACGCTGGAGCGTCCAGCGGCAGCAACCAGGGCACGGAGTCGCAGATCCTGATCAAGTCGATCAAGGAGCGCAGGGCGGCTATCGCGAAGAGCGACGGTGTCGATCCGGCATCCATTCCGGCGGACGCACTCACGGCATCCGCCTCCGGCCTCGACCCGGACATCAGCCCGGCATATGCCCGAGAACAGGTTGCTCGGGTCGCCTCGGCGCGACACCTCTCGGAGACCACGGTCGAGAGGCTCGTCGACTCGTTCGTCGTCGATCGACCGCTTGGCTTCATCGGCGAGCCGACCGTGAACGTGTTGCGGCTGAACATCGCGCTCGCAGGGCTGAAGGGCTAGCGACATGAAGCGCGGGCGGTTGCGTGTACTCCTCGGGGCGGCCCCGGGCGTGGGAAAGACCTACGCCATGCTCGAAGAGGGCGCTCGCCTGACAGCAGACGGACGGGATGTGGTGGTTGCGGTCGTTGAGACTCACGACCGCGCCGCCACAGCCGCGCTTCTCGCAGGCCAGGAGGTGGTGCCGAGGCGCGCCGTCAGGCACCGCGGGGTCGAGCTCGAAGAGATGGACCTGGATGCGGTGATTGCTCGCCACCCGGATGTCGCGCTGGTCGACGAACTCGCCCACACCAACGCTCCAGGCTCCCGCAACGAGAAACGCTGGCAGGATGTCGAGGCTCTCCTCGACGCCGGAATCAACGTCATGTCGACCGTCAACGTGCAGCACATCGAGTCGCTGCGAGACGTGGTCGAGCAGATCACCGGAGCGCTCCAGCGCGAGACCGTGCCGGACTCCGTGCTCCGCAAAGCCGACCAGATCGAGGTCGTCGACCTCGCACCCCAGTCGCTGCGCGACCGGCTCGCCGAAGGCCACGTCTACCCCGCCAATCGGATCGACGCTGCGCTGTCCAACTACTTCAGGCTCGGGAACCTGACGGCGCTCCGCGAACTCGCCCTGCTCTGGCTGGCCGACGAGGTCGACACCGCGCTGAAGGCCTACCGCGATGAAAAAGGTATCGACAGCAAGTGGGAGGCGCGCGAACGCGTCGTCGTGGCGCTCACCGGCGGCCCGGAGGGCGAGACACTCATCCGGCGGGGCGCGCGGATCGCAGCGCGGTCGGCGGGTGGACAGCTGATCGCGGTTCACATCACCACCCAGGACGGCCTCCGCGACAGTCATCCGGGAGCCCTGGCAACTCAGCGCGCGCTTGCCGAGAAGCTGGGAGGCAGTTACCACCAGGTCGTCGGTGACGACATTCCGCACGCGCTCGTTGACTTCGCAAAGGGCTTGAACGCCACGCAGCTGGTCATCGGCGTGAGTCGTCGAAGCCGCTTGTCTGCGGCGCTGACGGGACCGGGTACGGCGGCCACGGTCATCCGCGAGTCCGGACCGATCGACGTGCACATCGTGAACCATGCCGCGGCGGGCGGTCGATTTGCGCTGCCGAATCTCGGTGGCGCTCTCAGCGTGCGCCGAAGAGTCTGGGGCGCGGTCGTTGCGGTGCTTGGCGGCCCGCTGGTGACGGCCTTCCTGTTCGCGACGAGGAGCGCAGACTCGATCGCGGCAGACGTGCTGGGGTTCCAGCTGCTTGTGGTGCTCGTCGCATTGATCGGCGGCTTGTGGCCGGCGCTGTTCGCTGCCGTGCTCTCGGGACTCACGCTCGACTACTTCTTCGTCGATCCGCTCTTCAGCATCACGATCGCCTCACCGGTGCACTTCCTCGCGCTCGTGCTCTACGTCCTTAACGCCGCCTTGGTGAGCTATGTCGTCGACCAGGCCGCACGACGGTCGCGCGCATCGCAGCGAGCGCAGGCCGAGTCCGAGCTGCTCGCGACGATCACGGGCAGCGTGTTCCGTGGGCAGGATGCGCTGCAGGCGCTCGTCACTCGCACACGCGAGGCGTTCTCGCTCTCCAGCGTGCAACTCGTGGTCGAGGGGGAGACTGTGGTGTCGGACGGCGAGATCCGGGATGGCGACGCGCAGGATGGCGACAAGGTGACATCCATTCCGGCGGGGGAGCGCGGGGAGCTGCTGCTGCGGGGCGGCGACCTGCAGGCATCCGAGCGACGTCTCCTCAGCGTGATCGCAGCGCAGGCGGACGCAGCACTCGAGTACCGGGAGCTGGCCGAGACCGCGCGCGAGGTCGGACCGCTCGCCGAGGTCGATCGGGTGCGCAGCGCCCTGCTCGCGGCCGTCGGACACGACCTGCGGCGGCCACTCGCCGCCGCGACCGCAGCGGTGACCGGGCTGCGCTCGCCCGGGATCACCTGGTCTGACGCCGATCGCGACGAACTGCTCGCGACCGCGGAGGAGAGCCTCGAGTCGCTCTCCGCCCTCGTCACCAACCTGCTCGACGTCACGCGGCTGCAGGCGGGCGCGATGGCGGTCTCGTGCGTGCCGGTGGATGTCGCCGAGGTGGTGCTGCCGGCGCTCGACGAGCTCGGATTCGGCCCCGACCAGGTCGAGCTTGACCTGCCGAGGGAGCTTCCGCCCGTTATGGCGGACGCCGGGCTGCTGCAGCGAGTCCTCGTCAACCTGGTCGACAACGCGGTGCGATTCACCCCATCCGGCGAACGGGTGCGGCTCTCGGCCAGCGCGTTCGGAGGGCGGGTGGAGATCCGGGTTGCCGACCAGGGCCCCGGCGTCACGGCCGACCGTCTCGACGAAATATTCGTGCCATTCCAGCGGCTCGGCGATACAGACAATCTCACCGGTCTCGGCCTCGGTCTTGCCCTGTCGAAGGGCTTCACCGAAGGGATGTCCGGCACGCTAACCGCAGAAGAGACGCCGGGAGGCGGACTCTCGATGGTCGTCTCCCTCCCGGCCGTTGAGCGCACGGTGCGGAAGCGCTCGTGAGGATCCTCATCGCTGACGACGACCCGCAGATCCTCCGCGCGCTGACCGTCACGCTGCGGGCTCGAGGCTACGAGATCGTGACCGCGGGCGACGGCGCGCAGGCGATCGAACTGGCCGGAGCGCAGCATCCTGACCTCGTCATGCTCGACCTCGGGATGCCAAGAGTCACCGGCATTGACGTGATCGCAGCCCTGCGCGGGTGGACCCAGGTGCCGATCCTCGTTGTCTCAGGACGGACGGATGCTGCAGACAAGGTGGACGCGCTCGACGCGGGTGCAGACGATTATGTGACGAAGCCGTTCGCGATGGATGAGCTCCTCGCGCGGGTGCGTGCGCTGACCCGACGCGTCGTCGCCGGGGATGATGAGCCGATCGCGCGGTTCGGCGATGTCAGCGTCGACTTCTCGGCCAAGAAGGTCGTGCGCGCAAGCGGCGCCGTTCGACTGACGCCGACCGAGTGGCGAATTCTCGAACTGCTCGTGCGGAATCCCGGCAAGCTCATCACGCGGGAGTCGCTGCTCACCCAGATTTGGGGCCCGCACCACACGCGTGACACAGGCTATCTTCGGCTCTATTTTGCACAACTGCGCAAGAAGCTGGAGCCGGTGCCCGCGCATCCGGCCTATTTCGTGACCGTACTGGGGATGGGATACCGATTTGTGCCGGAGGGTGCTCCGGGAGATGCTGGTGCGGCCACCGCCTAGATGTACATCCGCTCGCGCATCCACTGCAGCGACTCCGGACTGAACAACTCGCCCGGGAGCAGCGTGTAGCTTTTCGTCGCTCGAACGCGAAGGAAGACGAAGCCGCGATACGTGATCAGCTCCTCGTATGCGCGGTAGTCGTTTTGGGTTGTCGATCGCGGTGTGGCGAGCATGACCGCGTCATCCCGGAATCCGATCGCATACATGCCGCCGGGGGGCGCGGATGTCTTCAACCGGGCGCGCAGCCGCCGCCAGTTGAGAATCAGCCCGACCAACCATCCGATAATGCCGCCGAACGTCAGGATGTACCAGGGCAGACCAAGCGCCGCGGCGACGAAGCTGACGGCAGCGATGGCGACGGCCGGGATTAGCACGCGCGACGGCCGCCACGCAGAGAATCGGAAGAAGGCCGACCCGATGCGCTCGGCGAATCCGGCATCGATCACGAACTCCCGGGGGAACAGGAGGCCATCGCGGCC
>DASYEE010000056.1:0-39170 GCA_036499165.1 Galbitalea sp. | reverse complement strand
CCACCTCGAACGACGTGATCACGCCATCCGCGTCGGTCTCGATCGCGGGCCGAAGCGTGTTCGGGCCGGCGGTCTGCAGCCAGAGTTTTGCCCACTCGGTGAGCTCGCGGCCTGAGGTCTTTTCGAGCTCCGCGAGCAGGTCGCCGAGCTCAGTGTTGCCGTACTCGTGCTTCTTGAAATACGCGCCGACACCTGCGAAGAACTCGTCGATGCCCACCCATGCGGCGAGCTGCTTCAGAACCGAGCCGCCCTTGGCGTATGTGATGCCATCGAAGTTAACCTGTACGTCTTCGAGGTCGTTGATCTCCGCATAGACGGGGTGGGTGGATGGCAGCTGGTCTTGTGCGTACGCCCAGCTCTTCTCCATCGCAGCGAACGTGGTCCACGCCTCAGTCCACTCCGTCGCCTCCGCGGCGGCCATGGCAGACGCCCACTCGGCGAACGATTCGTTCAGCCAGAGGTCGTTCCACCACTTCATGGTCACCAGGTCGCCGAACCACATGTGAGCGAGCTCGTGCAGGATCGTGATCACCCTGCGTTCCTTGATGGCGTCTGTCACCTTGGAACGGAAGATGTAGGTCTCGACGAACGTCACGGCGCCAGCGTTCTCCATCGCGCCGGCGTTGAACTCAGGAACGAACAACTGGTCGTACTTCTCGAACGGGTATGCGTAGTCGAACTTCGCCTCGTAGTACTCGAAGCCCTTGCGGGTCGTCTCGAAGATGTAGTCGGCGTCGAGGTATTCGCTGAGCGACTTGCGGGAGAAGATGCCGAGCGCGATTTCGCGGCCGTCGCGAGAGACGAGCGAGCTGGTCACCTCTTCGTACGGGCCTGCAACGAGCGCCGTGACGTAGCTCGACAGCCGCGGGGTTGGCGCGAAGGTCCACGTGCCTTTGTCGCCATCGATGACGGGAGCGGGCGTCGGGGAATTGCTGACGACCTTCCAGGCGGCGGGCGCCGTGACTGTGAACTGGAACGTCGCCTTCAGGTCAGGCTGCTCGAAGACGGCGAAAACGCGGCGGCTATCCGGTACCTCGAACTGCGTGTACAGGTAGACCTCGCCATCGACCGGGTCGACGAAGCGGTGCAGGCCCTCGCCCGTGTTGGTGTACTCGGCGTCCGCGGCGACCACGAGCACGTTGTGGTCTGCCAGAGCGGGCAGCTGGATGCGTACCCCATCGCTCACCGTCGCGGGATCGAGCTGCTCGCCGTTGAGCGTGATCGAGTGCACGGTGCGGGTGAATGCGTCGATGAAAGTGGATGACCCGGGCTTCGCATCGAAGGTGACCGTTGTCGTCGCCGCGAATGTTTCTTCGCCGGTGGTCAGGTCGAGGACGACCTCGTAACTTGCGACATCCACCAGGCCTTTTCGCTCTTCGGCTTCGACTCTGGTGAGGTTTTCTCCTGGCACTGGCTGCTCCTTCGCATGATGCGGATTGTGTCCGTCTCGGAGTCTAGTTGCGAGGAAGTATGCAAAAAAATCAGGCGCTGGTGAGGACGCGCTCCTCGGTCGTTTCGAGCGCAGCGGGCGCGAGGACGCCTGCACATTCTTCGATTGCCTGGGCGAGCAGGGTCGCTAGTCGCTGGTCTGAATCCGGCACACAGGCGTCAGCGATCCCGATCACGGATGTGCGGAGGATCGCCTCTTCGCTGACCGAGATGGAGGACATCTTGTGCAGGGGAGTTCCTGCCATGAAGTCGCGGGCCCACTTCTCGGTGCCGGGAGCCATCAGGAACGCGACACGGATTCTCATCCGAGCGCGCTCGATCTCCGGGCCCTCCCACGCCGCGAGCAGCAGCTCGCACCGCACGAGGCCGGTGGCGAGCGCCCGCTGGCGGGTCTGGCTTGCGATGGGCAGCGCACTCGATGCGGCAAGGCTCGACAGCAGCACGGGAACGCGTGGATCGCTACCGGTCAGCCCGATCACAGAGGAGACGTGGAGGGCAAGCTTCGAGCGCGCATTGTCGCTCGAGAGATCGTTTACAAGTCGGGCGAGCGCCGCCAGCGTCGGATGCGTGCACGAGGGGTGATCGCTCCAGCGAAGGCCCGCCAGGTAGGAGGCGTACTCCATGAAGCACGCACCTCGCCTTGCGCTCCTGTGCCTGCCGGAAGAAAGCACTGGCATAAAGTCGGCTGCGGTATCCATCATGGGTTCCCCCTGAATAAAAGTGACCGGTGGTACCCAGTTTGCTCCCGTGCGCGGGGCATGTCGAGGGGCTAACGTAGGCCGCATGATCGATCTTGCCGATGCCGCATCTGCAGAGCTGAACCACGTACCCGCCTCCGCCGACCAGGTCGTCGACGGAAGCCCAACGGTCGGCTATCTGCTCCTCGGGGAGTTCTCCGGTCACGAGTACGGCGTGTGGGAGATGTCGCCAGGCGCGATGTGGGACATCGAAGAGGACGAGCTGTTCGTCGTGCTGTCCGGGCGCGGCATCGTCGAGCACACGGAAGACAACACGAAGACGGTTCTCAGCCCCGGCGTTGTCGTGCGGCTCACGGCGGGTGCGCGCACGACCTGGACCATCACCCAGACGCTTCGCAAGGTGTGGATGACGCCGCTCGGATGACAGCACCCGGTGCTAGCTTGCGACTATGAGCGATCTCACACCGGAACAGCGCCTCTTCCTCGCCTCAGACTCCGCACTGCGCGAGGTCATCGACCAATTGACGCCGGCCGACCTCGACCAGGCTGCGCCGGAGGAATGGACGACCGAAAAGTCGTCGACGCTGCGCGGAGTGCTGGCCGCGCACACGCGAGACGAGGCATGGGTGCCTGACGTCATTGGGGGCAAGACGATGGAGCAGGTTGGCGACGCCTGGCGAGGCGACCTGCTTGGCGATGACCCGATCGGCAACTACGACCGCTACAACGACCTCGCGACCGCGGCTGTCTCGCGCCCCATCGAAGACGACCAGGTTGCGCACCTCAGCTACGGCGATTTCCCCGTCGGAACCTACTTCCAGCACGCCAGCTTTTATCGAGGCTTCCAGGCTCCGCTGATCGCGAAGCTGACGGGCATCCAATTCGCCATGTCGGATGACCTGGTCGACCTCCTCTGGTCGGCCGTCGAACCGCAGATCGATGACCTCAGGGCTATCCACGTGTTCGGACCGCCGGTCGAGGTTCCGGATGGTGCCAATCGCGAGACGCTCTTGCTTGGCATGACGGGCTTCTGGAAGCCGTAGCGGTCCGTCAGGAGGCGACGGTCGCGACTACGGCACGACCTTGCCGAACAGCAGCGGCAGAAGGCTGTAGATCGCGAAGAACGCTCCCGCACCGACGACGGTGAGAGCTGCCGATGCCGCGACAACCCGGGCCGGGCGCACCTCTCGCCATGCCAACACAGCGAACAGCCCGACAGAGACGACCACCGAGGCGATCGCGTACACGGTGCTTTCGCCCGGAATCGCCACGAGCAGATAAACGCCCTCGCCGAACAGCACAGAGGCCGGCGCCGCGATCGCGACCGCGCGCAGACGCACAGACCGCGATCGGAGCCAGGATGCCGCGATGCCAACAACGGGACCAATCGCGACGGCGATGACGCCCCAGAACGCGAGGTTCTCCTTCGGGTAGTGGTCGCCGAGAGCCTCGAAGACGACGAAGAACACCACATCCATGACCAGGAAGGATGCGGCGCCGAGAACCGCGGCGAGCCAGCCCCGAGCGCGGACCAGGTAGATGGATGCGAAGTCGATCAGCATCCACGGACCGGACGAATTCGCCATCGAGCGGATCGAGTGGGGGAGCACGTGCTCGCCGATCGGCGTCAACGCGCCGGTGAGTGAAGCCGCGCCGAGCACGACCAGCCACGGCGCGAACTGCCGGAGGGATTGCGGAATGGCGGCGCGCGGCTCGGGGGCGAGGGTCGTGGGCGGCGGGGCGGACGAACTCATACGTCAAGCCTGTGGTCATCGGCCCGGGGTACGCGTCCCTCGCGCGATGGACTTTCAGGTCAGCCTGAAGGTCGGTGGGCGCTTCTAAACTGGGGGCATGCGCATCCACATCGCAACCGATCATGCTGGCCTCGAATTCAGCAAAGACCTGCAGAAGCACCTTGAGGGTGCTGGCCATGACGTCGTCGATCACGGCCCGAAGTCGTACGATCCGGTCGACGACTACCCGAGCTTTTGCATCAACGCTGCCCGCGCGGTCGTTCGCGACCAGGCAGCGGGCGTCCAGACTCTCGGGATCGTATTCGGCGGCTCCGGCAACGGAGAGCAGATGGCGGCCAACAAAGTCCTCGGAGCGCGAGCGGCGCTGGTGTGGAGCGTTCCAACGGCCGAGCTCGCGCGCCAGCACAACGACGCGAACCTGATTGCGATTGGTGCGCGGCAGCACACCGTGGACGAGGCGATTCTCTTCATCGACACCTTCATCGCGACACCCTTCAGCGGCGAGGAGCGTCACGTTCGTCGCATCGCCCAGCTCGCCGAATACGAAAAGACCGGGGCGATCGCCGGCCACGAGATCGACTGAGCGGCCATGCCCGAGGGTCATTCGGTCCACCGCATCGCGCGCCAGTTCGCGCTGCACTTCGTCGGCAAAGCGATCGCCGTGTCGTCGCCGCAGGGTCGCTTCGCCGCCGAGGCGACGAAGATCGACGGCCGCGTCATGACGGGCGCCACGGCGGTCGGCAAGCAGATGTTCCTTGAGTTCGACAACGGCCTATGGCTGCGCGTGCATCTCGGCATCTACGGTGCATGGGACTTCGCCGGCAATTTCACGGCAGACTCGACGAACCCGCAGGGCGACATCCTCGACTCCAGGGCAGAAGACTCGCTCGCCAGCATGGGTGCGCCGCGCGTTACGCGATTGAGGATGTCGGAACAGGAGAAGCTCGAGCCGGCGGCCGGCAGCTTCCCGCCGGATCCGATCGGTGCCGTTCGCGTACGTCTTCTCGCCGACGACATCGTTGGCGATCTCCGCGGCCCGACAGCGTGTGAGGTGATCACTCCAGCCGAGGTGCAGGAAGACATCGACAAGCTAGGACCGGACCCGCTGGTCGACTCGCCGAAGAAGGGCGAAGAGCGGTTTGTTGCTGCGGTGCGCGCGAAGGCGACTCCGATCGGGCTCCTGCTGATGGACCAGTCGGTCGTCAGCGGCATCGGCAACGTTTACCGCGCAGAGCTGCTGTTTCGCGCTCGACTCGACCCGCACAAACCGGGAAGGGATGTCCCGGAGGAGACCGTTCGCGCGCTCTGGAAAGACTGGACGAAGCTCCTGAAGATCGGCGTGAAGACGGGCCAGATGCTCACGATGGATGGCCTGACGAAGGCGCGGTACGCCGCGGCGCTCGCGAATCGGGAGGACCGTCACTGGGTGTACCACCGTGAGGGGGAGCCGTGTCGAGTGTGCGGAACGATCATCGTGATGGAGATGGCAGCCGGCCGAAAGCTCTACTACTGCCCTCACGACCAGGTGTAGGCAGATGAGATACACGCCCGACTACCTCCTGAAAGACCCGGAAGAGATCAAGCGCCTCATCCGCGAGCACCCGTGGGCGACCATCGTCTCCAGCACCGCAAACGGTCTCGTCGCTTCCCACTACCCGGTGGTGCTCGAGGAGGGCAGTGACGAGATCAGCATCGTCAGCCACGTCGGGCGCCCCGATGAGCGCGCGCACGAGCTCGGCCAACACGAGGTGCTGGTCATCATCCAGGGCCCCCACGGCTACATTTCGCCCGGCTGGTACGGCGACGGCAGCTATGTGCCCACGTGGGATCACGTGACCGCGCACCTCTACGGCACGCCGCAGATTCTCGACGACGACGAGAATTTCGGCGTGCTCGCCGATCTGGTCGACTACTTCGAGCAGAAACTGCCGGAGCCGGTGAGCATCCGGCCCCACGAGGAGGACGCGCGGCACGTCGCAACCGGCACGGTCGGCATCCGCATCCCGATCACGCGCTTCGACGCGCGGGCGAAACTGAGCCAGAACAAGTCGCCGGAGGTCGTGCAGAACATCATTGCTGCGCTTGAGACCGACGGCCCCTACGCATCCGACGCGCTGGCGCAGGAGCTTCGGCGCACGCACGACTGACGGGGGATACCCCCACCTCACATTCGGGCGCAGCCAGGATGCCGGGGCAGAGCCAGTGCCGGGAAACTCGAAATGCGGGCAAATCCCGTTATCGTGTCTCGAAGAAGCACCTCGAAGGAGCTCCCATGTCGGCAGTGACCGTCGTCGCCCGCGGCAACCTCTACGCGAGGTTGTGGAAGGGGGTGCCGCGAGAGCTCGGCTATCTGCTTCTCGGTTTCCCGCTCGCAACCATCGGTTTCTGCGTCACCATATCGATGTTCTGGGGCGGTGTCGGCACCATCGTGACGTTCTTCATCGGCGTCGTCATCTTGATCGCCTGCCTCTACGTCGCCCGAGCGTTCGGCACACTGGAGCTCGCCCGCCTCCAATGGGCGGGGCGGCCAGCGGTGCGGCGTCCGGAGTGGCTCCCTCGAAAGCCCGGGTTCTGGTCATGGCTGCGATCCGTGCTCCTGAACGGGCATTACTGGGTGTACCTGCTTCACACGATGATCGTGAACTTCGTTGTCTCCGTCATCAGCTGGACCCTCACGATTGTCTGGTTGTCCGTCGGGCTGGGAGGCATCAGCTACTGGTTTTGGGAGCGCTTCACCACCGGGGGCAAGCGTCATCCGGTCGACTGGGTCATCGAGTTCTTCGGAGGCCAGCCGTCTTCGCTCGACCTGCACCTCGCCAACGACGTGATGTTCCTCATCCTCGGCGTCATCATGCTCGCGACCCTGCCGTTCCTCACGCGCGGTCTCGTCCTCATGAGCGACGGGATTGCCCACGGGATGCTCGGAGCCTGGCGATCGGAGGCGTTGACCCGCCAGGTGGCACAACTCAGCGAGTCGCGCGGGGCCGCCGCGGCTGCGGAAGGCCACTCGCTTCGACGGCTTGAGCGCGATATCCATGACGGTCCCCAGCAGCGCCTCGTGCGTATGCAGATGGACCTCGCCGCGGCCGGTCGGCAGCTCGAGAACGACCCGGAGAAGGCGCGGAACCTCATCGAAGAGGCCATGCAGCAGTCGAAGGATGCGCTGGAAGAGCTGCGTGCGCTGTCGCGCGGATTCGCCCCGCCCATCCTGCTCGACCGCGGGCTCGTCGCGGCGCTCGAGTCCGCGGCGACGCGCAGCCCCATCCAGGCGCGCGTGATCGACTCGCTGCCCGCTGGCACGGAACTGCCGCAGGAGATCGAGCGCAACGCCTATTTCGTCGCGAGTGAAGCGCTGACGAATGCGGTCAAGCACTCGAATGCACAGCAGGTCACGATCGTCGTCGCCATTCGGCGCCTGCCGGAGTCCGATGACACCTGGCTGGATGTCACGGTCACCGACGATGGAGAAGGCGGAGCGTCTGCACAAGCCGGCCACGGGCTGGCCGGTCTCGACGAGCGCCTGCGCGGGGTCGGGGGAGTGCTCGAGTGCTCGAGCCCGGCCGGAGGCCCGACGGTTGTCGCGGCCCACCTGCCCGTAACGGCGGCGATGACACCCAGTTCGTGAGGCCGTGGCGGATGCCGGAGCGCACCGCCCCATACGCTGGGAACGTGAACGAACTGACTGTGGTGGTCGCCGACGACTCCGTGCTTCTGCGCGAGGGGCTTGTGCGCGTGCTCGAAGAGCTCGGGGTCACCGTGGCCGGCGCATACGGCGACGCGGATACCCTGCTGGATGCCCTGCCAGCGACGAAACCGGATCTGGTCGTGCTCGATGTGCGGATGCCGCCCAGCTTCCGCGACGAAGGCGTGCGCGCAGCGATCCGGGCTCGCGCGCTCTACCCGCAGCTCGGCATCCTGCTCCTGTCACAGTATGTCGAGGTCGCGTACGCGCAGGAGTTGCTCTCTGCCGGAACCGGGGGCATCGGCTACCTCTTGAAAGACCGAGTCGCCTCGCTCGATGAAGTACGGGACGCGGTGGATCGGATCGCCGCGGGCGGCACCGTCCTTGACCCTGAGGTCGTCGCGCAGTTGATCGGGCGCCGACGTGATCCGCTGGAGACGCTGACGCCGCGCGAGCGCGAGGTGCTCGCGCTCATGGGAGAGGGTCGCACCAATGCCGCAATAGCGGCAGCGCTCGTCATCGGAACCGGCGCGGTCGAGAAGAACGTCACGTCGATTTTCCAGAAACTGGGGCTCGACGATTCCGGCTCAGACCATCGGCGGGTACTCGCGGTCCTTGCCTGGCTGCAGCGCTAGCCGCAGTAAACAGCGTCAGTCGATCAGGCGCCCGGCTTGCGCAGCGTGTGACGCGGGTATGCGTCGTACACGACCGACGGGTTCGGCTCGAGATGAACGGTCCAGTACGAACCAGACCACCAGCGGAGCTGGTTGCTGCCTGCCGGGTCTGGATACCAGCCTGCTGGCGCGAACGTTTCAACAATTGCGAGAGTCACGGGTATGACACTGTCTGCCCTGCCGCGGGGCGTTTCGGGTTACGGCGGGTGGCCAACCGCGGTGGCCGATTCGGATTACGGTGGGGAAATTCTATTGTCGACGGTGCCGACTACCCCAGTCCCCAACGTGGGGGACAAAACGGGGTACTTGTTGCTTAGAAGTGCGGGACGAGGACGCGACGCTCGGCGGAGGAGAAACCGGCCGCGAGCTGCACCTCTGGGCGAGGGTACTCGAGGTGGTCTGTCCACTGGCTTCCATTCCACCAGCGCAGCATTCCGCTGCCTGCGGGGTCTGGGTACCAGCCGAAGGGGGCCAGGGTGGTTTCTACAGCAAGAGACATGGGATATTCCTGCAAGTGCCCTGTCGCCGGGCGGTTCGGGTGCGACATTAGGTGGCCACCGCAAGAGCCTGTTCGGGGGGGTACTGCGGTGTCCCCAGCATAGGGGACAGGCCGCAGGAGTGCGTGGCCCCCGTTCGGGGGTGATTTTGCAGGTACTAAATGTGGTGGCGACCGGGGGCGCGAGTGCCGAACGGCCCGAAGTCATCCGCAAGCAGTTCTGGACGCGGAAGATCGAGATGGTCGGTCCATTGTTCGCCGTCCCACCAGCGCACCATGCCGGTGCCAGCCGGGTCCGGGTACCAGCCGAATGGAGCAATTTCTGTCTCGAGGAGTAGCGCAGACATGACGTCTCTTTAGGTGCCCTGTCGCAGGGGCTTCGGGTGCGACGCTCGCCAGCCGCAGGCGATCGGGTTGAACGGCTGTCCTCATTTTAGAGGACAGACCTGTCCGCGCCCGCCCCCAATATTGGTGCCACCACCGCGCGGGTCGACTCCGAACATAACGACCGGGTCACGATCGCGACACGCCCGGGATGCACGGTTGCGCCTCGCTCGGGCCTCCCGATAGTGTGCTTGAAGATACAGACCTGAAAGGAGGCCGACCAGTGATTACAACAGCAACATTCGCAGGAATGCACACCGCCGGCTTTCGTCTGCGTCGTCCCCGCCTGATCGGCTAGTAGTTTCCGCCGCCGATCTCATTCGGCGGTGACGCACTCAAAGCCCTGGCTCCCACGATTACCCGTGGCTTGAGCCATCCTTCCTCTCTCGACGGCTCGTCCCATGACGCAGTCGACTTCCGGCGCCGCCTCCGCGGCAACGACCGCCACCTGGCGAGCGTGCCTGCGCGCCCGCTCGCATGGCAACCATCCCAACAAGAAGGAACACACTATGAACAGCACACTGTCGACGGTTGACCGTCGTCACGAACAACCGCCCGACCGGGCGGTTGTGAGCCACCAGCCGGCGACGAGCATCCGGGTCGGCGTTGTCGACCGGGTTGCCCTGCACCTGGGTATCGCCCTCATCAAGTGGGGCAGGCGTCCCGTTTCGGTGGAGTCGCGCGAGCGTCGGGCTAACCGCATCGAGCATCAGCTCGCGTGCATCGCCCGCGAGCGCGCGGTCGAGCGAAACATCCGTCTGACCTCGCTGGTCCGATGACGGGGCGCGGTGCAATCGAGAGGCCGCCAGGGGAGCCGAGCTCCGCTGACGGCCTCTGGCTTTTAACGGCTGATCCTGCGCTCAGGGTTCTGACGCATTTGAAGCTGGCTGCTGGTCGCGGTGCGCGTTTGCACGTTAGTGTCACCTCAGGCGCGCGCCGACCAGAGTGGTTACTGGCCGGGGTCGTCGAGGGCACTCCCTGCGACCTGATCTGCGGGGAGTGCCCGTTTTGGACACCCGCCGCAAGAGGGCAAATAGATGAGCGCTGTGGCGCCGACCTGGCCTGGGCCGATCTTCGCAGTGACCGTGTTCACCGACGATCCGGCGGGCACCACGGAGTTTTACCCGCGAGTGTCGGCTAATTGCCGAGTGGGGAGACTCAGACTCCGCCGTGTTCGCGTTTCCGAACATCCTCATCAACGTGCTCGTGGGGCACTCGCGCCGCGACCTTCCAGGACCCTGGCGGCCACGTGTGGGAGATCGCCAGCCCCCTGTAGACGCTCGGGCCAGCCCGCGCGGTCCCGCATCCCTGCCCCATCAATTGGGGCGTATCTGCAGCGGACATTCTGGTCTACCTTTGCAGCATGATCAGACCACGCAACGCCTTCGCCGCGCTAACCATCGCGGCCCTTCTCGCCCTCTCGGGCGCCGGCGCAGCGAGCGCATCAGCGAGTGTTCCGCACTACAAGAACTGCACGGCCATGCACGTTCACTACAAGCACGGCGTGGCCAAGACCGGAGCGCGCGACCACGTCAAGGGCAAGTCGAAGCCGGACACCAGGTTCTATCGGAGCACGGCGATCTACAACGCGAACAAGGGCCTCGATCGCGACAAGGATGGCGTGGCCTGCGAGGCGTAAGAACCGTGCACCGGCCCTCAACTCCGCGATAACCGGGTGGTGATCTGTTCGCTGACCTTTCGCATCCCGACGTAGCTCGGGTGGTACGGAGCTCCGCCGCGGAGCGAATAATGAAAGCGCCGTGTCCACGGTTCGGTCGCCCAGGCGTCATGCTCCCTCGAGGCCTCGCCGACATCCACGAACTCTGCCCCTGTTGCTACCGCGACATCCGACATCGTTTCGGCCAGCCGCGCAGCGACCCTCAGGCCCCAGCGGTGGACGGATTGGCCAAGCGGCGGGGCCGCCTGCTCAAGCGGGGGAAGGATAGTCAGGTAGCCGACGATCATCACTCGAGCGCCCGGGGCGCGATCGTGGATGCTCGTCACAAGCGAGCGCAGGTCGGATTCGAGTTCGACGAAGCTAAGGTCGACCGACGCCTCGTCAAGCAGGCTGTTCAGCCTCCGGCGTCCGCCGAAAAGCGTTGCGAGTGGCAGAGGGAAGCTCGCCAGGGTGAGCGCAGGCAGGTATTCGACGTCATTGCCTCCGCCGGTAATCGTCACGAGGGACGTGGAACCGTCAACGGCGCCGAGTTGCGACGGTCGGTCTCCCGGCCCGCCGGTCAGCATCTGTCTCACGGTGGCACCAGAGAATGTAACGTCAACCAGGTCAAGCCCTGCCCGTGTCGCAACCAGATGCGCATAGTTCGAGGCCGAGCGCCCTGCTGCTCGCGGACTGTGCGCAGCTCGCGGCTTGAGGCCGGGGCCCGCGCCGAACGAACTCCCCATGGCGACATACCGTTGCGTGTTCATCGTCCGCCTACCACCAGAATGACGTAGCTGACGCACGCGCTCACGGCGAACAGCGCCGCGGCCCCGATCCACAGGAGCGTCGAGAGCAATCGGGAGTGACGGGAGGTTTTCATCGAAACTCCCCTTTCATGAAGGCAATCGTCTTGTCGAAGGCCGTCGCCGCGTCAGGGAGGTCGAAATCGAACTGGTACTCGTGGCCAAGACTGGCTCCCGTTCCGGTCCAGAAGAGCGTTGTCACGGGCACGGACTGTTTGCGCAGTGCCGCCGCGAGCTCCCGAGCCTGGAAACGGAACGGATCCTTGTCACCCACAGAGATGAATGTCGGCGGATACGCGGTCGTCGCCTGCTCCGTCGTTGAGAGCGAATCGACGGCCGGATAACTGAGCCAGTCGCGGTGGCCTGTGTAGGCCCACAGATAGGTGCGCAATGCCGGAAACCCGCTATCGCCAACCGTTTTCAGGTCGTAGAGGCCGCAGAAGAGGATGACCGCCCGGAGCGACTTCCCGATCGTGCGCGGCACCCCATCGGCGCGTGCGAGCGCTGGGTTGGTCTCGGCCGCCGCAGTCTCGCTCGCAATCTGGGCACCGGCAGAGTCTCCGCCGAGCGCGATCCTGCCCCGGTCGCCACCGAGCTCTTCGGCATGCGACGCGAGGTAGCGGAGCGCAGCACTGGCTTGCCTCACTGGCACTGGGTGCCGTGCCCCCGGGGCGAGTGTGTAGTCGAGACTTGCCACGACGTATCCCGACGAAGCGAGCATTATGGCGTAATCGTCGACGGTCGCCGACGAACTGGAGATGAACCCGCCACCATGAACCCACAAGATCATGGGGAGGTTGGAAGCTGCGACCCGTGGCCGATACAGGTCGAGGTGAGCCGCGGGGCTCGCATCCACTGGGACGACAACGCGGCGCTTGTCCCCGACGGTCGCGCGCAGCGCTGCGAAGTCGCCGGGTGGCTTCACCAGGGCTTGTGCCTCGAACACGTCTTTCACGGCGCTGGCCCCAGGTTCAACCGACACCTGGTACGTCACAGCCGCTGCCCCGACGCCAAGCGCGATCGCGGCAATGGCGCCGAGCACGCGACGCAGCCACGCCCGATGAATTCCCATGAGAACATACTCTCGAACACACGGCTTCGCCGCCCCATATTGGCGGACGCATATCGCACGGATTCGGACACTCGCGCGGTGTCCGGACGTAGACTTCGGGCGACCGGGGGCCGTCGAACGAGGAGCGTGAAGGTATGCAACCGGTGCGAATGCCAAGGACGAGTCGGGGACGCGATCGACACCGGATCGCGGTGCTCGTCGTGCCGGATACGGTGGCGCTCGAGGTGGCCATCGCCCAGCAGGTTTTCGGGCCGCGCATCTACAACTTCGCGAAGATCACCGGCGATCGCGAAACGCCGTACGAGGTGCTGCTGTGTGGCGAGGCGGAACGCATCACTTTGCCGTCCGGCATCGACCTTGGGCCATTGGCGCCGCTCAGCGAGTTACGAACCGCCGACACCGTGCTCATCCCGGGAATCGAGGAGCCGTTCGCGGAACGCAGCGAAGAGTTGCTCGGTGCACTGCGGGATGCGCAGGCAGCCGGAGCACGGATGGTGTCGTTCTGCGGTGGAGCGTTCATCCTCGGCAAGGCGGGAGTGCTCGATCGCAGGCGAGTGACCACACACTGGGTTCTGAGCCCGGAGTTTCGACAGATGTTCCCGCTCGCAACTCTCGAGGCCGACCAGCTCTTCATCGAAGACGAGAACGTGTTGACCTCAGGAGGGATCTTCGCCGCGACCGACCTGGCGTTGCACATCATGGGGAGTGACCTCGGATACGCCTATTCCAACGATTTCAGTCGTCTGCTGGTCTCGGCGCCCATCCGACCCGGTGGCCAGGCGCAGTTCGTGAAGGAATCTATCCGCGTCGATCGTGAGCAGCCGTTCCGCGAACTCACCGATTGGATTCGCGAGCATCTCGACGAAGCGCTCACGATGGCAGATCTCGCCGCGCGCGAGCACATGAGTGAACGAAACCTCGCGCGGCGCTTCCAGGCACAGACCGGCATGAGTCCATTCGAGTGGATCACCAATGAGCGCATCAACCGTGCAAAGGTGCTGGTCGAATCCACCGACCTTCCCATCGGGCAGATCGCTGCCACGGTGGGAATGGGGAGTGCGGAATCGTTGCGCCGCAACTTCTCGCGCGTGGTGGGAACCTCCGCGGCCGCCTACCGTCGCACCTTCCGTGCTGACCCGGAAGTGGCACTGGAACTGGCCAGCTGACCCTTCTTCGCGGGCTGGACGGGAACTGTCCGGATTCGTGCGCACCCTGTCCGCGGCCGTGGGGTGCGGCCCGATCGCCGCAGGCACTCTTGTGTCATGAGCAATTACACGCAGGAGCCGGCCCTCGAACTCGCCGGCACAACCGCCCTCGTCACAGGGGCCACATCCGGTATCGGCCGCGCCACCGCCTTCGCTCTCGCTCGTGCGGGTGCCACCGTTCTCATCCACGGGCGTGACGTGCGCCGCGGTGTCGCGGCGCTCGAAGAGATCGAGCTTTCGGGCGGACACGGGCGATTCCTTCCCGCCGACCTGTCTGATCCGGCCGCCGCACACCAGTTGGCGGCGGATGCGGGCGAGGTGGACATCCTGGTCAACAACGCCGGCTTCTCCTGGTTCGGGCCGAGCGAAGATCTCGACGACGCGACCCTCGGGTCGCTGTTCGCCAGCAACGTCGAGTCCGCATACATCCTGACCGCGGCGCTCGCACCAGGGATGGTCGACCGCGGGTCTGGCGCGATCGTCAATCTGTCGAGTATGGCCGCGAACGTCGGTCTCGCGGGAGGGGCGGCATACAGCGCCACCAAGGCCGCGCTCGCCGCGCTGACCAGGGCGTGGGCCGCGGAATACTCGCCAGCCGGTGTGCGCGTGAACGCGGTTGCGCCGGGGCCGATCTACTCGGGTGGAGCCGATGCGGATCGCATCACAGCGCTCGGAAAGACGACGCTGCTCGGTCGCGCTGCGGAGCCCGAAGACATCGCGGCGATGATCGAGTTTCTCGTCTCTCCCCGCGCGCAGTACATCACCGGGGCGGTGTTCCCGGTCGACGGCGGACGCACGGCCGTCTAAGGGAAGGAAACGCATCATGCCGACAGACACTGCAACGACCACACCGACGCGATTCGTCGAGGGCGGTGGCATCCGCTTCGCCTACCGCAGGCTCAACGAGGGGGTGGGAATTCCGGTGGTCTTCACCAACCACTTCATGGGAAACCTCGACACGATCGACCCCGCCGTCATCGACGGGCTCGCCGCGACGCGCGACGTGATCGTGTTCGACTCACGCGGCGTTGGCGCCTCGAGCGGCGAGCCACGGTCGACCATCGAAGACATGGCGGCGGATGCCGCGACGTTCATCACGGCGCTGGGCGTCGCCAAGGTGGATGTGCTCGGCCACTCAATGGGAGGCCACGTCGCCCAGTGGCTGAGTTACACGCATCCGGAGTTGGTGCGCAAGGTGATTCTGGTGGGCACTGCCCCTCGGGGCGGCGTGCCCGGCAACCCAGACGAAGGAGCGGCGGGCTTCTTCGCCGCCGGACCCAACCGGCACGACGACGGATGGCTTCCCATCTTCTTCTCGCCGAGCGAGAAGAGCCAGGCTGCGGGGCGAGAGTACGTCGCGCGAATCTCGAGCCGAAGCGACCGGGATGTGCCGTTCTCGGATGCGGCGGCGGCGACGTATTCCGCTGCTCGCGTCGGGTGGGGAGCGCAGGGCGCGGGTGTTCAGGATTACCTGAAGCACATCCTGCAGCCCGTGCTCGTCGTCAACGGGAGTCACGACATCGTCATCCCGACCGTCAACTCGTATGCGCTACAGCAGGGGCTGCCGAACGCGAAGCTCATCCTCTACCCCGACAGCGGGCATGGCCCGCACTTTCAGTACCCGCAGGATTTCGTAGCCGAAGTCGCGCGGTTCCTTGACCAAACACCCGAGTTCACCATCTAAATCAGGAGAAAAATGTCACACCCAACAACCTCAGAGCTCGCAGGCAAGACGGCACTCGTCACCGGTGCCACCTCGGGAATCGGCCGCGCGGCCGCCATTCAGTTGGCTGCCCAGGGAGCGGACGTGCTTGTCGCCGGGCGCAACCCCGAGCGCGGCGCGGAGGTCGTCGCCGAGATCGAAAACGCGGGCGGGCACGCTCGCTTCATTCCCGCCGACCTGTCGACCGAGGCTGGCATCACCTCCCTGGCCAACGAGGCCGGAGCAGTGGATGTGCTCGTCAACAACGCGGGAACGGCCTGGTTCGGGCCGACCCAGGAACTTACCTTCGATGGGTACGACGCGATGTTCGACGCAAACGTGCGATCCACGTACTTCCTGACTGCAGCGGTCATCCCGGGCATGGTCAAGCGGCAGAGCGGCTCGATCATCAACATCTCGAGCATGGCGGGCAAGATCGGGATGCCCGGTGGCGCGGCGTATGGCGCAACCAAAGCCGCGATGTCATCGATGACGCAGTCGTGGGCCGCCGAACTCGCCGGTGACGGCATCCGGGTGAACGCGGTCGCACCAGGGCCGGTCTACACGGCGGTGCAGGCGCCCGAAATCACGGCCGCAATCGGCGAGTCGACCGCCCTCAAGCGAGGAGCGCGACCAGAAGAGATCGCGGACAGCATCACTTTCCTGGCCTCGGATCGCGCAAGCTACATCACCGGTGCCATCCTCGCGGTGGATGGAGGCCGCACCGCCACCTGAGGAAGGTCACGACGGTAAGGGCCGTGCACGCGTCAAGCCTTGTGGAAGCAATTCCACTCCTCTCCACTGTTAAACGATGAGAAACGTAGACGGTGTCGCCGTCGTATCACGGGGAACAGCGGGGCTCGGCAGGGGCGGAGTGGTTACCGGTCGCCGCGACGCTACCGGAGATAGTGAGCGAGTTCGGCCGCGACCTGACGGAAGGATGCCTTGACGGAGGGCACCTGCTGAATCGGGTTCAGCAGCATCCAGTCGTGAATGAGACCGATGTACTCGATCGTCGCCGTTTCTACCCCGGCTTCGGTCAGCTTACGGCCGTATGCAATGCCTTCGTCCCGCAACGGATCGTTCTCGTCCACGAGCACGAGCGCGGGCGGGAGGCCACTGAGCTGCTGAAGACTGGCCTTCAGCGGGGCAGCGTAGATCTCGTTGCGGCGTTCGTCTGTCGGCGTGTATGTGTCCCAACCAAACTTCATAAAGTCTTTTGCGAGAAACCGACCGACGGCGTAGTCCTGATACGACTGTGTGTCCACGTTTGAATCCAATGCCGGAAACAGCAGCACCTGTGCCTTGATCGCTGGGGCTCCCGCGTCGGGGTGGTCTTTGACGTAAAGCGAGAGCGCCGCGCTCAGGTTGCCGCCAACGCTATTGCCGACGACCGCGACTCGAGAAGCGTCGAGGCCTGCGCCCGCACCCTGCTGGCCGATCCACTTCAGCGCTGCCAGCGACTGCATGAGTTGGGTCGGGTAGATCGCATCCGGGATGGGCGTGTACTCGACGAAAACGACCGCGAAGCCTGTCGCGACCGCCAGGTCTCGGGATAGTCCCTGGTGGTTGTTGAAGTCGCCAGCGATCCATACACCACCGTGAATGAACAGGATGACCGGCAGGTCGCCTGAGACTCCATGAGGGCGCTGGAGGTAGAGCTTGACGCTCACGCCATCGACTTCGATGTCTTTCTCCTCGACGTCGACGCCGGAGAGGTCGCGCGGGGCGGTGGCCTGCAAGCCGGCGAGTGTGGCGCGGACCTCATCACCCGGCAGGAGCCAAAACGGGGATGGGTCTTTGTTCAGCTCGGCCAGCATCGGGCGGATGCCTGGATCGATGCGTGGGTCGGCAGAAGCGTCGGGGATGGGGAGCTGTTCGGTGGGCATGAGAGTCATCCTTTGTCGATTGAGAGAGAAGGCGAGGTCGGAGCGATCACGCTTTCCCCACGCTAGGTTCGGTGCTACGGCCAAGGCATCGGTCAAATGACCATCGTTCGCCTCGAGCGGGCAGCGGCTCTGCATCGACGCCGCACAGTTAGGCTTAACCTGTGGGACTCATTGGAAGGAGCCATGAGACCGCGCGCCTCATGACCGCGCTCGGCGATGTTGGTTCGCGCGGGGAGGCCATGCTGCTGAACGGCGATCCAGGCATTGGCAAGACGGCGCTACTTGAATCCGCGGCAGATACGGCCCGAGCACAAGGGTTTGCAGTATTCCGTGCCGCGGGTGCCGAGGCCGAGGCGCACCTTCCCTACGCGGGCCTCCACAAACTGTTGTGGCCATTGCGGGCCAGTCTCGACACCCTGCCGCAGCGTCAGGGGGATGCGCTGCGCGCGGCGCTCGGACTCATCGAGGCGGAAGCAGTGGAAGGTTATCTCGTCGCTCTCGCCACGATGAACTTGCTCGGCGCGGCAGCCGACGACGCGCCGCTGTTGCTCGTTGTTGACGATGCGCACTGGCTCGACGCTTCGACCGTTGACGTGCTGGCTTTCCTGGCCCGGCGGATTGGGGAAGAACTAATTGTCCTGCTGGTCGCAGCACGCACCGGGATCTCCAATCGGCTGATCGAAGCCTGCCAGGCCACGATCAGCATCGAGCCGTTGTCGGCTGAGGCTGCAACATGCCTTCTGGCCATGCACGCCGTAGGACTTGCATCGGGTGTCCGGCGACGACTCCTCAGGGAGGCGGCCGGAAATCCGCTGGCCCTGATCGAACTGCCGACAGCCGCGCGAACCGGTGCCGCTGGCTCGCTGGACCTTGCCTGGATCCCACTGACCAGAAGACTCGAAGGAGCATACGCCGGGCGAGTGGCGCAGCTCCCGCCGCGAACGCAGGTCGTATTGGAGGTCGCTGCGGTTGACGACGACGCGGACCTCGATGAGATTCTCACGGTCGCGACCCTGCTCGGCGGCGAACCGTTCGGAAGTGTGGAATTGAAACCGGCAATGGATGCCCGGCTGGCGCGTCTCAGCGGTTCGTCCCTGTCGTTCAGCCATCCCCTCGTTCGTTCCGCGATATACCAGGGATTGGGCGCGGATCGACGCCGCGAGGTCCACAGGACGATCGCAAGCGTGCAAAGCCCAGGGTCGCTGAGAAGCATCTGGAACTTGGCTGCCGCACTCTCGGAACCAGACGAGGATGTTGCCGCCGCGCTGGAGAAAGCGGCGTCGAATGGCCGCCGCCTCGGAAGCGCTGAGACAGTCGTTATTGCGCTCGAGCGGGCCGCCCAGCTGAGCCCCCATCTGGGGCAACGTGCTGACCGTCTGCTCGGTGCGGCAGACGCCGCCGTTGAGCTGGGACGACCGGAGATCGTGACCAGGCTCTTGAAAGAAGCCGCCGATCTCGAGCTGAACGGACAACAGAGAGCGCGGCTCGCGTGGATCCATGCGGCCTTCGACGACGGGTTGCGCAACCAGGTCATGGACGCGTCTGCTCTTGGCGATCTTGCTGAATCTGTTGGCCTCGACGGCCACCCCGATCTTGCCGTGCGCATTCTGTGGAGCGCGGCACTTCGCTGCTTTTGGACCGAACCGGGAGCGGCCGCGCGGGCGAAGATCGTGACGGTCGCGGAAAGCCTCCCATTGGATCCGATGGACCCGAGACTCCTGGCCATCCTCGGGTACGCCGCCCCGGTGGACCGCGGGGAGGTCGTCATTCGGCGCATCGAGCGGCTGCTTGAGGAGCCTTCGGCCGATCCGCAGTCGGTTCGTCTGATTGGCAGCGTCGCAGTCCTCGTCGGCATGTTCGACACAGCGATCGCGCAGTCCTCCGCATCATTGGCCGGCCTGCGCGAGCAGGGTCGTCTGCAGCTTCTTGCACGGGCCCTCGCGGCACAGGCATGGGCTGCAGCCCAAATTGCTGACATCGAGGTGGCCGTCCTTGCGGCCGTCGAGGCGGATTCGCTGGCGGATGAAACAGGGCAACCATTCCTGCACGCCCTGATGCTCGCGACGCGAGCCAAGATTGCGGCGCTCCGCGGCGATTTCGTTCACAGCGACCAATTGGCGGTCGAAGCCGAGAGGATAGCCGTTCCGGTCGCGGCGAGGAGCGTACTCGCAACAGCCGAGCACGCACGCGCCATCGCGGCTCTCGGGCAGGGTGACTACACGCAAGCCTTCGCCCGACTCCTGCGCATGCACCAGCCCAACTCTGACTCGCATCAACTCGCCCTCAGTTACCACACCCTGGCCGACCTGGCGGATGCCGCTTTCCACAGTGGGCGCCGTACGGACGCGCTCCCCGTGCTCGCCAGGATGGAGGCGGCGGCGAGGCTCACTCCGTCCCAATCCCTGCATGATGCCCTCCGGCTGGCCCGAGGTCTGCTTGCGGATGACGAGCGCTCGGCAGAAGCGCAATTTGCTGCGGCGCTCGCCGTCGACCTGTCCGGCCGACCATTCGTGAGAGCCAGAACCGAGCTCGCGTATGGGGAGTGGCTGCGTCGCCAGCGTCATCCGACCGCGGCCCGCGACTACCTGCGATCCGCCCGCGACACATTCGACGCGCTCGGGGTCACACCTTTCGGCGACCGCGCCCGCCGCGAACTCCGGGCCGCGGGCGAACGAAGCCAGCAACGGCAGAAGTCGACGGCCGACATCCTTACCGGGCAAGAACTTCAGGTGGCAAAGATGGCTGCAACCGGACTTACGAACAAGGAGATCGGCGCACGGCTGTATATCTCCCATCGCACCGTCGGAGCCCATTTGGCGAGGATCTACGCGAAACTGGGCGTCACTTCGCGAATACAACTCCACGCGGCGGTCGGCAAGGTCAGCTGAATCGAGCTGCATCGGGAGCCACACTGGCTAGCGGCCTGTGACATTGTGGAGGGGATGACCAGGATCGAACTGGCGTCATCAGTTTGGAAGACTGAGGCTCTACCATTGAGCTACATCCCCGCGATGTGAGCCGTGGGCTCCGCGCGACGATTACTCTACCGGATGCTCGGCATCCTCACGATTCGGCGCGTCCAGTCTCGCCCGGCGCGCATCCTGGGTTAGTCCAGCGGCCAGTCCCACTTGCCCCCGGATTGGTCGGCGAGCCCCGGCACGAGCTGGGATGTCGCAGGCTGCTCCGTGCGGTCGGGCATGTAGACGTTGTTGGTCCAGCCGTCGCCGTCCCAAAAGCGCAGCTGGTGTGGAACTCGTGGATCGGCGTACCAACCTGCCCCCGGCAGGCTCGCATCGATATCCGCCATGTCGGATTCCCCTTACTATTCGAGATGGTGGTGAATACAACGCTAGTTCGCTGACCGCGTGACCTCTACGCCCCATAACGGGTGGAGAGCACCCACAACGGGTGTAGTGCATCGGTTAGACTTGCCGAGGTCAATTTTCGGTGCGGCACCTCTTGCGCCCGGATCGCTGGCTGAACGGCGACCGTTTGGGTTGCCACGACTGGCCCGGGGCGTAGCTCAGCTTGGTAGAGCGCTCGGTTTGGGACCGAGAGGCCGCAGGTTCGAATCCTGTCGCCCCGACTGCACGAACCTAGAAGACAAAACACACAGGAGAAGCACATCGTGAAGACCTTGGTTGAGAAGCTCAGCCCTACGCGCGCGAAGCTCACCATCTCGGTGACCCCCGACGAGCTGAAGCCCAGCATTGACCACGCATACAGCCACATCGCTGAGTCCGTGAACATCCCCGGCTTCCGCAAGGGCAAGGTGCCGCCGCAGCTCATCGACCAGCGTGTCGGCCGCGAAGAGGTGCTGAACCACGCGGTCAGCGACGGCCTCGACAAGTTCTACCGCCAGGCCGTTCAAGACGAGAAGATCCGCGCGCTCGGTCGCCCGGAGGCAGACGTCACCACCTGGCCGGACGTGAAGGACTTCACCGGCGACCTCGTTGTCACCGTCGAGGTGGATGTCCGCCCGGAGTTCGACATTCCTGACTACGACGGTCTGAAGCTCGAAGTGCAGCCAGTCACCGTCTCCGCAGACGACGTCCAGGACGAGCTCGACAACCTGCGCAGCCGCTTCGGCACGCTGGTGACGGTCGACCGCCCGGCCAAGAACGGCGACTTCGCCCAGCTCGACCTCGTCGCGACAATCGGCGACGAAGAGGTCGACACGGCCAACGGCATCAGCTACGAGATCGGCTCCGGCGAGCTCATCGAGGGCATCGACGAGGCGCTCGACTCGCTGACCGCAGGCGAGACGACGACCTTCGAGTCCACCCTCATCGGCGGCGACAGCGCCGGTCAGACCGCGCTCATCACCGTGACGCTGCTGGCAGTCAAGGAGCGCGAGCTTCCGGATGCCGACGACGACTTCGCCCAGATCGCCAGCCAGTTCGACACCATCGGCGAGCTGCGGGCAGACATCCGCACCCAGGTCGAGAAGTCGAAGGAGTTCGGCCAGGGAGCAGAAGCCCGCGACCAGATCGTCGACAAGCTGACCGAACTGGTCGAGATCCCGGTGCCTCAGCAGCTCATCGACGACGAGGTCAAGCGTCACCTCGAGAACGAGAACCGCGTCGACGACACCGTGCACGGTGCAGAGGTCGCTGAGTCGAGCGAGAAGACGTTCCGCGCGCAGATCCTGCTCGACGCGATCGCCGAGAAGGAAGAGGTGAAGGTCAGCCAGGACGAGCTCACCCAGTACCTCATCCAGGCATCCGCGCAGTACGGCATGGAGCCGGGCGAATTCATCAAGGTGCTCGACGAGAACGGCCAGATCCCGGCCATGATCGGCGAAGTCGCGCGAGCGAAGACCCTCGCGGTCATCCTCGACAAGGCCAATGTCGTCGACACCAAGGGCAAGAAGGTGGATGTCTCAGACTTCACCGCCATCGCCCGTGGCGACGAAGACGGGGAAGGCTTCGACACCTCCGACGCCGCGAACCTCCTGAGCGCGGCTAACGAGCCGCACGATCACGCTGGTCACGACCACGAAGGTCACAGCCACTAAGGCGCACCGCCCAGCACGACCTCGTTACTCCCCGTTCGCCAGGCGAACGGGGAGTTCGTGCGCGTAGGCGAGCACCGACCGCTGGTAGCGCGGCAGATGCGTCGCCAGCGTTGCAAGAGCGAGCGACAGCGCAGCCGGCAGTTCACCAGCACTCGACAGGATCAGCGCGCGGAACGCTGCAGCCGCATCCGCGAGTTCATCGTCCGCCGGGATCGCATCGAGGAGGGCAAGGCCCTCGTCATAGCGCCCGAGATTGCGCAGGGTGCTCGCGTACTGGATGCGCAGCTGGGTCGTCAGCGACTCGCCGAGACTGCCATCCGCACCGAGTTCCAGCGCCCGCTGGTAGTGCGGGGCGGCTTCGGCCTCGAGGCCGATGGAGTCGCGAACTGAGCCCGCCTCGTATGCCGCGCGCGCATCCGTCGCTGGCCGTTCGGCCACGAGGGCATCCATGCGTTCGAGCAGGATGTTGTCGCCAAGCTCGTCTGAAATGTCCCAGAGCGTGGCAACCCGCTTCGCCCAATCGTCGGTCGTCATGACTCACACGGTACCGCGCGCTCTGCCCACGGCGAACAACGCCGTGGCGCTTCCCGCGCTCCGATAGATTCGACAGCAAGCGATAACTGAAGGAGCTCAATAATGGCCGAACCAGTCCTGGTCAACAGTGTTTTTGACCGACTGCTGAAGGACCGCATCATCTGGCTTGGGTCAGAGGTGCGAGACGAGAACGCCAACGAGATTGCGGCAAAGCTGCTACTTCTCGCTGCGGAAGACTCCGAAGCAGACATTTACCTCTACATCAACTCACCCGGTGGCTCGATCACCGCTGGCATGGCGATCTACGACACGATGCAGTTCGTGCCGAACGACATCGTCACGGTCGGTATCGGTATGGCCGCCTCCATGGGCCAGCTCCTGCTGACCGCAGGCACCAAGGGCAAGCGCTACATCACGCCGAACGCGCGAGTGCTGCTGCACCAGCCGCACGGTGGCTTCGGCGGAACCTCGTCAGACATCCAGACGCAGGCCCAGCTGATCCTCGACATGAAGAAGCGTCTCGCCGAGATCACCGCGTCGCAGACGGGCAAGACCGTCGAGCAGGTCAATGACGACGGAGACCGCGACCGCTGGTTCAACGCCGAGGAAGCCCTCGCGTACGGCTTCGTCGACCACATCCGTGAATCTGCCTCCGATGTCATCGGTGGCGGTGGAACCAAGTAGAGCCCAGAAGAGACGAACAGGAAAACTCATGGAAACACCAACTTTCAGGGCTGCAGGCAATTTCATGCCGGAGTCGCGCTACATCCTTCCGAGCTTCGAGGAGCGCACGGCATACGGCTACAAGCGCCAGGACCCGTACGCGAAGCTGTTCGAGGACCGCATCATCTTCCTCGGCGTCCAGGTGGATGACGCGTCGGCCGACGACATCATGGCCCAGCTCCTCGTCCTCGAATCCCAGGACCCGGACCGCGACATCCTGATGTACATCAACTCGCCCGGTGGCTCGTTCACTGCCATGACGGCTATCTACGACACGATGCAGTACATTCGCCCGCACATCCAGACGTTCGCGCTCGGCCAGGCGGCATCCGCTGCGGCCGTGCTGCTCGCGGCTGGTACACCGGGCAAGCGTCTGGCTCTGCCGAACGCCCGCATCCTGATCCACCAGCCGGCCATCCAGGGCCAGGGTGGCGGCCAGGCGTCGGACATCGAGATCCAGGCGCAGGAAGTCCTTCGCATGCGCACCTGGCTCGAGGAGACGCTGGCGAAGCACTCCAACCGCACGCAGGAGCAGGTCAACCGCGACATCGAGCGCGACAAGATCCTGAGCTCGGAGGAGGCCCTCGAGTACGGCCTCATCGACCAGGTTCTGCTCAGCCGCAAGAACATTCCGGCGCTCGTCAAGTAGCTCTCGAATTCCAAGAGCGGCCGTCCCATCGCGGGGCGGCCGTTCTTGCGTTGCTATGACTTGTCGGCAGGCTTGCGGCGACCAACGACCAGCAGCACGATCGTCAGCGCGATTCCGAGCGCAAGGATTCCGCCGCCGATACCGAGGACGAGACCGAGGTTGGCGCTCGGTTTCGCGAACGCGTCCTGCCCAAGGTGCGGATCCGGGGGAGCGGTACCACCGGACTTCCCACCGCAGTCCTCAGGGTGGCTCGCGCCCTTGGCCGGCGTGAACGAGGCGGGGGGCTTCCACGTGAACGAGTACGAGTTCGATACAACGTGGCCGTCGGCCGAGACGATCTGCCACAGCACGCGGTATTTTCCGGCGGCGCCGATCACGGGATCGATCGACATCGCGGGTCCGGTGACGGTGACGCACCCGTCGCCGTAGAACTTGCCCTGTGCATCCTCGATGTCGAAGGCAAAGCCTGCAGCGTGCCCCGACAGGTCGAGGAGCCCCTCATTCGTCGTGATGGTAAACGCCGACGGAAGTGCCGTCATGGTCTTGCCAGCCGCTGGAGTTGAGGTCACAAGAAAGTTGTGGGCGGATGCCGGACCCGCGATCCCGAGGACGGAGGCCGCCACGAGGATCGCCCCCACTGTGACCGCGCGAACACGCTTCCGCACCGGCGACACCATGCCCGTCAGATTACGGCACGCCGATGTCACTTTTCTTGACGAAGGCTGGCAGTGTCGCTGCCACAGGTTAGGCTCGGATGGACGTCGCATTTGCGCGGATAAAGGGGAGTGCACAGTGGCCCGAATTGGGGAAAGCGCCGACCTGCTGAAATGTTCTTTCTGCGGGAAGAGCCAGAAGCAGGTCCAGCAGCTCATTGCTGGGCCCGGCGTATACATCTGCGACGAGTGTGTCGAGCTGTGCAACGAGATCATCGAAGAGCGCCTCGCCGAGGCTGGCGAGGAGGCTTCGAGCGAGTTCGACCTGCCGAAGCCCAAGGAGATCTACGCGTTCCTCGAGGAGTACGTGATCGGCCAGGAGGCTGCGAAGAAGGCGCTTTCGGTCGCCGTCTACAACCACTACAAGCGCATCCGGGCCCGCAACACGCTGAGCGCTGCAGACGTCATCGACGATGTCGAGATCGCAAAGTCCAACATCCTCCTGATCGGCCCGACGGGGTGCGGCAAGACCTATCTCGCCCAGACGCTCGCCAAGCGCCTGAACGTGCCGTTCGCTGTGGCAGACGCAACGGCTCTCACTGAGGCCGGCTACGTCGGTGAGGATGTCGAGAACATCCTCCTGAAGCTGATCCAGGCCGCCGATTACGACGTCAAGCGTGCAGAGACCGGCATCATCTACATCGACGAGATCGACAAGATCGCCCGCAAGGCGGAAAACCCGTCGATCACGCGCGACGTCTCCGGCGAGGGCGTCCAGCAGGCGCTGCTGAAGATTCTCGAGGGCACGGTCGCATCGGTGCCACCGCAGGGCGGCCGCAAGCACCCGCACCAGGAGTTCATCCAGGTCGACACGACCAACGTCCTCTTCATCGTCGCCGGCGCATTCGCTGGCCTCGAGGAGATCATCAGCCAGCGCGCAGGCAAGAAGGGCATCGGCTTCGGAGCTCCGCTCCACTCGAAGAACGACGAGGTCAACCTATTCGGCGAGGTGCTTCCGGAAGACCTGCACAAGTTCGGCCTGATCCCCGAGTTCATCGGTCGACTCCCCGTTGTCACGACTGTCACGCAACTCGACCAGGTCGCTCTAATGGACATCCTGACGCAGCCGAAGAACGCACTCGTGCGCCAGTACCAGCGCATGTTCGAGATCGACGGCGTGCAGCTCGACTTCGATCAGGACGCCCTCGAGGCGATCGCGGACCTCGCCGTTCTGCGCAAGACCGGTGCCCGCGGCCTTCGCGCGATCATGGAGGAGGTGCTCGGCCCGATCATGTTCGAGGTGCCGTCCACCGAGGATGTCGGCCGAGTCATCGTGACGAAGCAGGCCGTGCTCGACAACGCGGCCCCCACCATCGTGCCGCGCAAGCCCATGCGGGCTGCCGGCGAGAAGAGCGCTTAAGCGGGTCTGTCCGGCCTGGCGTGGCGCGCGGCCCATAGGCTGGGCCGATGGTTCCTCCGATCGTTGCCGGCATCGTCGGTGCGCTGACCGGATTCGCGAGCACCTTCGCGCTCGTGATTGCCGGGCTGCGAAGCGTGGGAGCCAGCCCAGCGGAGGCCGCGTCTGGGCTCCTCATCCTGTGCCTGACCCAGGCGGCGATCGCGATCGTGCTCTCGGTGGTGTTCAGGATGCCGCTGTCCTTCGCGTGGTCGTCGCCGGGGGCGGCCCTCCTCATCGCGGCCAAGGGATCGACAGGGTCGTTCTCCGCCGCCGTCGGCGCCTTCGTCGTGTGCGGATTGCTCATCGTGGTGACGGGCCTCTGGCCCGCGCTCACGCGCGCGATCGTGCGCCTTCCGACGGCGATCGCGAGTGCGATGCTCGCGGGCATCCTGCTGCCGATCTGTCTTGCCCCGATCGAGGCATCGGCAAAGCTGCCACTGCTTGCCCTGCCCGTCGTCGTGGTCTGGCTTGTCCTGTACGGATTCGCGCCGCGATGGGCAGTGCCCGGCGCGCTGGTTGTGACCGTCGTGATGGTGGGCATCAGCGCCGGCACGAACTGGCTGCACGGCAGCGTGGTCGCGCCCCAGCTCGTCTTCGTCGCGCCGACCTTCGAGCCTCTCGTGATCGTCAGTCTCGGGCTGCCGCTCTTCCTCGTGACGATGGCGGGCCAGAACGTCCCCGGGTTCGCGGTGCTGCGGACCTTCGACTATCCGGAGCCGCCCGCGCGCGCCATCCTGGTCGGCTCGGGGGCGCTCTCAGCCGGCGGCGCTGCCTTCGGTGGCCACGCGATCAACCTCGCCGCGCTGTCGGCCGCAATCATGGCGGGCCCGGACTCACACACCGAGAAGTCGCGGCGGTGGATCGCTACGCTGACTGGTGGCGTTGTCTACGTTGCGCTCGGGCTGTGCGCTGGACTCGCCACGAGCCTCGTCTCGGCTGCGCCGCCACTTCTCATCACAGCGGTGGCCGGGCTCGCGATGCTCGGAGCGTTTGCAACCGCCATCAGCGCGGCGCTCGAAAAGCCAGAGAATCGCATTGTCGCGGTCATCACCTTCCTGGTTGTGGTCTCGCCCATAGTTGTTCTCGGCATCGGTTCCGCCTTCTGGGGCCTCGTGGTCGGCGGCATCGTCATGCTGTGGTTGGGCTGGAATCGCCGGCGGAGGCTCCCGACCTGATTGCCATTGGGCGGAATGACCGTCGGCGTACACAGGTTGACTCAGGCATGAGTGCCATTACCGAAGTGCCCCTGTCCGTACTCGACCTGGCGTCGGTCTACGACGGGATGTCACATGCCGAAGCACTCGCGCAGACCATCCAGACCGCGAAGCTGGCCGACGAGCTCGGCTACGCGCGATTCTGGGTCGCGGAGCACCACGGAATGCCAGCGGTCGCGAGCTCGGCGCCGCCCGTGCTGATCGGTGCGATCGCTGCAGCAACGGAACGAATTCGCGTCGGATCAGGCGGCGTGATGCTGCCCAACCATTCCTCGCTCGTCGTCGCGGAGCAGTTCGGCACCCTCGTTGCCCTGCACGGCGACCGCATCGACCTCGGACTCGGTCGTGCACCGGGCACAGACCAGCTGACGGCATCCATTCTGCGGCGCAACATCGGCAGTGAGAGCGTCGACGACTTCCCCAACCAGGTCGTCGAGCTCCTCGCGTTCTTCGGCACGATTCCGCCGCTCGAGAACGGGCTCGGCTCCCAGCCCGCCGCCATCCCGGGCCTGGGCGACTCGCCCGAGATGTGGCTGCTCGGCTCGAGCGGGTTCAGCGCGCAGCTGGCCGGAATGCTCGGCCTTCCGTTCGCTTTCGCGCACCACTTCGCGGGCGGCGACAACACGCCAACAGCCTTCGAGTTGTACAGGCAGGCATTCGAGCCGTCGATCATTCTTCGCGAACCGCACTCGATGGTTGCGGTTGCCACGATTGTCGGCGACACGGCTGAAGATGCCGAGCGGCTGGCGCTACCGAACGGCCTGTATTTCAGTCGACTGCGTTCCGGTGCACGGCCTGGCCGCATCCCCACGCTCGCCGAGGCCGAAGCCCACGACTGGACGGATGCCGAACGGGAGTTCGTCGCGAGTCGCAACGCCGCGCAGGCGGTCGGCGACCTCGCTCATGTCACGGCGAGTATCACGGGGCTCGTCGAAGCTACGAAGGCCGACGAGGTCATCGTCGTGCCGCAGGGACCGGACCTCGCAACGAAGCTCCGGACCCTGCGCGACCTCGTCGGCGAGCAGCACAGCTAACTGACCACGCCGCGCAGCTTTCTCGCTATTCGAGTCCGCGCCGCTTCAGGAGCGGCTCGATCCGGGCATCCCTGCCCCGGAAGTCACGGAATGCCTGAAGGGGATCCTTCGATCCGCCAACGCCGAGCAGTCGCTGACGGAACCGATCGCCGTTGGCGCGCGTCAGGCCACCGTTCTCCTTGAACCAGTCGACGGTATCGGCGTCGAGCACCTCGCTCCAGATGTACGAGTAGTAGCCAGCGTCGTAGCCGCCCGAGAAGGTGTGCGCGAAATACGTGCTCGAATACCGCGGGGGCACGGCTGGGTTGTCGAGTCCGAAGCTGGCAAGCGCCTTCGCCTCGAATTCGGCGACGTCCGTGATGGTGTCGTCTGCTGTGATCCGGTGCCAGGCCTGGTCGAGGAGTGCCGCGCCCAGGTACTCGCTCGTTTGGAAACCCTCATTGAAGGCGGCGGATGCCTGCAGCTTGTCGACGAAGTCCTGCGGCATGGCCTCACCCGTCTCGTTGTGCTTCGCGTAGTTCGCGAGGACCTCGGGCCACAGCATCCACATCTCGTTGACCTGGCTTGGGAACTCGACGAAGTCACGGAACACGTTGGTTCCGGCGAATTTCGGGTACGTCACTCGCGCAAAGAGACCGTGCAGTGCGTGCCCGAACTCGTGGAACAGTGTGTTGACCTCGTCGTAGGTGAGGAGAGTCGGTGAGCCTGCTGCAGGCTTCGGTACGTTGTGGTTGTTGACGACGACGGTTGGGTAGTCGAGCAGCGTGTTCTGCGAGATCAGCGGGTTCATCCACGCACCCCCGCGCTTCGAATCGCGAGTATATAGGTCGTAGAGGAAGAGCCCGACGGGGGAGTGGTCTTCGTTGAAGACCTCGAAGATCCGCACATCGGGGTGATAGGCCGTAAGGTCCGTACGCTCGGCGAACGTGATGCCGTACACCTGCGTTGCCGCAAAGAACACGCCGTCCTGGAGCACACGCTCCGCCTCGAAATACGGCCGCATCTCTGAGGTGTCGACGTCGTACTTGGCCTTACGAACGCGCTCGGTGTAGAGCGCCCAGTCCCAGCTCTCGATGGTGAACTCGCCGGCGACCTGGGTTTCGAGATCAGCCTGCTCTGCCTTGGCATTTCGTGCGGCCGGCACCGCGAGTTTGCGCAGCATCTCATCGACCGCCTCAGGCGTCTTCGCGGTCTCGTCCGCCGTCACGACGGCAGCGTGCGTGGGGAATCCGAGAAGTCTCGCGCGTTCGGCACGCAGCTTCGTGATCTCGAGCACGAGATCGCGGTTGTCGTTCGCGCCGCCGCGGATTCCGCGGGAACGGGAGGCATCCATCACGCGCTTTCGAACGTCGCGATTTGTCAGCGACGAGAGATAAGGATGCCCGGTCGGGAGCACCAGCGTGATGAGGTACTTGCCCTCGAGCCCGCGTTCCCTGGCCGCTTCGGCGGCGGCAGAGATCTCTCCGTCGCCGAGGCCGGCAAGCTCTGCGACGTCGTCGATGACGACAGCGAGCTCATTCGTGTCTGCGAGCAGGTTCTTCTCGAACCTGGTGGTGAGGGTCGAGAGCTGTTGGTTGATGTCGCTCAGCTTCTTCTTCGATGCGTCGTCGAGCCCAGCACCGGCGATCGTGAACTCGTCGTAGTAGCGCTCGATGAGATAGACGGATTCGGCATCGAGCCCGAGGCGCTCACGCCTGTCGTGCAGGGCCTCGATGCGTTCGTAGAGTCGCGGATTCAGCTTGATGGCATCGGAGTGGGCAGCCAGGAGGGGAGCGATGTCTTCCTCGAGCTGATTCGTGAAGTCATTACTGTCGGCAGACGACTTGTTGTAGAAGACGTACATCACGCGCTCGAGCAGCTGACCGCCGCGCTCAAGAGGCAGCATCGTGTTCTCAAACGTGGGCGCTGCTGGGTCGTTCGCGACAGCGAGGATCTCAGCCAGGTGGTCTTCGAGCCCTTTGTCGAAGGCCGGTCGGAAGTCGTCATCCGTGATGTCGGCGAACGGGGGAAGGCCGTATGGCAGTGAACTCGGCTCGAAGAAGGGGTTAGTCATGCATCGAGCCTACGGCCGACCAACGGAGTTGCAAAGATTTCGTTGCAAAATCTATGTTGCAAAGATTACTTTGCAATGCTATCTTTGCATCATGTCGATCAGCCAACCAGACGCCGGTGAACCGGAGTCCAGCGAGTCCGAGATCGGTGAGCGCTTTTCCGACGCACGGGATCTCGATCTCGCAAGCCTGAAGGCACTCGCGCATCCACTGCGTGTGCAGATCTTCGATGCTCTCTCGATATACGGGAGCTTTACGGCGAGTGGCCTTGCTGAGCGGCTGAACGAGTCGAGTGGCGCAACGAGCTACCACCTGCGACAGCTCGAAAAGCACGGCTTCGTGAAAGAGGTCGAGGGCAAGGGCACCGGTCGCGAGCGTTGGTGGGAACGAACGCCGGGCGCGGTGAACATCGGATCGGATGACGCGACAGACACGCCAGCGGGCCGTTCGGCAGCCGAGTTGATCTTCAGGCAACTGCGCACCGGCGAGGAAAAGCTCCTCGGGGACTTCGTCGAGCGCAGTCACGACGAACTCACCGCCGAGTGGCGTGCGGCAGCGGACATCTCAACGATGAACACTCGGCTGACGGCAGACCAGCTGCACGAATATGTGGATGCCGTGCTGAAGCTCACCGAGCAATACGTCCTCCCGTTCAAGAATCAGCAAGCGCCGGGCGCCCGCCCGGTGCACATCAATTTCAACGCGTTTCCCGTGATGGACGGCGACGCGACAACACGCGATGCAGAAGAAGAAAACGCATGAATGCGACAGCGATGAACCCCAGAATTTCGAGCCCGGAATTGTCGGTGGCCGACCGTAGTGTGAAGGAAGAAAACGAGGTGAAGACGATGACTACATCGACTGTTGTTGAACCATCACTGACCACTCACCAGTGGCTTGCACAACCGGCTCCTGCTGCCAGCCAGGCGACTGCGCGCACTGTTCGCTCAAGTGCGCACTACACCGTGTCCGAGCGACTCGTCGCGCGCGTCGGGCTTGCCCTCCTGCGCTGGTCGAACCGTCGCGCTGACCTCGCCCAGCCGACCCACGCGCGCATGGCACTCCTGCTCGAAAACGAACGCGTGCGCGCCGGCCACGCGCCGTTCTGCACGACCAGTGGTCGCTGAGGCTCTCGCTCGCACCTTCTACACCCCAGCACCTCGTGCTGGCTGTCATCGCCCTGGTGACCTGGCGTCCTAGCGCCGGTTCAATTTTCCTCGGTCGCCTGAGTGATGACAGCTTGCTCGGGGTGTTTGGTTGCTCGGGGTGTTGTCTTCTGACTAGTCGACCGGCGTCTCCACCACGGCCGTGCCGCCCGGTCCAAGGCGGATGACGGTACCGTCATCGAGCTCGACCACGGGCTTCTGCTCGAGCCAGGTGAGAGTCCAGCGCCATCCGGTCGTGTCGACGTCGCCCAGGCCGGATTCCACTCGCTCGATCGCATCGACAACTTGGTCTGGCAGTCGGGCCGGCGGCATGTCGCCGACCGACCAGCGGGTTCCGAGCTGCATGATCAGGCCTCCGGCTGTGGCGCGAGAACGATGTCGCTGACGGAAACGGCGTCGGCGACTACGAAATTCAGTGTTGCGATGCGGCCAACGGCTTTGAGGTCGTCGGCTGCCAGTTCGAGCGCGGCTGGCCCGGAAATCGTCGCGCTCACGACCTCGGTCTTTTGGGACGCCTTCGCGTCGGTCTTCGCGCCGCGAATGCCGATGAGTGCTTCGCCGACCAGCCCGAGCAGTCCGGTCGGCTCCTCGGCTCCGAGCGAGGTTGGCCACGGCGCCGTGTGCACAGAGTCATCGTTGGTCCAGCTCCAGACCTCTTCCGTGGCGAAGGGGATGAAGGGCGCGAAGAGGCGGAGCAGAACGTTCACGGCCAGTCGCAGGGTGGTGACGGCGCTTGCCTGGCCTTCCGGCGTGCTCGCGCCGTACGCGCGCTCCTTCACGAGCTCGAGGTAGTCGTCGCAGAACGTCCAGAAGAACCGTTCAGCGGTTTCGAGTGCCTTCGCGTGATCGAAATCGTCGAACGCCGCGGTCGCGGCCAGGATGACCCGGTCGAGCTCCGCGAGCAGGTCGACGTCGAGCGCATTGCGTGCGCCCTCTGCCGTGACAGAGGGCTCAGGGAACGAATACACGAACTTGGCCGCGTTCAGCACCTTGATCGCGAGCCTGCGGCCGATCTTCATCTGCTTCGGGTTCTGCGGGTCGAACGCGGCGTCTGTTCCGAGCCTGCTCGATGCTGCCCAGTAGCGAACGGCATCCGACCCGTGTTCATCCAGCATCGCCGCCGGAGTCACGACGTTGCCCTTCGATTTCGACATCTTCTTGCGGTCGGGGTCGACGATGAAACCGGAGATGCCGGCGTTTGCCCACGGCACGGTTCCGTGCTCGAGTTGCGAGCGCAGAACGGTCGAGAACAACCACGTTCGGATGATGTCCTGCCCCTGGCTGCGAAGCGAGTACGGGAACACCAGCTCGAACAGCTCAGGGTCGGTGACCCAGCCGCCTGCAATCTGGGGGGTCAGCGACGACGTAGCCCACGTGTCCATGATGTCGAGCTCACCGACGAATTTCGTACCGCGGTCGGCCTCGTCATACCCGGCGGGAACATCCGACGACGGGTCGACAGGCAGGATCTCCTCGGTCGGCACTATGACAGCGCCCTTGTTTCCGTCGGCGTCGAGCTCGTACCAGACGGGGATGGGCACGCCGAAGAAACGCTGCCGCGAGACCAGCCAGTCGCCGGTCAGCCCCCCGACCCAGTTCTCGTACCGCACCCGCATGTGATCCGGCGCGAAATTGATGGCCTGGCCGTCCGCAACGAGCTGCTCCCGCAGCTTTGGGTCGCGTGCGCCGTTCGCGATGTACCACTGCCTGGTCGAAATGATCTCGAGCGGGCGGTCGCCCTTCTCAAAGAACTTCACCGAGTGCACGACCGGTTTCGGGTCTCCCACCAGTTCCCCGCTCTCGCGCAGCAACTCGACGACGCGGGCTTTGGCGCTGAACACTGTCTTGCCCGCCAGTTCCGAGTATGCGGCTTTCGCGGCATCCGTCTCGATTGCGGCGGGCGCGTCCGCGACGATCCGGCCGTCCGCGCCGATGATCGTGCGGTTGGGCAGGTCGAGTTCTCGCCACCACACCACGTCTGTCACGTCGCCGAACGTGCAGATCATCGCGATGCCGGAGCCCTTGTCCTTCTGGGCGAGGTGGTGCGCGACGACCGGCACCTCGACGCCGAACAGCGGCGTGGTCACTGTGGTGCCGAAGAGGTGTTGGTATCGCTCGTCATCTGGATGCGCGACCAGCGCAACGCAGGCAGGCAGCAGTTCTGGCCGCGTCGTCTCTATGACGACATCCGACCCGTCCGGGCGGTGGAAGGTGAGCGCGTGATACGCGGCCGGCTGCTCCTTGTCTTCGAGCTCAGCCTGCGCGACGGCCGTGCGGAAGGTGATGTCCCAGAGGGTGGGCGCATCCGCCTGGTACGCCTCACCGCGCGCCAGGTTGCGCAGGAATGCTCGTTGCGCCGCAAGCTGCGACTCCTCGCCGATGGTGCGGTAACTCTGGGTCCAGTCGACGCTCAGGCCGAGCTTTCGCCAGAGGTCTTCGTACTGCTTCTCGTCTTCGACGGTGAGGCGCTCGCACAGCTCGATGAAGTTGCGCCGCGAGATCGGCTGCTGGTCCGCCGCCTTGGATGACGCGTTGTCGCCGCCCTCGAGCGGCGGGGTGAAGCCGGGGTCATACGGGAGGGTCGGGTCACAACGAACGCCGTAGTAGTTCTGCACCCGGCGCTCGGTCGGCAGGCCGTTGTCGTCCCAGCCCATCGGGTAGAACACCGTCTTGCCGCGCATGCGCTGGTAGCGGGCGATCAGATCCATGTGGGTATAGCTGAAGACGTGCCCGATGTGCAGGCTGCCGGAGGCCGTCGGCGGGGGAGTGTCGATCGAGAAGATGTTCTCGCGCGTCGCACCCGTGCGATCGAACCGGTATGTACCTCGATCGTCCCATACGCCGCGCCAGGCGTCTTCCAGGCCTTCGAGGGCTGGTTTATCGGGAATTGCGGCGGCCATGGTTGCTCCGATTCGATATGTGCGGCACCGAGTCAAAGTGGAGGTGCCTGAGTGTGGGATTGTGCTCCCATGTTATCGGCTCGCCGCCGGTCTCATCGGGTGGTGCGAACCGGTCCGGTCGACTCGCCGATGACGAGCGGGCACGGCAGGAGCACCTGGGGCGGTGCCGCCGCAGCACCTTCGAGCTGGTCGATCAGGGCCGCAACGCCGAGTTCGCCGAGCTCGAGCGCCGGCGCGTTCATGGTGGTCAGGATGGGGTCAGACAGCGCGCCCATTTCTGACGAGGTCGAGATGGAGATGACCGAGACGTCATCCGGCACGACAAGTCCCGCGTGTTTCAGGCCGCTCACCACGCCGAACGCGGCGTTCTCGTTCATGACGATGACGGCCGTCGTCTCCGGATCGAGCGCAAGCACGTCGGCGGCAGCCATGCGACCGTCGTGTGGGCTTCCTTCACAGCGCACGACATGGGCCGGGAGCCCTCGCGCGGCCATCCCATCGCGATAGGACTCTTCGGTGCGCACGAGCGGGCCGAGATCGTCGAGGATCGCCCCCGGAGTCGTTTCGTTGACGAGCGCGATATGGGTGTGGCCGAGATCTGTGAAGTAGTCGAGTGCGTTCTCGATGGTCGCGCGAAAATCGATGTCGACAAACGGCAGGGTCGTGTCGTTCGTTCGCCCGATCAGGGCGAACGGGATGCCAGATTCGACCAGGCGGTCGACCCGCGCGTCGTTGACCTGGACCTCCATCAGGAGGACGCCGTCGACGAGACCACCTGCGAGAAGGTGCGACATCTGGTCGGCATCGTTGCTGACCGGCCAGAGCACGAAGTCGTACCCACGGTCGTGAGCGACGCTGGCTGCCCGGGTGATGAATTTCATGATGGTGGGGCCCGCGCGGTGATCGAGCGCCGGGTAGAGCAGCCCGATGATCCTCGTGCGGTGGCTCGCGAGCGCCCGCGCAACCACATTTCGCCGGTAGTTGAGGTCAACCATCGCGGTTTCGATGCGTTGCCGGGTCTCCGGCGCGACTCTCTTGGTGTTGTTCACCACGAACGAGACCGTCGCGATCGAGACGTTCGCGCGAAGGGCGACATCTCGCATCGTTGCCACGGGCCAGCTCCAGTGTCGGGATGGATGGCCGTCGGAATGCGGCGCCTCCAGGAGAAGTATGCCAGCAGAACGCTACCGCAGTAAAGCGGTTAACTATTTTGTTGACACGCACCACCAATTGCATTCAGAATGCCTATCAAGTTCTTCTCCCCCCCACTGCCCCGACTCGAGAACGTGACTGCGGGCCGCAGAGGTTAAGCGCTTTGCCAGTCCGATGACGAACGAGCAGGAGCAATGATGCCCACCCCGGATCACGACGCGAAACCTGCGACGAGAGTGCTCGGGGTCGCCATCATCGGGCACTCGTTCATGGGCAGGATCCATGCCGAGGCCTGGCAGACCGCGCCGAAGTTCTTCGAGCTGGGAGCGGCGGTCCGGGTTGTTGTCGTCAGTGGTCGAGACGAGCGGGCAACGACGGAATTCGCCGATCGGTTCGGAATCGTCGACATCGAGACCGACTGGCGCGCGGTGCTCGAACGCGACGACGTAGACATCGTCGACATCTGCGTTCCTGGCCGCCTGCACGCCGACATCGCTATCGCGGCGCTCGCCGCCGGTAAACACGTTCTGTGCGAGAAACCGCTCGCCAACACCCTCGCGGAGGCGGAGGCGATGGCAGCCGCTGCGGAAGCGGCCGGCAAGCGCGGCGTGCTGTCGATGGTCGGCTTCAGCTATCGCCGCACGCCCGCGCTGGCCTACGCGAAGCGACTGATCGACGACGGCCGACTCGGACTCATCCGGCACATCAGGTCCCAATACCTGCAGGACTGGATCGTCGACCCCGATTTTCCGCTCGTCTGGCGGTTGCAGAAGGACGAGGCAGGGTCGGGCGCACTCGGCGACATCGGCGCGCACATCATCGATCTCGCGCAATTCCTCACCGGTCAGTCAATCACGGCCGTCGGGGCGGTCATGGAGACGTTCGTGACCTCACGGCCGCTGCCCACCGCGTCATCCGGGCTATCCGCAAGCGCAGGCGACGAGCGCGGGCACGTGACGGTGGACGACGCGGCGATCGTCATCGCGCGCACCGACGGGGGAGCGCTCGCGACGTTCGAGGCGACGAGATTCGCAACAGGCCGGAAGAATGCGCTGAGGATCGAGATCAACGGCTCGCTCGGCTCGATCGCGTTCGACTTCGAGCGCCTCAACGAACTGGAGTTCGCAGACGGGACGCTGCCGGATGTCGAGGGCGGCTTCCGCAGGATCCTGGTCACGGAGCCGGGGCATCCGTACGCCGGCGCCTGGTGGCCGGCGGGGCACGGTCTCGGCTATGAGCACCTGTTCGTGCACCAGGCCAAAGACTTCGTCGACGACATCATCCGCGCAAGCACCCCGAGTCCGTCATTTGCGGACGGGCTCGGAGTGCAGCGTGTGCTGGATGCCATCGAGCGGAGCGCTCGGGACAGCGCGAGCTGGACGAGCGTGAACTAGATGAAACACCCTGCAATCAGTGCGCGCGGCCGACTAGGGAGCGCACACCACTTCGCCAGAATCAACCCAGCAAAGGAGCTAATTATATGAGGAAATCAAGACTCGCCGCCGTGATGGTCGGGGCCCTCGTGCTCGGCCTCGCCGCGACAGGATGCTCGTCGGGCGCTTCGTCCGGCGGCAAGACGGCGCTCACCGTCGAGGACTACTTCAGCCAGCCCAACGCCGCGACCTACGACAAGATCTACCAGGCGTGCGGCAAGAGCATCGGCGTAACGGTCAAGTCGACCCATGTTGCCGGCGCCGGGCTCATCGCAAAGGTGCTGCAGCAGAGTTCGTCGAAGACGCTGCCAGACGTCCTGATGCTCGACAACCCCGACGTGCAGCAGATTGCGTCGTCCGGAGCGCTGTCGCCGCTGTCCAACTACGGAATTACCGGTGCTGGATTCGCGCCGGGCGTTCTGAAGGCAGGCACATACAAGGGCGATCTGTACGGGCTCGCCCCTGCGGTGAACTCGATCGCGCTGTTCTACAACACGGACATCCTGAAGGCTGCGGGAGTCACACCTCCGACGACCTGGGCCGAGCTGAAGGCCGACGCGGCGACACTCACGAAGGGCAGCCAGTACGGCTTCGCGTTCAGCGGCATCAACACGTATGAGGGCACATGGCAGTTCCTGCCATTCATGTGGACGAACGGCGGAGACGAGAAGAACATCAACACCCCGCAGACTGCGGAGGCGCTGCAACTCCTCGTCGACATGATCAAGGACGGCTCGACCTCGAAGAGCGTCGTCAGCTGGGCACAGAGCGACGTTCTCGACCAGTTCACCGCGGGCAAGGCGGCAATGATGATCAACGGTCCGTGGCAGTTCCCGGCGCTCGCGAAGTTCCCGAGCCTGCACTGGGCGACGGTTCCGATCCCGGGCAAGTCGGCATCCGACACGCCTGTCGCACCCCTCGGCGGCGAGACGTTCAACGTTCCGAACACCGCGAACAAAGACAAGATGAAGCTCGCCGGCAAAATGGTCGCCTGCATCACGGATGACGCGAATCAGGTGAAGATCGCCAACCTCGCCGGCCTCGTGCCATCGAAGATCTCGGTAGCGGCCGAGGTCTCGGCGAAGAACCCGCTGATCGCGTCGTTCGCGACCGTCGTCAAGACGGCCCGCGCGCGCACCGGCGAGCTGGGAGCCGACTGGCCGAAGGCCGCCACCGCCATCTACACGGCGGAACAGCTCGCGCTGACGGGCAAGGACACACCGGAAAAGGCGCTGGCCGCGGCAACGCAGCAGTAGCTCACACCAACCAGCACCGACACCCCGACGAGAACCGCTAAGAAGAGACGGATACGAGCATGACAACCACATCGGTGGCCCCTGCCGCAGCTGCGACCTCCGCGACGACTCGTCGGGGTGTTCCGCCCCGCCGACCCGGGGCGGGCCGGCGGCGGGAGCGGCTCATCCAGTGGCTCTTCATCCTGCCGGCGATCGCTTACGTGATCCTGTTCTTCGGCTACCCCATCGTGCAGAACACGCTGATGAGCTTCCAGGACTACACGACCAAGACCTTCTTCACGGGGGAGGCGCCGTTCGTCGGATTCGCCAACTACGTCACGGTGACGACCAGCAGCCTGTTCTCAACGACTCTCATCAATACCGCGCTGTTCACGATCGGCTCCATCGTCGGGCAATTCGTGCTCGGTCTTGCGCTGGCGTTGTTCTTCCGGCGCAAGTTCCCGTTGAACGGCATCCTCCGT
>DASYEE010000055.1:0-1686 GCA_036499165.1 Galbitalea sp. | reverse complement strand
GCTGCGCGACCCCTCGCTGACCGCCGAAGAGATCCTGATGAGCGAGAGCCAAGAGCGCATGATGGCGATCGTCGAGCCCGCCAAGCTCGAGGGCTTCTTGGCCGTGACGAAGAAATGGGATGTCGAGACCAGCGTGCTCGGAGAGGTCACCGACACCGGGCGCCTCATCATCACCTGGCACGGCGAGACGATCGTGGATGTCGACCCTCGCACCGTCGCGATCGACGGCCCGGTCTACGAGCGCCCGCTGTCGCGCCCGGACTGGATCGACGCGCTCAACGCCGACTCGGCCGCCTCGCTGCCGCGACCGACGGACGGCCCAGCGCTCAAGGCTCAACTGCTGGCCCTGGTGGGCAGTGCCAACCTCAGCGACAAGAGCTGGGTGACCAGCCAGTACGACCGCTACGTGCTCGGCAACACGGCCCTGAGCTACCCGGATGACGCGGGCATGATCCGTGTCGACGAGGAGAGCGGCCTCGGCGTCGCTCTCGCGACCGACGCGAACGGACGCTACGCCTACCTCGACCCCTACGTCGGAGCGCAGCTCGCCCTCGCCGAGGCCTACCGCAATGTCGCGGTCACCGGCGCGACGCCGGTCGCGGTCAGCGACTGCCTCAACTTCGGCAGTCCCGAGAACCCCGAGGTCATGTGGCAGTTCAGCCAGGCCGTCGAGGGCCTCGCGGATGCCTGCCTCGAGTTGGGAATCCCGGTCACCGGCGGCAACGTGAGTTTCTACAACCAGACCGGCGACGTGCCGATCCACCCCACCCCGGTGGTCGCCGTGATGGGCACGATCGATGATGTCGGGCGGCGCGTCCCCTCGGGCTGGCAGGACTCCGGGGACAACCTCTACCTGCTGGGCAGCACCCACCTGGAGCTCGATGGATCGGCGTGGGCCGGCGTCATCCACGGGCACCTCGGCGGAACCCCGCCGAAGCCGCACCTCAAGCGTGAGCAGGATTTGGCCGCGCTTCTCTCGGCGGCCGCGCACGAGGGACTGCTGAACGCCGCGCACGATCTCGCCGACGGCGGCCTGGCCACCGCGCTCGTCGATGGATGCCTGCGCTTCGGCATCGGCGCTCGGGTCTGGCTCGATGAGCTGCTCGAACGCGACCAGGTGGATGCCCTCACCACCCTGTTCAGCGAGTCGGGCGCGCGGGCGATCGTCGCGGTCCCGCGCGAAGAGGACGTGAAGTTCCTCCGGCTCTGCGAGGGTCGCAACTACCCCGTCGCGCGCGTCGGCGTCACCGACCGCGGAGCGGATGGTGCTGGCGCGGTGCTCGAGTTGCAAGACCTGTTCACGGTCACTCTCGACGAACTGCGCACCACTTCGCGTTCGACCATGGCCGACCACTTCGGACCGGTCGTCGGCTACAGCGCCGACCTCAGCGGCGCCGGCGTGCACTCCGAACCGCGCGGCGGCCGCATCTCGGAGTAAAACCGGTTCACGCGGTGGCCATGCCCCGAAAGATCCACTGGGTTCCGTAGCGGTCGAAGAACTGGCCGTAAAGCCCGAACGGCAGGTCGTGCAGCTCTTGCAGGTGGGAGTTGTTGGTCCCGTCTTTGAGCTTGTCGAACGGCGCCTTGAGTTCGTCGTATCCCTCACCAGTGACGAAGATCGCCGACCTGTTGCCGAGCACCGGATCGAACTCCGGCGAGGCCATCCAGTCGGTGGCCGAGATCGCA
>DASYEE010000054.1:0-4053 GCA_036499165.1 Galbitalea sp. | reverse complement strand
GCCAGCTCGTCGACTCGGTGCGGACGCTGAAGGTGGGTTACCCGTCGGATCCGACGACCCAGATGGGCCCGATCATCGAATCGGCGCACGGCAAACTCCTCGCCGGGCTCACGACGCTCGAGGCCGGCGAGGAGTGGCTCGTGACGCCTCGCCAGCTCGACGGAACCGGGCGCCTCTGGTCGCCCGGAGTTCGGACGGGAGTGGCGCCGGGCAGCGCGTTCCATCGCACGGAGTACTTCGGGCCGATCCTCGGGATCATGACGGCGTCGACGCTGGCCGAAGCGATCGAGCTGCAGAACGCGACGGACTACGGGCTTACGGCGGGCATCCATTCTCTCGAGCCGGCTGAAGTCGCGCTCTGGCTCGACACCGTGGATGCCGGGAACCTCTACGTCAACCGAGGCATCACCGGCGCCATCGTCCGCAGGCAGCCGTTCGGCGGTTGGAAGCGCTCGTCCGTTGGCACGTCGACCAAGGCGGGCGGCCCCAACTACCTGATGACCCTCGGCTCGTGGCAGGCACTCGAGGTCGATCCGGGCGAGGACCTGACGCTCGAAGGGATGAGCGAGGATGTCGCCCGCGTGATCAAGCGCGCGCAGGCCGGCCTCGAGTTCCTCGAGTTCGATCGCGTGCGCCTGGCCGCCGTGCGGGACCAGCGCGCGTGGGCCTCGGAGTTCGGCGTCTCGCGGGACGTGAGTGGGCTCGGCGTCGAACGAAACGTGTTCCGCTACCGACCGGTTCCCGTCACGATCCGCCTGGCGGAGGGCGGTTCGATGGGCGACCTGGCCCGGCTGATCGTTGCGGGGACGCGGGCAGGATCCGTGCTCTACGTCAGCAGCGCCGTGCCGCTTCCGACCCCGCTCATCGACCTGTTCGGCACGCTGGATTCGCCGACGCTCGCCCAGTCGGTTGTCGTCGAATCGGATGCACGCTGGCACGCGCGTCTCGTGGCCGGCGAACTGCAGACCCGGCGCATCCGGCTCGTTGGAGGCGACGCATCCGCCCTGTCCGCGATCGTCGGAGGCGACCCGGACATCGCCATCTACGGTGGCGCGGTCACGACCGCCGGACGCGTCGAACTGCTGCCGTTCCTGCACGAGCAGGCCGTGTCGATCACGGCTCACAGGTTCGGCAACCCCGATCAGGTGATGATCAACCTTGCTGTCTAGGCTGACTTGGTGCATTGGGCAGATCGACGTTTTAGACACGGAGTAGCGCGGATTGCCGCGCTCGCCGTCGGGCTCGGGCTCGCGGGAATCAGCCTGGTCGGCTGCAGCCCGGGGGGCCCGCCGGCCGCGACCATGACGCTGACTCCCGCGCCCACCCACACCGCGCCTGATCCGATCGCGGGGCTGTCGATTGCGCAGCGCGTCGGGCAGCTGTTCATGGTCGGTACAACGGCAACCGCAGCCCAGCCCGGGACGATCGCCGCGATCTCCGGCAGGCACGTCGGCAACGTGTTCCTGTCCGGGCGCTCCCACCTTGGCGTCACGGCCACCGCAGCCATCGTCGCGAGGCTTCGGGCCGAGGTGAATTCCGCGTCGACTGCCGACGTGCCGCTGTTCGTTGCGACAGATCAGGAGGGCGGCGAGGTCCAGGTGCTGCAGGGCAGCGGCTTCTCGGCGATCCCGACCGGCGTCGCGCAGGGGCAGCTCGGCGCGGCATCCCTCGCGTCGTCGTCGACGACCTGGGGATCGCAACTGCACGCTGCGGGGGTCAACATGGATCTGGCGCCCGTCGTCGACCTCGTCTCATCCGCCGCCGCGGCCCCCGCGAATCCTCCGATCGGTGCCTTCAAGCGGGAGTTCGGGTTCAGCGCCGCGACCATCGTGACGCACGCCAACGCGTTCAGGCAGGGGATGACCGCGTCCCACGTGATGACCGTGATCAAACACTTCCCGGGTCTCGGGTTCGTGACGAAGAACACGGACACCTCGGCGAACGTCGTCGACACGGTCACCGGGCCGAACGGCGTGGATGTCGGCATCTACCGCAGCGAAATCTCCGCAGGGGCGACCTGCATCATGGTCTCGTCTGCGACCTACACGCGCATCGACGGTGCCAGCCCCGGGGTGTTCTCGCGAACGATGGTCTCCGGGCTGCTGCGCGGCAAGCTGGGTTTCGGCGGCATCATCATGACCGACGACCTGTCCGGTGCAAAGCAGGTCGAATCGGTGTCGCCGGGCAACCGCGCGATCCGCGCGATCGAGGCCGGCGTCGACATCGTGCTTGTCTCGAAGGATCCTGCCCTGGCTTCCCCCATGGTGGATGCGGTGCTCGCGAAGGCGAAGTCCGATCCGGCGTTCGCGGCCCTTGTCGATGCCGCCGCGCGTCGGGTTGTCGAGACAAAGAAGGCCGACCTCTAGGAGGGGCACTTCGCGGGTCGAGCAGCTCGACCGAGCGGCAGCCAGACCGGCCGGTACCCAGACAGACCCCTGCGCAAAGTCGGAACTTTGCGGCAGGTGCGGCGTGGCGGACGCATCCAGACGGGGTGGCGCGGCGTTTTACCGACTTTGCGGATGGGCGGATGTGTGGATGGGGCGGATGTGTGGATGGCTGGATGAGTGCGGGCAGCTACAGTGCGGGCAGCTGCAGGTGGCGGGCTACTTCAGGGCGGCGGCGACGTAGTCGAGGGCAACATCGGGCGCGACGCCGAGCTTGCGGATGCGTGTCGCATATGCGGCGGCGGCGGCCTGCGCGGCCTGCTGGGCGGCATCCCCCTGGGCTCGCACGAACGAGCCATTGCGGCCCCGCGTCTCGATGAAGTGGTCGGCTTCGAGCTCGCGGTAGGCGCGCGCGACCGTGTTCGGCGCCAACCCGAGATCCTCGGCGAGCCCGCGCACGGTGGGGAGTCGCGTTCCGGCCGCGAGCTCGCCCGACCGCATTTGCTCGATCAGCTGGACCCTCAACTGCTCATAGGGAGGCACAGACGAACCCGGGTCGCTCGCGATCACGACGCACCCAGAAACGCGACGAGCCGTGGCCCGATCACGTCCGCCTTCACCTGGTGGGTCTGCTTCGCGAGCACCTCATAAGTGGAGTGCGGGAGAGTCTTCGCGAGCAGTTCGGCGGCATCCGTCATCCACTGGGCCGCCTTGCCGCCGCGCATCACGAGTGCTGGCACTCCGATGTGCGAGAAGGATGCGACATCCGGCGTGAAATCTCCCATGACCCTGGCGTCGTACGGCAGGGTCGGAGCCGTCGCCAGCAGCGAACGCCAGACCTTGCGTATCGCCTTCATGAAGAGCATCGAGAAAGCCGGAGCGCCGACCATGTCGACCATGAAAAACCGCAGGGCACCGGCTCGGTCGTCGGCACCGATGAGACGGTCGAGCGTCGCCTGCATGTCGGCCGGAGCCGTGCTCGCCGCGCTCACCATGTACGGAACCTCGTAGATCGCGAGCTTCGAGACGGGCAGCCCCGCCGCGCTGGCGAGGAGGGCCAGGCCCCCACCGGATGACACCCCAACCAGCATCGCGGAGCCGCCGGCCGCCTCGATCATGGCGGCGACATCCTCGATTTCGCGTGCCGCGTCGTATGGCAGCGTGTTGCCGCTTTCGCCCCTGCCGCGGCGGTCGAACGTGTAGACGGCGAAGTGCGGTGCAAGCTGCGCCGCGATGTCCTTATCTGGCCCAAACTCTCGATAGCAGAGAGCGCCATCGACGAATACGACCGCCGGACCGCTGCCGACGACCGAATACGCGATCGTGGTTCCGTCTGCCGAGGAGACGGTCCCGGACCGTGTTGCGATGTCAACCATGGGGATTCTCCTTCAGGTAGTTTTCGAGCGCGGCATCGAGCTTGACGAAGCTCTCGTCCCAGAACTTTCTGTACCGTTCCATCCACTCCGTCGCTTCCTTCAGGGGGGTGGCCTCCAGATGGCTGAGCCGGGCGGTTGCGGCCCGGGAGCGGCTGATCAGGCCGGCGCGTTCCAGGATCTTCAGGTGTTTTGAGACAGCGGGCTGGCTGATCGCGAACGGCTCGGCCAGCGCCGCCACGTTCTGGTCGCCATCCATCAGGCGCGCAAGGATGGCGCGCCTCGTCGGATCGGCG
>DASYEE010000053.1:0-17643 GCA_036499165.1 Galbitalea sp. | reverse complement strand
CACCATCATCAGCGCGGTCTTCGGCGGCATCAGCGCATTCCGCGCGACCAAAGACGGCCCGCGCGACTGGCGAACCGCCCTGCTCTGGGTGAGCTGGGCCGCGACGCTCGCGAGCGCTGTTGGCAGTGTCATCATCGATGCCAGGCAGACTGAACTGGAGGACGACTGATCATGGGACCTTTCTCCCCACGCGGCTTCGGCTATAACTGGAGCGGCATACTCTCCGAGGTGGTCGCCGGCCTCTTCTTCATCCTGGTCGCGGTCATCGTCATCGGCGTGCTCGTGTTGCTCGTCCGCTTCCTGATCGTTGGCGCGCGCGCGGCCGAGCTCTACATTCATGAGCACGAGCCGAAGGGCGATGCCGGGGCTGGGAGCGCGGCGCCCGCTGCGCCGATCGCGCCCGTCGTATCCCCTGAGCCCGTAGTGCCTGCGACACCAACAACGACGCCGACGCCCACGTCAAACGTCACCGCACCGACGACGCCGATCGCGACCAAGCCGATCGTGTCGAAGCCGGCGACCAAGCCGCGAACGCCGAAGGCACCCCCGACGATCTAGGTTCTGCTCAGCCGAGGAAGGCGCGCAGCAGCGAGGATGAGCCGGCGAGATGTTCGAGCATCTCCGCGGCGGCGCGGTCGGGGTCGCCCGTAAGAATGGCGACGACGATCGCCTCGTGCTGGTCGTTGGAGTGCGCGATGTTGGCGCTGAGCAGCGGGATGCGATCGAGCAGTTCGTTGACCCTGGTGCGGTTGTCTGCGAGCAGCGACACGAGCGATGGCGTGCCAACCACCTCACCGATGCTCAGGTGCAGGCGCGAGTCGAGCCGCCGGTAGTCATCCACGGATGCGGCGGCGGTCTCCCGCAGGCGCGTCCACAGCATGTCGCGTTCCGCCGCGCTCAGCGTGCGGGCGGCAGCGGCGCGTGCCGCGCCCAGTTCCAGAATCTCACGGAGGCCGAGGATGTCTTCGATCTCATCGGCCGACGGCGGCTGCACATCGCTCTCGGCAACCGGCAGCGGGTCGGTCACGAAGGTGCCGCCGTAACGGCCGCGCTTGCTCACCAGGTAACCGGCGTCGGCAAGCTCGCGAATCGCCTCGCGTACGGTGTCGCGACTCACGGAGAAGCGCAGCGCCAGTTCGCGCTCGGATGGTAGCGCCTCGCCGGGAGGGACGATCCCGAGGCGGATCGTCTGCAGCAGCCGGGCGACCGTGTCCTCGAACGCGTTGCCACGCCGCACGGGCCGGAACAGGGCATCCGTCACGACGCCTTCGTACGACTCCTCTGTCATGCCGCCTCCACCATCACAGCGGCGTCACGTATGCAGAGCTGATCCCGCCGTCGACCAGGAACGTGGATGCGGTGATGAAGCTGGCATCGTCGCTGGCGAGAAACGCGACGGCGGCCGCGAGCTCCTCCGGCTCCGCGAATCGCCCCTTCGGGATATGCACGAGCCTGCGCTCCGCGCGCTCCGGATCGCTTGCGAACAGCTCCTGCAGCAGCGGGGTGTTGACGGGGCCCGGGCAGAGCGCGTTGACGCGGATTCCCTGTCGGGCGAACTGCACGCCGAGCTCTTTCGTCATCGCGAGCACACCACCCTTCGACGCGGTGTACGAGATCTGGCTCGTTGCAGAACCCATGACGGCGACGAAGGATGCCGTGTTGATGATCGACCCGCTTTGCTGCGCAACCATGTGGCGAAGCGCCGCCCGCGAGCACAGGTAAACCGACTTGAGGTTGACATCCTGCACCCGGTCCCAGGCAGGCAGCTCCGTGGTCTCGATGGAGTCGTCATCCGGAGGCGAGATACCGGCGTTGTTGAAGGCGATGTCGACCGAGCCGTACGTGGCTGCCGCGGTGTCGAAGAGGTGGTTCACCTGGGCCTCGTCTGTGACATCCACCTGAACGAACAGCCCGTCGACGAGCTTGGCTGCCTCCATGCCGGTCGCGGCGTTGAAGTCGCCGATGACAACGGTCGCGCCCTCGGCCGCGAATCGCTTCGCGGTCGCGAGGCCGATGCCGCTCGCACCACCGGTGATGACGGCGACCTTGCCCTTCAGCCGCTGTGTGAGGTCGATCTTGTCGATGGTCATGTGCTTGGTTTTTCCGTATCTCGAGTTCGTTAGTCAGTACTGATGAAGACGTTCTTGGTTTCGGTGAACGCCGTGGCGGCATCCGGGCCGAGCTCCCGTCCGAGCCCGCTCTGCTTGAAGCCGCCGAACGGCGTCGAGTAGCGCACCGACGAGTGCGAGTTCACCGAGAGGTTGCCGGTCTCGATGCCGCGGGCGACGCGGATCGCCCGACCGACATCCCGTGTCCAAATCGAGCCGGAGAGCCCGTAGATGCTGTCGTTGGCCAGACCGATCGCATCCGCCTCGTCGTCGAACGGCAGCACGGTCACGACGGGCCCGAAGATCTCCTCCGTCACGGTTCGATCACTGCGGGATGCCGGCAGGAGGACGGTCGGCGCGAACCAGAAACCGGGGCCGGTCGGCGCAGTGCCACGGAACGCGACCTGGCTATCGTCCGGCACGAACGACGCGACTCGATCGAGGTGCGCCCTGGCAACGAGCGGGCCCATCTCGGTCGTCTCCTCGCCGGGCTGGCCGACCTTGACGCCCTTGACCGCCGGCTCCAGCAGCTCGAGGAACCGGTCGAAGACGCTGCGCTCGACGAGGATGCGGCTGCGAGCGCAGCAGTCCTGTCCCGCGTTCTCGAAGACCGCGTACGGTGCGGTCGCCGCCGCCTTCTCGAGGTCCGAATCGGCGAAGACCACGTTGGCACTCTTGCCGCCGAGTTCGAGAGTCACGGCCTTGACCTGCGCGGCGCATCCCGCCATGACGCCCTTGCCGACTTCGGTCGAACCGGTGAACACCACCTTGCGCACGGTCTCGTTCGTGACGAAACGCTCCCCGACGACGCTTCCCCGGCCCGGCAGCACCTGGAACAGTCCAGCGGGCAGGCCGGACTCTACGCCGAGCTCGGCGATCCGCAGCGCGGTCAGCGGTGTCCACTCAGCCGGCTTCAGCACGACGGCGTTGCCTGCGGCGAGCGCCGGCGCGAAACCCCATGCTGCGATGGTCATCGGAAAGTTCCACGGCACGATGATGCCGACGACGCCAAGTGGCTCGAGGAACGTCACATCGAGCCCACCCGCGACCGGAATCTGTTTGCCGATCATGCGCTCTGGGGCGGCAGCGTAGTAGTTCAGCACGTCGCGCACGTGACCGGCCTCCCAGCGCGCCTGCGAGATCGGATGCCCGGAATTGACAACCTCGAGCTGCGCAAGCTCCTCGATCGCCGACTCCACCGTGGCGGCGAACCGCCTGAGCGCTGCGGCCCGTTCAGCCGGTGCGAGCCTCGCCCAGGCACGCTGGGCGCTCGCGGCGTGCGCGACCGCGTCATCCACCTGCTCGAGGGTCGCCTGTTCGACGGTTCGCAGGAACGTCTCGTCTGCCGGGTTGATCAGGGTGGTGCTAGCCAACGTTCGATGCCTTCCTTGATGACGGGTGTTCCGCGCGATAGGTGCGGGCAGCGTCGACGAGGCCGGCGAACAGGCGCAGGTCGTCCTCCGACTCCTCCGGATGCCACTGCACGGCGACGCCGAACGGCACGCGGTCGAGCTCGACCGCCTGGATGATGCCGTCGGCTGTCTGCGCCGAGACCGTCAGCCCGTCGGCAACACGATCGATCGCCTGGTGGTGATAGACCTTGGCGCTCACGCCGCCGCCGATCAGGGTCGCGAGCCGGGTTCCCGGCGCCGTCGCGACATCCACGGCGTTGAAGGTGCCGCTGCCCAGGTTGTAGCGGGTGCTGCCGATGAGATCGGGCAGGTGCTGGATGAGCGTTCCGCCGAGCGAGACGTTCAAGACCTGGGCGCCGCGGCAGATGCCGAGAAACGGGAGCTCCCGTTCGATTGCGCCCTCGAGGAGCGCGTCCTCCCATGTGTCACGATCGAGGCGCGGCTCATCGGTGGTTGGGTGCGCTGCCTGCCCGTAGCGGGCAGGGTCGACATCCTTGCCCCCGGTCAGGATGATGCCGTCGAGCGTTTCGAGGACACCCTGCACGATCTCGTCGTCGACGGGTTGCGGCGGAAGGAGCACTGCGATGCCACCCGACTTCGTCACGGCATCGAAGTACACCTGTGGCAGGAAGGATGCCCGCACGTCCCACACCCCGGTCTGCGCCTGCTCGAGGTAGGTGGTCAACCCGATCACCGGTGGTCGGGTCGCGCGAGGCGAAGGAGCCGCGGCATCGAGACTAGAAGCGCTCAAAGCCGCGCACCCGCTCCCAGTCGGTGACGACGGCGTCGTACGCGCGCTGCTCAACCGCCGCGTTGTTCAGGTAGTGGTTCACGACCTCAGGGCCGAAGGCGGCCTGCGCAACGGGCGAAGTAGCGAACAGTTCTGCGGCGTCGCGCAGCGTGGTCGGAACCCTCGGGGCGTCCGATCCGTACGCGTTGCCCTCGAACAGCGGCTCCAGTTCGAGCTCGTTCTCGATCCCGTAGAGCCCACCCGCGATGAGCGCAGCGACGGCGAGGTACTGGTTGACGTCACCTCCCGGCACCCGATTCTCGACCCGCAGGCCCGCGCCATGGCCGACCACCCGGAGGGCGCAGGTGCGGTTGTCGAGGCCCCACGCGATCGCGGTCGGCGCGAAACTGCCCTCGACGTACCGCTTGTACGAGTTGATGTTGGGCGCGAAGAACAGGCTGAGCTCCCGCGTCGTGGCGATGAGTCCGGCGAGCCAGTGCTCCATGAGCTTCGAGAATCCGTACTGGCCGTCCCCCGCCATGACGGCACTGCCGTCGGTTCCCCGCACGCTCAGGTGGATGTGGCAGCTGTTGCCCTCACGCTCGTTGTACTTGGCCATGAACGTGAGCGCCTTGCCATGCTGGTCCGCGATCTCCTTGGCGCCGTTCTTGTAGATCGAGTGGTTGTCGCAGGTTTCGAGGGCGCCGGTGTAGCGGAAGGCGATCTCCTGCTGGCCGAGGTTGCACTCGCCCTTGACGCCCTCGCAGTACATGCCAGCGCCATCCATGCCGTTGCGGATGTCGCGCAGAAGTGGCTCCATCCTGGTCGACGCGAGGATGGCGTAGTCGATGTTGTAATCGCTCGCCGGCGTGAGGCCGGTGTACCCCTTCGCCCACGCCTCCCGATAGCTGTTGTCGAAGACGATGAACTCGAGTTCGGTGCCGACGAAAGGCACGAGTCCCTTCTCTGCGAGCCGCGCGATCTGCGTCTTCAGGATCTCGCGGGGACTCTGCACGACCGGCGTCTCATCGAGGAACGTCAGGTCGGCCATGACGAGCGCGGTCGCGGTGAGCCACGGAACCACCCGGAGGGTCGCGAGGTCGGGGTGCATGGCCATGTCTCCGTAGCCCGTCTCCCATGACGACATCGGGTAGCCACCCACCGTGTTGTTCTCGACATCCACGGCCAGCAGGTAGTTGCAGCACTCAGCACCGTGCTCGGCGAGGTCTTCGAGGAACAACCGAGCGGATGCGCGCTTGCCGACGAGCCTGCCCTGCATGTCGGTGAACGCGATGATCACGGTGTCGATCTCGCGTTTGTCGACGAGGTCCGTGAGTTCGGCGATGGAGACATAGCCGGTCCGAGAGGGAGTTGCTGTGGCAGACATGCCGACCATTACACCACACCCGAGTGACGACTTCTCTAGTTCTGGTAACGCAATTTTAACGTCCAAAGGTAGACAAACTGACCAATAGACGCCAAGCTCTCGATAACTCAGATGCTCCAACCGCGCCAATCGCTTTGCTCATCCCCATCCCAACTCTCCCCTGGAGGAATCGCATGGCAGACAACCTGGTCGCTGGCTTCAATTACGCCAAGACCGAACCCGGCTATTTCGAGAAACGCACGTTGAAGCGGAGCGCTGGATTCTGGGGAATCTGGGGGCTCGGCGTCGCCGCCGTCATCTCCGGCGAGTTCTCCGGCTGGAACCTCGGAAGCGCGGATGCCGGATTCGGCGGGATGGCGATCGCCACCGTGATCGTCATCATCATGTACTTCACGATGCTGTTCTCAATCGGCGAGATGTCTGCGGCCCTGCCGCATACCGGCGGCGCGTACTCGTTCGCCCGTGCGGCGCTCGGCCCGTGGGGCGGTTTCATCACCGGGCTCGCGGAGTCCATCGAATATGTCGTCACCACTGCGGTCGTGGTCTACTTCGCCGCGCAGTACGCTGACAGCGCGCTCCTCGACTTCTTCGGGATCCACGGATCCGTCGGCCTGACCTGGATCACCTGGGCCGTCCTGTACGCCGTGTTCCTGTTGGTCAACGGACTCGGCGCGGCGATCGGGTTCCGCCTCGCCATCATCGTCTCGATCCTCTCGATCGCGATCCTCGCCCTTTTCGTCATCCTGGCCTTCGCGACGGGCACCTTCAGCGTCGACAAGCTCTTCGATGTGAAGCCGACGGCAGGCAACAGCACGTTCCTTCCGCATGGCTTCGGCCCTGTGCTCCTCGTCATCCCGTTCGCGATGTGGTTCTTCCTCGGCATCGAAGAGCTACCTCTCGCCTCTGAGGAGACGAAGAACCCCCAGCGCGATATTCCCCGTGCCGGGATCGTCGCCCTGGTCACGCTTCTCATCTGCGCCGTCGCGGTGTTCATCGTCAACACGGGCGTGAACGGGTCACTCGCCATCCAGAAATCCGGCCAGCCACTGCTCGACGGCTTCGCGCTGATGGTACCGAAGGGGCTGACCGGCGTTCTCGCCATCTTCGCGCTCATCGGCCTGCTCGCCTCGCTGCAGGGCATCATGTTCGCGTACGGTCGCAACCTGTACTCGCTGTCGCGGGCAGGCTACTACCCGAAGGCGCTGTCCGTCACCGGCAAACGCCAGACGCCCGTGCTCGCGCTTGTCGTCGGAGCCGTCATCGGGTTCGTCCTCCTCATCGTCGTCGACCGGGCCACGGCCGCCGGAGGCACGGCTGCGACCATCGGCGGCGCCATCGTGCTGAACATCGCGATTTGGGGCGCCGTCGTGTCCTACCTGATGCAGATGGTCTCGTTCATCGTGCTCCGTCGAAAGTTCCCGAAGGCGAAGCGGCCATACGTGAGCCCGACCGGCATCGCCGGCGCCCTGGTGGCTGGAGTGATCGCCCTGGCGATCTTCATCGCCTTCCTCTTCAACCCGGGCTACCAGATCGCCATCGCAGCCATCGCCGTCGTCTACATCATCGGCCTGCTGCTCTTCGGCTTCATCGGACGCAAGCGCCTCGTGCTCTCGCCCGAGGAGGAGTTCGCGCTCAGCGGTGGGCTGCACGGCGACCCGCAGATCGAGGGATATGACGCCATGGAGTCAGAGGTCTTCGACAACAAATAGTCCAGTCGCGGCGGCGGCGGCGCGGTGCCATCCAGCAGGATGACCGGCGCGCCGTCGCCCGATTAGCGCATCTGGCGGCGACAATTGCGGGAACACGCCAGAAAGGTGCAATCCCGTGGCTTCGAGACTTCGCTTCCTTCGCCCGATCGCTCCGGCACCGGTCGTGCAGATCGATATGCAGAAGCTGGTCTATGACCTCGTACTCGAGCGCGCGAACGCCATGTTCGGACCGGGATCCTCGTTCACCGTCACCATCCGCAAGGATGACGATGCTTCGGCCATGTTCACGGAAACGGTCGTCGAGACCCTCGCGTGGGATGTCTCCCGCGGCATCGAAGAGGCAGAGTACCGGGCGAAACTCACCGCCTGACGCGGCTTTGCTGCGGGATTAGTTCTTGTTGCCCGTGAGGGCGAGCACGCCGCCGAGGCCGATCATCGCGACGCCACCGCCTGCACCCAGGTGCTCAACGCGCTTCGGTGAGCGGGCGAACCACGCTCGGGCTCCGCTCGCGGCGAGAGCCCAGATGCTGTCGCTGATCACGCCGATGATGACGAACACCGCAGAGAGCTCGAACAGCTGGAACTGGATGCTCCCAGCCTCGACCGCGACGAACTGGGGAACGACTGCGATGAAGAAGACGGCGCACTTCGGGTTTGTAACTCCGACCACGGCCCCCTCGAAGAGGGAGCGCCACCAACTGCGACGCGCGATCGGCTTGCCAGAGACGTGTCGCTTGCGATGCCGGATCGCCTGCACCCCGAGATAGATGAGAAAGGCCGCGCCCGTCAGCTTCACGATCGTGAAGACGACGATCGACGCCTGGATGATGGCCCCGAGTCCGAGCGCGATTGCAACGGACTGCACGAGCGCGCCGAACGAGTTACCGACGACGCTGAGCAGCGCGCCGCCGCGGCCGAGCGACAGCGCCCGACCGATCACGAATAGCACAGACGGACCGGGGATCGCAATCAGGATCGCCGCGACACCGATGAACGTGAGCAGGGTGGAGACGGGAATCATCTGCCGATGTTAGCGAAGTCTCGCGCACCCAAGGGGATATCAGGCGGGCGCGCGGACGCCGGTGTACTCCTCGAGGCGGGCAACGAGCATCCTGCCGAGGTCTCGGTCGGTGGCAGCAGCGGAACGATGCGCGGGGCCGGGCGGCCCGCGAAGCTCCCCGAAGTGTGTTGGGCCGAAGTACTGCCCGCCTTTCACGTCAGCGCCGGTCGCGGCGAGCAGGATCGGCATTGCTCCCATCGCGACAGGCTGGCCGAGCACCCCAACCGCGGCAGCGGCGATCCGATGTGCGAATCGTGGCAGTCCGGCGAACCCGCTCGAAACGATGCCCGTCGCCGAGAACCCGGGATGCGCCGCGACACTGATCGCACCGCTGTTGCGGTCGTCGAAGTGCGCCTGCAGCTCGTTTGCGACGAGCAGATCGGCGAGCTTGGTACGCGCGTAGATCGGGAACCCACGGTAGTTCTCACCGCGGACATCGTCTCGAATGAGCCCATCGGCGAGCCGCGCCCGACGGTGGGTGTCGCTGCTCACGAAGACGACCCGACTGCCGGGCGTCTCTTCGAGCGCAGGCAGGAGTTGCCAGGTGAGCGCCGCAGGTCCAATGACGTTTGTCGCCCACTGCAACTCGAATCCGTCGACGGAGAAACCGAGCGGCGGCGCCATGATCCCGCCGTTGTTCACGAGCAGGTCGAGTCGATCGCCGGTCAGGTCGCGGATGCGCGATGCCGCATCACGCACGGAGGCAAGGCTGGCGAGGTCGAGAGCAACCACCCTCGGCGGAACGGTTGCGTGCGCCGCAATAGTCTCGACCGCGGCAAGGCCGCGAGATTCGGTCCGGCTGCCGAGGATCACGCTCGCGCCGTTCACCGCGAGCACCCGGGCCACCTCGAGACCGAGACCGCCGGTTGCTCCCGTGACGAGCGCGACCCTGCCATCCAGCCGCGGCACCTCGAAGTGGGTCATCACGTGACGAGGGTACCGGGCTGGTCAGCTCATGCTGCGCTACAGGCCCTCGTGGTTCAGCCAGGCGAGTACCTCGTCGGCCACCTGGCGCCAACCGTGGTCGAGGGCGAGCGAGTGGCCGCGGCCCTCGAACTTCTCGATCGTCGTGACGGCGGCAGAGTGCCTGTACAGCTTGTACGCGGCCTCGGTCGTGACATCCGGTGCGGTGTGGTCTTTCGTGCCGGAGACCAGCAGGAGAGGCCCGCGCGCGCTGTTGTCGACATCCACCTTGCTCGCGGCGTTGGGGTTGAAGTTCGCAGCAGCGACCTCGAAGAGGGCGTGTACCGGCGACGGGATCGTCCACTTCTCGTGGAGCTCAGCCGACTCCTCCTCGGAGAGCTCGTTGCCGAAGCCGAACTTGAACTCCTTGTCGGTCAGCGAGATCGCCTTGTTGATGTTGGCGGGGTTGCCGAGCGCGGGCAGGCCAGCCTTCAGCTGCGCGAGCGGAAGCGGCAGGACCCCCTTGATCTGGGCCGGGTCGATGGCCACGCCAGCGGTTCCGAGCCCCTCACCCATCAGCACCTCCGTGATGAGGCCGCCGAATGAATGGCCGATGATGATCGGATCGCGGTCGAATCCGGACACGATGGTGCGGAAGTGATCGATGACCTCGGCAAGCTTCTTGCCTGCTACCAGCTCTGGATGCTCGCGAGCCTCGGCCACAGTCGCCGGCTCCCCCGGCCATCCCGGCGCCACCGGGTCGTAGCCCTCCTCGCGGAATAGGTCGACCCACGGCTGCCACGACGTTGCGTGCAGCCAGAGGCCGTGAATGAAGACGACGGGGATTGGCGATTCGGCCATGGGGCGTTCCTCTTCCGGGGGGACAGCGAGTGGGAAATTGAGCCGTGAGTGCAAGACCCAGACTGGCCTCAATCCGACCGGAAGGGAAGCGTTCTAAAGGAAGTCGAGATCGTCCGTCGCGTCGTCGTGCCATGTGTCGGAGCGAGCCGCATAACTGCGCTCCGGCGATAAGGCGCGAATCCTCGACTGAAGTTCCTCGATGAGGTCACCGTCGGCGAGATCGACATCCGGCTCGTGCGAGGGCAGCGAGATGATCTGGCTGCTCGGCCCGATCAGCAGTCTCGCCGTAGCGGTGCCGCTGCCCTCAGCGACCGGGACGTCAATGACGTCAGCACTCTGCTGCGCCGCGAGCGCCCGCGCGTAATCGACCACTGTGTCGCCCATCCGGTCGCTCACGACGACGGACTCCCCCGAGTACGACAGAATCTTCATGCATTCACACTCTCGCGCTCGCGAAGGTCACGACCAGTCGTTGCGAATTCTGCGGATGCGGCGTATGGTCTGGCCCTGGCGTGGCCGTTATGAGCGCGCGGCGCGGTCGCTCAGCGAACGGCTGGCTAGCCCTGGTGGCCGAACCGGGCCAGGCGGTGTGCTGGGGAGCGCCGCTTCCGCAGCAGGGCGAGCACGATGCCGAGGGCCACAAGGCCAAGGCCCGCGCCGCCTAGTGGGAGTGGGTCGAAGCCGGTAACTGCCAGGGTCGGCGAACCCGTCCCGCCGCTGGACGGCGACGCGGCTGCGGCTGCCGTCGTGGAGATTACGTAGTTGTGCGTTGCGTTAGGCGCGGTGCCGTTCGAGACGGTGATCGTGAACGCGAACGATCCCGTTGTGGTCGGCGCACCCGTGATCGCGCCGGTGGCCGGGTTCAGGCTGAGTCCGGGCGGGAGCGCGCCCGCGCTGACCGAATAGGTGAGTGTCGGGGATCCCGTTGCGGGAACCGTGAACGCGTATGGGGTGCCCACGCTCGAGGCCGGTGGCGTCGCCGCACCGATCGTCGGGCCGCTGGTCACCGTCGTGCCGCTCGCATCCGCACAGCCGGTCGGCACTGTGACCGTGTTCGTGTCGAGGGTCGCGGCGGCGGAACGCGCGAGGAGGCGCCCCGTCACCGTTGCTGTCGTGTTGGCCGTGATGGCGTCCGCCGCGAGGATCGTGCCGACGAACTGCGAGCCGCTGCCGAGCGTCGCGGAGCTGCCAACCTCCCAGAAGACGTTGCAGGCGTTGGCGCCGTTGGTCAGGATGACGTGGCTGGCAGAACCCGTCACGAGCGTGCTCGCGGCCTGGAAGACCCACACGGCCGAGGTGTCGCCGCCGCCGTCGAGAGTCAGCGCGCCGGAGAGCGAGAGAGCGCCGCCGCGGTAGACCCCGGGAACGAGCGTACGACCTACGAGGTCGCCGAGACCGGTCGTCGTCGGCGTGAGGCTCGCGGCGACGTTGAACGCCGTCGTCGTGTCGGCTTGCGCACCACTGGCCGTCGCATCCGTCGCATGGACGGTGCCGTTGACGACCCCTGGCGGGAATCCTGTGATGGATGTCTGCGGGCTGACCCCGATGTTCCCATTGATCACAGAAGTTCCCGTGTTGGTTACGGCGCTGGCACCGAGAACTCCGAAGGAACTTGCGGTGCCGAGATTGATCGGACCATCGATGGTGGTGGCTGCGCCGGCCATGGATGCCGGCACTATGGCGAGAAGACCTGCGCCAACGAGCGCGGCGATCGCGACTGCTAGTCGTCGACGCTGGTGAGTGGATGTAGCCATGATGAGAGCCCTCGTTCCTGAAATAGGAACGATGCAACTGCATCATAGAGAGATGGAGCCTGGGACAGATCCGTCTACTTCCTGGGTAATTTCTACACCCCTGGGGGTCAAATCCGGCGGCAGCCGGGTGAACTCACAGCTTGGGACGCCATCCGCAGCCCCCGCAGCAACAAGAAAGGCCCGGAACACCGGGCCACTTGTACACCCCCCGGGACTTGAACCCGGAACCCACTGATTAAGAGTCAGTGGTTTCTTCCCATATGGAGTTGTAGAATAGCCGCATGGGGCACTATGGTTATCCGTACGGGCACGCATGAGCATGTGCGAGCTTGTAGCAATGGCTACACGTATCGGCTACACCTAGAAGGGACACGATGAAGCGGCCGGGCTCCATCCACAGAAGAACCACGCACACAGGCGTCCTATCCGACGGACGCTGGTCCGCACACGACAGAAGAGTGCACCACCACTAAGAGGAGAACAAGATGCGAGGCAAGGGCGAAGGCTCCGTGTTCAAGGACGCGCGCGGTCTATGGACTGCGATCGTGGAGCTGCCCCCTCGCAATAACAAACGCCGCCGGAAGGTCATCCGCTCCAAGTCCAAGGCCGTGGTGATGACGAAGCTGCGATCGTTGCAGAACGAACTTGCCCAGTCCGGCGACCTGCCGACGAAGGATCAAACAATAGAGCAATGGATGCGCGAGTGGTTCACCCACATCGCACTTCCGAAGATTCGACCGAAGACGGCTCAAACCTATCGAGGTTTGATCGAACGCGAGATCCTCCCCACCATCGGCAAGACGAAGCTCGACAAGCTGACGCCCGCCGACGTCCGCCACGTTCACGCGGAGACCATGAAGAAAGGGCTCTCCTCAACGACGTCCGCGCAGGTGCATCGCATCCTCGTCGTCGCCCTCAAGTACGCCGTCCGTGAGGGGCGCGTCGCACGCAACGCCGCCGCCCTCACTGACGCACCACAGAAGGCCTCCACGAACCTGAGCGCTCTCACTGTCGAAGAGTCCCTGAAGGTCCTCGAAGCAGCAACCCACGACCGCCTCGGCTCCCTCTGGGCAGCCGTCCTCCTCACCGGCGCTCGCCAGGGCGAACTGCTCGGGCTCGAGCTCGACCGCGTAACCGATCGACTCGACCTCTCCTGGCAACTCCAACGCATCCAATGGGAGCACGGTGACCAATTGATCAACCAGCACGACCAAAAGGGCAAGCAACTCCACGCATGCCTCCGCGCCCGCGCCGCCGAATGCCCCACACGGAAGATCGTCGTCCCGGCCAGCTTCGAGCACCGCCAGATCAAGGGCGGCCTCTACTGGACGCGCCCGAAGTCAGACGCAGGCTGGCGAATCATCCCCCTCGTAGACCCGCTCAAATCCATCCTCGCAACACGCATGGTCGTGGTCGCCGGCGAACCAAATCCCCATGGCCTCGTCTGGACCCGCGAAGACGGCTCACCGATCGACCCACGATACGAGTCAGAGCAATGGGACCTACTGCTGAAGCGCGCCGGCGTCACAGACGTCCGTCTTCACGATGGCAGGCACACGACCGTCGATCTGTTGACCCTCGCGCATGTGCCCGATGACCTGATCCAGCAGATAGTCGGCCACTCGTCGCGGGCCCAGACCCAGGCCTACAAGTCCCGCGGTGACATCCAACGTCTCACGCAGGCCATGGCCCAGCTCTCCGAGTTCATCCAGCCAGGCGATGCACGTTCAGGTAAACCTGCAGAACTCGCGTCGTAACTCCAAGCTCAGCGGCAAGACGAGCGGTATCAGGAGCCCATTTCACTAGCTCGCGGACCTCGAGCGGGTCGATGAGTCTCTCGCCCGCCCACCTGTTCGCCTGCACCTCATGCTTCGGTCGATCATCAGCATGACCGAGCACAGCATGACCGAGGCCGTGCGTCGCGGCCGTGCGCTGGTGCACAGCTCTCATTCCCGATCGGATAACGAGCGTGTCGTAGTCGGGGAGCCACAGTTCGTTCGCTGTTCGGATGGGCCGGAATATGACGTTGATCCCTAGTTGGACCGCGTGGTCGAAGGGATCGTAGTCTCGCCCGTCAGTGATGTTCGGGCTCGTCGGTGTCCATCTCGGGGTCTGTGGTGGCTGCATGTCGTTCCGCTTCAAGTTCTTCCGGCGTCATTGCCGAGGCTGTCGCCTGTCGTTTCGCTCGCTGAGCATCTAGGTCATTGGTAGCGGCGACCTCTGACATGATCGCCTCCATTCCCCCGGCCTCAGCGACAGCCTTCTTGACGAGCTGCGATGGGGTGACGCCGATCGCCCCGGCGATGCGTCCGATCTGGGTCACGTTGATATCGCGAGATCCTGCGACGACCCGGTTCATCGTCGACACTGTGAGGCCCGCGGCCAGTCGGACTTCTTCGACCGTCATCCTCGCGTCGACGCGCGCGACCTTGATCGCGTGGGCCATGGCTTTGTTGAGGCGCGAATCCTTTGTCTCCATACGGACAACTCTAAGGCCCGAATAGAAGAAAAACTATTCGTACGGGCACGTGCGGGCTTGTGCTCTCCATATGGGTGTGCAATACTCTCCGTATGGAAAGAAGAACCTCCGCGGCAACGGTAGCCGACTCTGTGGCCCAGGCCATGGAGCAGCACCGCGTTGTCGCCTCAACCCTCTCGGAAGCCACCGGCATTCCGATCAGCGTTCTGCGCGAGCACTTGGACGGTCAGTCCGAGTTCACGTTCACGGAGCTGGTCGCTGTCGGTGGCTTTTTCCATGTCCACCCGTCCACCTTCTTTGAGGCGGTAGCCGCATGATCATCCCCGTTCTTGACAAGCTCGCTTACTCCATCCCGAACTTTGCGGAGGCGGTCGACCTCAGTGTCACCACCATCCGCGACCACATCGACGCGGGCAATCTGGTCCCGTCGTACCCGAACTCGAAACCGATCATCACCAGAGCTGAGGGTGAGCGCTGGCTCAGATCCCTCCCTGCTGAGAAACAGACCGCCTGATACCCGATCAGGCTAAGCGGTCCCGCGGAGTCGATTGCCCGGACATTCTTCTCAATCCCCCACGCGGGACCGCCACAACTTCACACGCAAAAAGGGAAGCCCCCGCGCGAACGGGGGCTCAAGCAGAAAGGTCCGAAGATGACCATGACTACCGAATACAACGATACGCCGCTCTTCGGCGTCGACGGGGTGATCGATGACGACACCGCCAGAGCGAGACGCAACGACCCGGTAACAAGCCACCACGCTGCCGACCGGTCCGGCACAGCGATTGCCGAGGTGCGGCGCAACGTTCTCCGCATGGTGCGTGAGAACCCGCTCATCATCGGTAACGAACTCAACGACCTGTACAAGGCCGAGCACGAGCGGCGCGGGTGGGTTCCGGTCGCGTGGGACGGTCCACGCAAACGCGCCGGTGAGATGGCCGACCCGGAGAAGTTCTTTCCTCCCCTGCTCTTGCTTCAGGGTGAACGGAACGGTGCCCGCCAGTTCATCATCTCCGCCGCGGGACTGGACCTGATCGCATGAGCGACTTCAGCGACAAGGTTGTCGAGTTACTCGACCTCATCGATGGCATCGACTACGGGAACATCGAATTGCAGCCCGGCCGGAACCTGGTCGACTTCAACGTCTGGTACTGCGCTGGCGACCGGAAGGCCGAGGAAGCAGTCGCGCGTGTCCTCATCGATCGTCTGCTCGACCGCGACTACACGGTGGCACGTAACGCCGACATCGGGCACACATGGATCACGGGCCGCTGGAACGACCTCACCGTGATCATCCGGACCGGGCCAGGGGCATTCAACCGCCGCCTTGCACCCTCAGAAGTCAACGATGCGCGGTTCGAGTGGACTGATGACCTCGAGCAGGTGAAACCGTGAAGGCCGTTGAGTACGCGCCCTGCCCCACATGCGGAGCGGACCTCCTCGCCGCGCTCGCGGCCGCCGTCGCGGACCCGGCACAGCCCGAGTCCTGCCCGAAGGCGGTCTGACATGGACACAACACCATGGTGGTTGCTCCTCATCTTCGGCGGTATCGCATGGGCCGGACTCGGCTTCCGCATCCGGTGGGAGAGAACCCACCCCGAACAAGACCAACCACCCGCTGAAGACCCCTACGAATCCACGAAAGAGAGCGTCGGAATATGAGAAACCTCCGCGCATGGTGGGACGCCGATCACGAATTCACGTGGCGCACCACCGTCCTCATCATCATCGCCGGGACGACCCTCGCAACGGCAGTAGCGGTCGCCTCAATCGTGTACGCCGACGGATGGTTCGTGATCCCGTGATCAACATCACCGAACTGCAGATCGCCGACGAGGTAACCGCCGACCTCGGGACAAGTCACATCGAAGGCCGCATCACGTCGAAAATGCGTTCCAGCCTGTTCGACCTCCCCACCGTCCGCATCCACATCCCCGGCGAAGCGATCGAGCGCCAATTCGACAGCACCTGGACCTTCAACCTCGTCCACCGCCCCGGAGCAGCAGCATGACCACCAACAACGCCCGACCCGAATGGTCCCTCGTCGCCCGCTACACCGACAACCAGAAAACCTTCCGTGAGCGTGTGGAGGCGAACGGGTACCGGGTCGTCGATGAGCAGGGTGGTTTCTCTGTTCGCCGCGCCGGTGACCGTCAGGTCGCGATCTACGTCCTCACCGATGAAGGGAAATTCCGGTGGGGGTGGATCGAAGTCCCCAATGGACGCATCGACCTGTACACGGAGGACCTGTTCCTCTCACCCCTCACCACACATCAACCGACTTCACGGAAGAAGAACTGACCATGCCGAAAAGGATCGACCACCTCACCCCAGCGCAGGAAGCGCAGATGCTCCCCTTCGCGCAGGAGTGGATCAAACGCGGACTCCGCACAACACCCCTCACCGACGCCGAGTGGAAGGTCTGGCAGGACGGCGCACGCAAATGCTACGAATTCGCTGGCATCCCGTTCCCGGCGCACAACATCATCCGCGTTACCTCCCCGCTCGCGGGAGCGTTCGCTGCTCCGATCTCCGCCTGGTGGATTGCGCGTCTTCGTAGCGGCTCGGTGCGCGACTCGGTGCGCGACTCGGTGCTCGGCTCGGTGGACGGCTCGGTGGACGGCTCGGTGGGCGACTCGGTGCGCGACTCGGTGGACGACTCGGTGGGCGACTCGGTGCGCGACTCGGTGGACGACTCGGTGCTCGGCTCGGTGCGCGACTCGGTGGACGGCTCGGTGGGCGGCTCGGTGCGCGACTCGGTGCGCGACTCGGTGCTCGGCTCGGTGCGCGGCTCGGTGCGCGGCTCGGTGCGCGGCTCGGTGCGCGACTCGGTGCGCGACTCGGTGCTCGGCTCGGTGGGCGACTCGGTGGGCGACTCGGTGGGCGACTCGGTGGACGGCTCGGTGGGCGGCTCGGTGGACGGCTCGGTGGGCGGCTCGGACTGGTCTGAACTGAAGGACTTCATCCGCGACAACTGGCACCGCTCCTTAGGTGGACGCATCGGCAGCTACAGCTACTACGCCGACATCTCGTGGGAAGCGTACGTCGCGTACTTCCGCGACATCGCTGGCCTCGAACTCGACGGCGACCTCTGGGACCGTTCCCGAGCACTCGAAGACGCCGACTCCGCCGGATGGTGGTGGGGTCTGCTGTCGATCTAGTTGACTCGTTTTGTTTGGGGTTTTCAGGCCGCGTGAGCGGTCTCTGAGTTGATTATCTCGAACTCGATCGGGGTGAGGC
>DASYEE010000052.1:0-7192 GCA_036499165.1 Galbitalea sp. | reverse complement strand
GTTCTGATTATGAACGAACCGGAGCTGCAGTTGACGAGCATATTCGGACTCTTCCGCTGGGTCGGATGGGCCCAGATGAAGGCAGGGCAGGACTGGGTGCGCGCCCGCGAACTCAGCCAGGAACAGGCCTTCGCGCTCGGCTTCCTTGAGCAGAACCCCGGTGCGATCCAGCGCGACATCGCCCAGATGACGCGCACCAGCGCCGCCAGCGTCTCGAGCCTCCTGCAGGGGCTCGAGGCGCGCGGACTCGTCGAACGCCGAACCGAGGGCGGCAACGAGCGCAGCAAGCGCGTCTATGCCACCCGGGCGGGAAGTGAGTTGATCGTCGGATTCGAGGATGCGATGGCCGAAGCCGAACAGACACTCCTCGCGCCGCTCAATGACGCAGAGCGAGCAACCCTCCACACCCTGCTCACGAAGATCACCTCGGTGCTGCCGCAACCAACGCGGTAGTAACCGAACCGCGTGGCCGCGCCGCGCATCCTCTCGAACCTTCTCTCATCGTGCCGGCCCTCGTCGGCGCGCCCAAAAGCCTGCATCAAGGAGCAATCATGACTACAACAACCAATCCAGAATCCGGAGTCGGCCGCACCAATCGCTGGTACCTCTCCGCCGCACCGATCGTCCGCGCCCTCGTCCACCTCTGCGTGCCGATGGCCGCAGCGATGATCGTCGGTGCCGTCTACAACGTCATCAACGCCGGCTTCATCGGCTCCCAGCACAACACGGCGTTCCTCGCAGCGATCACCTTCGGTACTCCGCTGCTCGGCCTCGTGATGGGCGTCGGCGGCGTGTTCGGCGCGGGCGGCGGCGCCCTCATCTCACGTCTACTCGGAGCCTCCGAGCACACCCCCGAAAAGGCAGGCGAGATCAAGCACGTCTCGTCGTTCGCGTTCTGGGGCGCGATCGTCACGGGCGCTATCCTCGGCGGGATCGGCCTGCTGCTCCTGCATCCGCTGGTCGGTGTGCTCGGCGCGAATGCGGCCGCCGTCTCCGCGACCACGTCCTACGTTGCTGTGATGCTCTGCTTCGTCCCGGTGCTCGCTGCCGCCTTCTGCCTTGAGCAGCTGGTGCGGGCGGAGGGCGCGGCGCGGCAGGTCATGATCGGGCTGATCGCCTCGACGGTCGGCAACGTCGTCTTCGACATCCTGTTCATCCTCGTGCTGCACTGGGGTCCGGCCGGCGCGGCCCTGTCGATGGGCATCTCGAACATCATCACGGTGGGCTACTTCGCATACTGGCTGGCGCGTCACAGCGAGAATGTGAGTCTTTCACCGCGCTGGTTCACACTCTCGTCTACCGTGCTGAAGCCCGTCTTCGGCGTCGGCGTCGGCGAGTTGCTGCAGTCTGCCTTCCTCATCGTGACCTCGCTCGTCCTCAACAATCTCGCCGCGATCTACGGCGACGGTCCGCTTGCGGCACTCGGTGTCGCCGTGCGAATCGCCCAGGTTCCGGAGTTCCTCGTGATGGGTGTCACCATCGGCGTGCTCCCGCTGCTGGCCTATTCGTACGGCAAGGGCGACCGCGCTCGACTCAGGTCGTCGCTCGGAGCATCCGCGGTCGCCGTTGGCGGGATCATGCTGGTCTTCGCTGGCACGGTCTTCGTGTTCCGCGACCAGATCTTCTCGCAGTTCTCGGCGAACCCCTCCGTGCTCGCGATCGGCGTCGTTGTCCTCACCGCGCAGTTGGTCTCCGCGATCTTCAACGGATTCGCCGGGCTCATCACCTCGCTGTTCCAGGCCACCGGTCGCTCGGTCGCCTCGATCGTCATGTCGGTCGGGCAGGGCATCGTGTTCATCCCGATCGTGATCTTCGGCAACCTCTGGTTCGGACTGCCCGGAATCATCTGGTCACTCACCGTGAGCGAGGGCATCGTGTTCGTGGTCGGAATCGTGATGTGGCTCGTCTCCCGCGCATCCATCAACCGCGGCCTCGCCGACGGGAGCCCCGAGCGGGCCGATGCCGTGCTCGAGGCGGCCGCAGCCTGATTCAGGCGCCTCCGAGGTTCACGCCGGTGACCGGAAACTCACTGATCCGGATGCGCGCGCAGCCGTACGGCACGAGCCGCACGGTCGTCATGGCACCAAGGTCGAACACCGGACTGGGCGGCGGCGGGGCGGCTTCCGCCCCGGCCAGGCGCCATTCACGAGCCTGCGCTCCCGGAACCGTGAGCGTCATGGGCGGGGCCTCGGCCTGGAAGGGGACAGTGGCCGGCGCGGACAGCGCGACCGTCCAGTCATCCGATCCCGCCGTGTCGAGCGCATAGTTCCACGACTTCCGCGGGTGAATCTCCCATTCGCCGAGCCCTGGTGCGCCAACCACTTCGACCCAGTTTTCCGGGATGTCGAGCACAAGCTGCACGGCGCCGGCGCGAACGCCAACGGCCTGGCCCGCGCGCCTCACGACCCGGGGCCGGATGGGCAGCCGCAAAGAGATGACCTCGCCGCCATGCCAGACGCGGTCGACCGTGTGGTACCCGTCGACGGTCTCGATCGACTGCACGTGCCCGTCGATCTCGAGTTCGGCATCCGTGCACCAGGCGGGGATGCGCAGCCGAAGCGGCATGTCCACCTCCTCGTCGACGCCGACCCTGATGACCACGGTGTCCTCGAACGGATACTCGGTGTCGACGCTCAGCATGACGCCAACCCCCCGAATGGATGCGCTGACTTCCGCCGGTGCGTAGGCCACGACCCGAAGCGCGTCGTCCGTATCCACTGTCCACAGCGAGCGCACGAACTTCGGCCAGCCCTGATGCAGGTTCGCGGTGCAGCAGCCGAAGTTGGGCTCAAGGCCGAAGATGTTCGAGTCGTCGCCCGCGAAGCTCCACGCGCGACGGGCAACGGAAACCTGCACCTGGTTGGGCTGCTGGTGATACTGGTGCGACCGCATCCACGGGTCACAACTGGCGGCGAGCAGGTTGTACGCGAGCGACTCGAGCCTGTCGCCGTAGACGCCTCCCCTGAACACGCGCGAGTGCACCTCTGTCGTGAACATCATCTCCACGACCTGGCACGTCTCGATGCCTGCGCTCGCATCCGGGCCGCCGAGCCACTCGTCGCCCGAGAACCAGCCGTGCACCTGGCCGTGCCAGCGATCGAGCTCGGCGATCCCGCGCTCGGTCCGTGCGCGGTGAGACTCATCGCCGTCCCGCAGCATCGCAACGGCACCGGCCTTCAGCCCCATGGCGACGTTGGGCCCGTGAGTGAAGTGGGAGAAGACACGAGCCTTCCCCGTGATCACTTCGCCGCCGAGATTGGTCTCCCAATCGAGCGTCTGCGATGCAAGCAGGTCGACCAGCTTGAGCAGCCAGTCTTCGCCCGTGCGGGCGTGCAGCCACCACACGCTCAGCGCGTTGTCGGCCCCTCGCGATGCGGCCCACGAAGCGAGTGGTCGCCGGGGCAGCTCGTCGAGCTGGTAGCGGAAGTACCGCTGGAGCAGCCGCTCCACCCGGTCGTCTCCTGTCGCATCGCTGTATGCCGTGAGGGCCTTCAGCGCGATCATCCGCGGCCACCAGTCGCGGTTGGCCGTCGGACCGAAGAACCCCGTGCTGTCCTGCGAGCCGATCATCCACTCGATCCACCGCTGCGCCCGAGCCTTCAACCCGTCGTCGTCCAGCACGTACGCAAGCGGTACCAGGCCATCCAGGTAGTACGGGCCGCGCTCCCAGCTTTCGCCGTCGCCGCCGAGCCAGCCGCTGTCGCCGCCGACGTCTGGCCAGATCTCCTCGAGGTGGCCGGTGAGTCCCGTTGCCTGGAGTCGAAGCTGCCGCTCGAGCCAGCCACGGGGCCGAATGGCTCCGGGTGCAAGCTCGCGCGATGCGGTCGCCCGTGGGGCGATCACGTGGTTGGTCATGGATCTGCTTTCTCTTGTTCTGGTGGAGCGATGGTCGACTAGCTCTTCAACGAGCCAGCGGCGAGACCCTGGACGTAGTAGCGCTGGAGGGCGACGTAGAGGATGACGCACGGTACGAGCGAGACGACGCTTCCGGCGATCAGGTAGCCGAAGTTGACCTGCCCGTACGAACCCTCGGACAGGCCGAGCAGCGCAACGGGCAACGTTTGTTTGTCCTCGGAGGTCAGGAACGTGAATGCGCCCAGAAACTCGGTCCAGCAGGCGAGAAACGTGAAGATCATCACGGTCGCGACACCGGGCAAGGCCATCGGCCGAAGCACGTGGAAGAGGGTCCCCATCACGCTGTCGCCGTCGACGTATGCCGCCTCTTCCAGCTCTCGAGGGATCGAGGCGAACGTGTTCCGCATCACGAAAACGCCGAATGGCAGGTTGAACGTGACGTAGAAGATGATCAGGCCGAGGCGGTTGTTGATCAGGCCGAACACGTTGAACTCGAGGTAGATCGGCGTCAGGAGCGCCTGGAACGGAACCATCAGCGCGACAAGAATCAGGGCGAAGACGAGCCCGCTCCCCCGGAACTTGAACCGCGCCAGCCCGTACCCGGCCAGCGTGGTGATCACCGCGTTACCTACCGCGCCGCCGAGAGAGACGAGAAGGCTGTTGCCGAGGAACTGGAAGAAGGGCAGCTTCGTGAAGATCGTGATGTAGTTCTGGAAGCTCAACCCAACAAGGCTGCCGGCGTTCGGCGCCTGCACGATCTGCGACTCATCCTGCAGCGACCTGATGAACGCGAGCACGAGCGGCCCCGCGAACAGGATCGATAGCAGGACACCGACGGTAATGAACACGAGGTTGGCGCCGCTGCCCCCGTGTCTCGTGCCCCGGGTCGGCGCGACGGCCCGGGTGCGAACCGCGGTCACTGTGAGTCCCTTTCCCGGAGGACAAACAACTGGATGCTCGTGAGCAGCGCAATGACCACCATCACGACGACGCCCATGGCCGTCGCCGCGCCGACCTGCTGGTCGACGAACGCCTTGTGAAAGACCCACATCACGATCGTCGTCGTCTGGGTTCCGGGGCCTCCGTCGGTGATGATGAGGAACTGCTGGAACGCGAGGAACGACCCGATCACCGACAGCACCAGGGCCATTGCGACGTTCCTCTTGATCAGCGGCAACGTGATCCTGGTCTCGCGCTGCCAGGCGTTCGCGCCGTCGATCAGGGCTGCCTCGTAGATCTCCGCCGACACCGACTGCATGCCGCCGAGGAGGAGCATCATCGTGGTGCCGGTCGCAAACCAGACGACGAGCGCGCTGACGGCGAAGAGGGCGGTGACCCAGTTGAGCTGCCATGCCGTCTGGCCGTCGGTGATGTGGAGCGCCCCGAGCACGACATTGACGAGCCCGAAACCGGGGCGAAGCTCAACGTAGTAGAGGAACGAGAGCGTCGTCAGGCCAACGACTGTCGGTAGGAAGAAGAGGGTGCGGAAGATTCGCGTGCCTGGCCGGTTGCTGCGGACGAAGGCGGCCAGGAGGTACCCGAACACGAGGATCGGAGGAGTGACGACCACCGTGTAAAGCAGCGTGAACCCGATCGACTGCAGGAAAATCGGATCCTGGAAGATCTTGAGGTAGTTCGTGATTCCCGTGAAGTTGATGTCGCCGAAGAGCGGCCAGTTATTCAACGAGATCCAGATGGCGAAGCCGATCGGAACGAGCACGACGCCGGTCACGAGGATCAGCGCCGGGATCGTCAGGATGAATCCGGTCCGGGCTCGCCGGCGGGCGAGCGCCGAGGTACGGCGCCCGCCCGTCGAGTGAATCGCAGTCGCTTCTGTGCGAAGCGTCGCGGTATGGGATGACATTTAGCTCCCGTTCCCGGACAGGATGTTTTGGAATCCTGTCTGGCCGGCGGAGATCGCTCCGTCGACATCCCCCTGGAATACAGCCTTCTGGAACATCGCGAGCCACGGGCCTGCACCGTCGTTCAGAAGCGGCGCCTGGTACTTCGTCTTCAGGCCGAATCCCGTCTGTGCCGCCTTGAGACCGGGGAGCACGTACGGGTACTTCGCCGTGAACGCCGCATCCTTCAGCAGGTCGCTGCGCACCGGAGCGAATCCGGTCTCCGGCAGGGTCTCCTGTGCAGACTTGCCGAGCGCGTACTGGATGAACTTCCATGCACCGGCTGGGTTCTTCGACTTCGCTGTGATGCCGAAGTTACCGCCGCCGAGGTAGGTGCTGATGCCGCCGTTGGCCGTCGGCAGGGGGGCAACGGCGAAGTCCGCCTTCTCCTTTGCCGGCGCGTTGACGTAGGTGCCGAGACCGGATGGCGCCATCCCGATGTTCCCGACCGCGAAGTCCTTAGTCCAGGTCGTCCCGTTCTCAGACTGATCGCTCTTCGGGGCGAGTCCGTCCTCCCACACGGTCTTGTAGAACTCGAGGGTCGACTTCAGCCCGGCGTTGTCAGCCACGCCCGCCTTCTGGTTGTTGAGGTCGTCGCCCTTGATGAGCGGGCCATCCACCCAGAAGTTCGGCAGAACCGAGAAGGCGAGGCAGCCTGCGCAGTCTCCGCCGAACGTGATCCCGTAGATCTTCGGGCCGAGCGCACGGATCTTCTGCGCGTCGGCGAGCATGTCGGTGAGGTTTGCGGGCGGGCCGCTGATTCCCGCCTTGGCGAACAGCGCCGTGTTGTAGGTGAGGATCGACGCGTCCAGGAAGGCCGGGGTGCCGTAGTACTTGCCCTTCGACTTCGCCTGGTCGAGCTGCGGGCCGGAGATGGCGGCCTTCAGCGTCGGATCCGCGTCGAGCGCCTTCGTGATGTCGAGCAGGTTGCCAGAGTTGATGTAGCTGATCGCATCCCCCGGGTCGAGAGCCAGGACATCCGGAACATCGTTCGTGCGCAGCGTCGCCGCCAGCTTGGTGTCGATGTTGTTGTCGTCGATGGATGTCACCTGGACCTTCAGCGCCTTCTGCGACTTGTTGAAGTCTGCGGCCACCTGCTTCGCCCATGGAGCCAGGACCGACCGGGTCCAGAACTGGATGGTGCCCGTCGGGTGCGGGTCTGTGATGCCCTTCGAGCTGCTGGTGCTGCCCGAGCATCCCGCAAGTAGTAGTGCAGCGGTTGCGGCGGCGGCGAGGCCCCCCGCAAATCGCATTCGTTTGGTAAACATGATCCTCCTCGATCACTTTGGTGTAAGTGGGGACCCTCAACGGGTTCGCAGGTTACGCTAGGTGGCAACAGAATGTTTCCGCAAACTTTCCGTCCAGTGGCCACACTAGGCTGCGGAACAAGCGCTTTGTGGGATCACCGGCGGGCTGACTTTCCGGAAAGTATTTCG
>DASYEE010000051.1:0-1814 GCA_036499165.1 Galbitalea sp. | reverse complement strand
GGTGACCTCGTAGGGCTCACGCGGCAGCAGCGCAGGAAAGTGCACCTCCTGCGCACCGATCGACGCCATCTCTTCACGGATGACGCGCTCGACCTGGCGCCGAACGCGCAGCCCCAGCGGCAGCCACGCGAAGATCCCGGGTGCCTGGCGGCGGATGTAGCCGGCGCGCACGAGCAGCCGGTGGCTGATCAGTTCGGCGTCGGCAGGATCGTCGCGCAGGGTTCGGACGAAGAGCTGGCTGAGGCGTGTGGGCACCCGCCCATGGTATCGGCGGCCACGCCGCCCTACTTCCGGCGCCGAAACGTCGCCACCTGTCGCTTGTGGCGCGCCAGAGCGGCAACTGGCGACTGTTCGTCGACGCACTTGAATGCTTCACAGCTGGAGGCAGAGGCCGTCAATGCACATCTTCGCGACGGGATGGCCAGACCCCCGACGGGAAGCGCACTCTCGAGAAATGGTCCGCCCCGCGCCGCTACCGCCGCATCTCGGCCGCGACTTCACGGTAGGTGCCGCTCTGAATTTCGGCGTCAACCCAAGTCGTCTCCGGCGCACCGATCTGAGTCGACCGTTTCGGGGAGCGCGCACAACGTCGGTACCGAGCAGCCTTCGCGATCGCGCTCGAGCGCTTGCTCCACTCCTGCGCGTCGACCAGCACTTCAGCCACCTCACGGCCGCGGAACTCTGGGGCATGCGCATGCCTGAAGGGCACATTGAACAACGTCTCCACGTGACGTCCACCACCGTCGCGCGCGCGATGAGGCGCCCGGGAGTCGTCGGCCATCTCACGTCGACCATGACCGCGGGCGTGACCGCCCCTTCCGGTCTGCCCGTCTCGACACCGATCGACGCATGGTGTGAGAGCTCCAGCCTGCTGACCATCGATGATCTGATTGTGATGGGTGACGGTCTGCTGAGGAGGCGTGAGCCCCTGGCAAATCTCGAGCAACTTGCAGCGGCTGTTCGTGCGCGATCTGGGCGGCGTGGAACCGCTCGACTCCGGGTTGCGCTGTCGCAGATTCGGGCGAGCACGGACTCCGCCCGTGAGACAACCCTCCGCCTGGCGGTGGTACGAGCGGGATTTCCGGAGCCGGAGGTCAACGCGGTACTGCGAGATAGCACGGGTCAAGTCATAGGTCACGGCGACTTGGTATGGCCGGAGTACAAGGTTGTCCTGGAGTACGAGGGCCGCCAACACGCGGAGGATCCCACCCAGTTCGCCATCGACATCAGACGCCTGGACAGGATCGCGGAGGCCGACTACCGCGTCATCAGAGTCGACCGGGAACTGCTGGCTGCCCGCGCGGACCTCAACATGACGATCGCGACGGCCCTCGTCGCGCGAGGGTGGCATCCCAGTTGGTCGAACGGTCGCTAACTGTCGTTGATATCACTCCGCAGCGGCAGTTCGTGACGTTTCGGCGACAGGCTCAGACGGTGACGACCTCGGGTGCACCGAGTTCGCCTGGCGGCATCTCGGCCGCGAGCCGGTTCGCCTCTTCGATCAGCGTCGCGACGATCTCGCTCTCCGGCACCGTCTTGATGACCTCGCCCTTGACGAAGATCTGGCCCTGGCCATTGCCGGATGCCACCCCCAGGTCGGCCACGCGGGCCTCGCCCGGTCCGTTGACGACGCAGCCCATGACGGCGACCCGCAGCGGCACGGTCATACCCTCGAGCCCGGCCGTCACGTCGTTGGCCAGGGTGTAGACATCCACCTGGGCGCGCCCGCACGACGGGCACGACACGATCTCGAGCTTGCGCTCGCGCAGGTTGAGCGACTGCAGAATCTGGAGTCCGACCTTCACCTCTTGCAC
>DASYEE010000050.1:0-26981 GCA_036499165.1 Galbitalea sp. | reverse complement strand
GAATCCGCCGGCAGCGACAAGTACGTCGCGTTCGACCTCGCCATCGATAAGCTCATCGAGCGCATCCGCCAGGCGAAGGATCGCCGCAAGGTGCACCGCGGCCAGCACCGTCCGGTCTCGCTGCGTGAGGCCTCGTCCGCCGGCTTCGACGTCGTTGATATCACTCCGGCGTCGGCTGACCTGCTCGCACGGGTCGCAACGGGAACCGTTGCCATCCAGAACGGCGAGGAGGACGAGGAGGTCTATTCACCGGTTGTCATCCGCGAAAAGGTCTTTCCCGCTGAGCGCCTCAGCACGGAGGACGCCGTCGATCGCATGGAGCTGGTCGGTCACGACTTCTTCCTGTTCATCGACCGCGCATCCGGTCGGCCCAGCGTCGTCTACCGGCGAAAAGGGTGGGACTACGGAGTCATCGGACTCGACGAAGAATTGGATGCGGCACCGGACACCCTGGCCGCTGTGCGGAGATAACAGCGCCTGCACACCCAAGCTTGGTAGCATAACGACGCTGTAACGAACGGCGAGCGTTTTGTCGCGCACGCCGCGTACGGCGGTGCACCTTCGTGTGCACAGCAATCAACTTTGGGAGTAAATCGGTGGCCAACGTTCTCGAACGAGCACTCCGCGTCGGTGAGGGCCGACTTCTGCGTCGTCTCAAGCACTATGCGGAAGCGATCAATCAGCTCGAAGACGACTTCAAGTCGTTGACCGACGACGAACTGCGCAATGAGACGGTCGAGCTGCGTGAGCGCTACGCAGGCGGCGAGTCGCTCGACGACCTGCTGCCGGAGGCGTTCGCCGCCGTGCGCGAAGCTGCGGTGCGCACGCTTGGCATGCGCCCATTCGACGTGCAGCTGATGGGTGGCGCCAACCTCCACCTCGGCAACATCTCCGAGATGAAGACCGGTGAGGGCAAGACCATCACCGCAGTGCTGCCTGCATATTTGAACGCGCTCGCATCCCGCGGTGTGCACGTCGTGACGGTCAATGACTATCTGGCGAGCTACCAGTCCGAGCTCATGGGGCGAATCCTTCGCGCTCTCGGGATGTCGACCGGCGTCATCCTTTCCGGCCAGACCCCGGAGGAGCGCCGCGAGATGTATGCGGCGGACGTGACATACGGCACGAACAACGAGTTCGGCTTCGATTACCTGCGCGACAATATGGCCTGGCAGTCGATTGACATGGTGCAGCGCGGCCACTTCTACGCGGTTGTCGATGAGGTCGACTCGATCCTGATCGATGAGGCCCGCACGCCGCTGATCATCTCGGGCCCGTCGTCGGGCGAGGCGAACCGCTGGTTCACCGAGTTCGCGAACATCGCGACGAAGCTCGTCCCAGAGGTCGACTTCGAGGTCGACGAGAAGAAGCGCACTGTTGGTGTCCTTGAGCCAGGCATCACCAAGGTCGAGGACTACCTCGGCATCGACAACCTCTACGAGTCTGCCAACACCCCCCTGATCTCGTTCCTCAACAACTCGATCAAGGCCCAGGCCCTGTTCAAGCGCGACAAAGACTATGTGGTCATGAATGGCGAGGTGCTGATCGTCGACGAGCACACCGGCAGAATCCTTGTCGGTCGTCGATACAACGAGGGCATCCACCAGGCCATCGAGGCCAAGGAACGCGTCGAGGTCAAGGCTGAGAACCAGACGCTCGCAACCGTAACGCTGCAGAACTACTTCCGTCTGTACAAGAAGCTGAGCGGCATGACCGGTACCGCTGAGACCGAGGCGGCCGAGTTCATGGCGACGTACAAGCTCGGGGTCGTGTCGATCCCGACTAACAAGCCGATGATCCGCAAAGACCAGCCCGACCTCGTCTACAAGAACGAGGAATCGAAGTTCGCGCAGGTGGTCGAGGACATCGTCGAGCGACACCGCGTCGGCCAGCCGGTGCTCGTCGGAACCACCAGCGTCGAGAAGAGCGAATACCTTTCCAAGATGCTCGCGAAGCGCGGTGTTCGGCACGAGGTGCTGAACGCGAAGAACCACGCGCGAGAGGCATCCATCATCGCGCAGGCCGGCCGTCTCGGTGCGGTCACCGTTGCGACCAACATGGCCGGCCGTGGTACGGACGTCATGCTCGGCGGCAACGCAGAGTTCCTCGCGGTCGCCGAGATGAACGCCAAGGGCTACAGCCCCATCGACACGCCTGACGAGTACGAGGCCGAGTGGGACAAGGTCTTCGACCACGTGAAGGATGTCGTGGCAGAGGAGGCGGGCAAGGTCGTCGAGGTCGGTGGCCTCTACGTTCTCGGAACAGAACGCCACGAATCCCGTCGCATCGACAACCAGCTGCGTGGTCGCTCAGGCCGCCAGGGAGACCCGGGCGAGAGCCGCTTCTACCTGTCACTTCAGGATGACCTCATGCGCCTGTTCAACAGCGGAGCGGCCGAGGCACTGATGAGCCGAAGCGGGGTCCCGGATGACATCGCCATCGAGTCGAAGGTGGTCTCGCGCGCTATCCGCAGCGCCCAGGCGCAGGTGGAGGGCCAGAACGCCGAGATCCGCAAGAACGTCCTGAAGTATGACGACGTGCTCAATCGCCAGCGCGAGGCGATCTACAGCGACAGGCGCCACATCCTCGAGGGCGACGACCTGCAGGACCGCATCCAGAAGTTCCTCCAGGATGTCGTGGCGGAGGTGCTCGATGCACGCACGGGTGAGGGGCACAGCGACGACTGGGACTTCGACGCCCTCTGGACAGAGCTGCGCACGCTGTACCCGATCTCGCTCACCATCGACGAGGTGCTCTCCGAGGCAGGCAGCCGTGGACGGGTCACCGACGAGTTCCTGCGCGCTGAGATCCTCTCGGATGCGAAGCTCGCGTACGAGCGCCGCACCGAGCAGCTGGGCGAGCCGGCCATGCGCGAACTCGAGCGTCGCGTTGTTCTCTCGGTGATCGACCGCCGCTGGCGTGACCACCTCTACGAGATGGACTACCTGAAGGACGGCATCGGGCTGCGGGCAATGGCCCAGCGCGATCCGCTTGTCGAGTACCAGCGCGAAGGCTTCGCTCTCTACCAGCAGATGATGGGGTCGATCCGAGAAGAGTCGATCGGATTCCTGTTCAACCTCGAGGTCGAGGTCAGCGGGGGAGACGCAATCGCCGCCATCCCGACTGTCGAGGCACGAGGGCTTGGCCAGAGCGGCGCTCCAGCCGAGCGGCTCAGCTACTCGGCCCCGAGCGCTGACAACCAGGGCGAGGTCGAGGTGCGCAACCAGCGCGGCCAGCTCGAGCGGGCTGGAACGCAGCGTGCCCAGCAGGCCGCGGCCCAGCAGGCGGCCGCGCAGCAGCAGGCGCAGGGACAGGGACAGCAGCAGCCCCAGCCGCAGCAGGGCGAGCAGCGCGGAGCATTCGGCCAGCGGGTCGATCCGAACGCCGCACCTCCTGCCAATCGTGCCGAGCGTCGCGCCCAGGACCGCAAGAAGTAATACCCAGCCCGGTTACCCAGCCCGGTTACTCAGCGCGGACAGAAGTTCACAACACGTTGATCGCGGTCGCGCGCCAGCGTGAGTCGAAACCCTCCAAACGGATGGCGACGGCTCGCGTGCGGGCGCGCCCTCGAACGATAACAACGGCCTCGACCACGCCGTCGCGCGGCTCAGTGATGGTCGTCGACCCGAGGCCGAACCACGGCCGGACGGTCTTTTGCCCGCGAGCGCTGCGGGCGCGCGACGAAATCACGACTCGCTTCAGCAGGTGACGATAAACGTCGTCGGTGACCCAGCGCGCGACCTGTTCCAGGTCTCGGGCGCCCGCGAGTATTTCGATAACACAGCGGGTGAGGTTGTCGACGAGGGGAGCCGGATCCGGCAGCGCCGCAGAACCGGACGGCTGCTGGCCGAAGAATTCGCTGAGCGGGATTCGGCCGCGCGATGGCGCAGGTGTGATCGCCTTGATGGGTGCTGGTGCGGGTTCTGCTGCTCGTGCTGGTGCGAGCGAGGCTCCGAAGCTCGGACGCCGTTCCGCTGGTTGTGCTGCAGGCGTCACGGTTGCTCCCGTAGTCGAATGGCTAGAACCAGTCATCCGCCCCGCGGGGCGGCGATAAGCAACTAAAGCAGACAGATCGTTCTTTGCGTGCGTCCCCTCGCGGACTGTGGAGAAGTTTGTTGTGGATTCCTCTGCTGTGGATAAACCCACCTCGCAAGCCGTCATGGACCACGCGCGGGCCGTGTGACGTTAGCCTTGGATTGTGTCAACGCTCTCCGACCTCGTGCTCGCCCAGGGCCGCTCCGACGAGGCGGACATCGAATGGCTTCACCTGCTCGTGGGCGATTGGCAGTTGCTCGCCGACCTCGCGTTCGCCGACATCGTGCTGTGGGTTCCAAGCAAAGATGACAGCTTCGTCGCCGTTGCCCACGCCAGGCCCTCGAGCTCCGCGACCCTGTTCTACCGCGACTTCGTTGGCCAAAGCATCAAGCCGGAGTGGGCGAGCCAGGTCACCGAGGCGTTCGAGGCGGCATCCATCATCGACTCGACGACGCCCACCTGGTACGAGGAGACGCCGACTCGCGTTCGGGCGGTCCCCGTCATGCGTCGGATCGCGCCGAGCGGCAAGCTGACGACAGAGTTTCCCATTGCGATCATCACGAGGCACACGAACCTCAGCGAGGCGCGCACACCCGGTCGCCAGGAACTCACGTTCAACGAGTGCGCCAACGACCTATTCCAGATGATCGCCTCCGGCGACTTCCCGGATCTCGACGCCCCGAGTGCCCCGCGCAGGGGCGCGCCCCGCGCATCCGACGGTCTTATCCGTCTCGACACCGACGGCATCTCCACGTTTGCGAGCCCCAACGCGCTGTCTGCATTCAACCGGATGGGTTTCGCGGGCGAACTCGAGGGGGAGTCGCTCGCGGCGGTCACCACAGAGCTGCTGGCCGATCGCATGGATGTCGTCGACGAGTCGCTCCCGCTTGTCGTCACCGGGCGTGCTCCGTGGCGCACGGATATCGAGGCCCGTGGTGTTACGGTCTCGCTGCGCGCGATCCCGATTCGCAACCGCGGCGAGCGGGTCGGCGCGATCGTGCTGTGCCGGGATGTCACCGAGGTGCGACACCAGGAGCGCGAGCTGATCACGAAGGATGCGACCATCCGCGAGATCCACCACAGGGTGAAGAATAACCTGCAGACCGTGGCGTCGCTGTTGCGCATCCAGGCCAGGCGCACGCACAATGACGTCGCCCGCGACGCTCTCGGGCAGGCCATGCGCCGGGTTGCCGCCATCGCCGTCGTCCACGACACGCTGAGCGAAGGCCTGTCGCAGAATGTCGACTTCGATGCCGTCTTCGACCGGGTCCTGCTGCTGATCGCCGAGGTGGCATCGAGTCACAACACGACGGTGCACCCCAAGTCGACGGGCAGCTTCGGTGTCCTGCCGAGCGAGTACGCCACACCACTCGCCCTTGCTCTCACGGAGCTCGTGACCAACGCGGTAGAGCACGGACTCGCGGGTCGCGACGGCGAGGTCGCGATCATCGCGAAGCGCAGTGACGACGAACTGAGCGTGAAAGTCCGCGATAACGGCGTCGGCCTGCCGGAGGGCAAAGTTGGCGCGGGGCTCGGCACACAGATCGTGCGCACCCTCATCCAGGGCGAACTGGGCGGCACCATCGACTGGCACACGCTCGTCGGAAGTGGAACCGAGGTCACGATCAACGTGCCTCTGAACTGGCTCACGAAGAGCTAGTCGTCCCCTCAGGGGCTTGCGAGAGTCAGGATGCGCGGCGGGCGCGCGCTGCGCGGCGCTTGAGTGCGCGGCGCTCGTCTTCGCTGAGGCCACCACAGACGCCCGAATCCTGGCTGGTCTCGAGTGCGTACTGCAGGCACATCTCGGTCACGGAGCAGCGTGCGCACACGGCCTTCGCCTTGTCGATCTGGTCGACGGCAGGACCGGTGTTCCCCACAGGGAAGAACAGCTCGGGGTCTGCGGTCAGACAGGCGGCCTTGTCACGCCAATCCATAGGGGTGCTCCTTGCTAGCGGTGTGGCCTCATTGTGAGCGCCACGAAAAATCGAAGTTCGAGACTTGCATCGGCCGACGACCCTGATGCGGGAGGCCTGAAATCTGAAGGGGAATGAACAGTCGGGACTCGCCCACAACTCTGTGGGCATCAAATCAACCTCACATAGGCTCTCATATGGACGTAGTCAAATCAATAGTTTTGTATGGGATGTAGCTGTGAGCGAAAGGCTGAAGCGCGGGCTCCTTTATGTGCTTGCCGCCCTGTTATTCATTGAGGGAATCGCACTTTGCGGTGCGGCGATCTATCTCGTCGTCGAGATATTCACGGCCCCAACGGACTCGATCGCGAGCGCTGTCGCTCTCGCCGTCTGCGCTGCGGCCGCGGCCGTGGGCCTGATCTTCGTCGCGCGCTCGACCCTTCACGGCAAGCCGTGGATTCGCGGTGCGGCCGTTGCGTGGCAGGTGCTGCAGGTTCTGGTCGCGATCAGCATCATCCAGGCGAAGGCGGCGACCTCGGTGATCTTCGCGGTCATCCTGATCGTGCCAGCGCTCGCGATCATCGTGCTGGTGTTCACGAAGCCGGTGATGGCGGCAACGTCGCGCTTCCGCGAATCCTGAAGGTGGAGGTGAGGCTGGCGCCTTACTTGTCGAGCCCGAGCTTCTTGCGCAGGCCGGCGACATGGCCGGTCGCCTTCACGTTGTAGAGCGGCAGCTGGATCCTGCCGTTCTCATCGACGACGAAGGTCGACCGGATCGTTCCCGTCACGGTCTTGCCGTACAGCGACTTTTCGCCGTACGCCCCGTACTCCTTGTGAACTTCGAGGGTCGGGTCGCTCAGCAGCGGAAAGTTCAGCCCCTGCTCGTCGCGGAACCTCTTCAGCGCGGGCAACTCATCCTTCGAGACGCCGAGAACCTGGTAGCCGGCGGATTTCAGCGAATTGATGTTGTCGCGGAAGTCGCAGGCCTCCGTCGTGCAGCCGGGCGTCGATGCCGCGGGGTAGAAATAGACGATCGTCTTCTTCCCGGCGAAGTCGGCCAGCGAGACGGCCTTGCCGTCCTGGTCATCGAGGGTGAAGGCTGGCGCGCTCTCCCCGGCTTCCAACTTCGTCCCCGTCATGCTGGTGTCTCCTCGCGACTCGCTCATCGATTGCTCTCATGCTAACCTTGCTTCTCGGTCGTTCTTGAGCGACCGCCAAGCACCTCTAGCTCAATTGGCAGAGCAACTGACTCTTAATCAGTGGGTTCCGGGTTCAAGTCCCGGGGGGTGTACCGAAGTAAGACGCAGGTGTAGCCGAAAGTGTAGCCGAGGCTCTAAAACCGCCTATTCAGACGGCGCGAAACCCGCTCGGCGCGCTGTCGTTGCAGGCTCTTCACGAGCGCCGGAAAGCTCGCCACAGCGGCTGGGTCATCCATCAGCTGATTCAACCGCTGATAGTAGGTCGCGGCGGAGATGCCGAAGACCTGACGGATGCGGCCCTGTTTGATGCCATCGGCGCGGGTGTGGGTTTCCTCGAATTCGAGGATCGCACGGTCATCGTCGGTCACGTCCCCCATCATGTCGGACTGTACTGTCACTGGGGTAGTCACACAAATTGGGGCGTTTAAATTTAGCTCAGGTGCGCTACTGTCAGCGCATGATCAAACCCTGGCGCTTCCTGCCCATCCTCGCTGTCCCGCTGATCCTCGCCGGATGCGCGGGCACCTCTCCTGTAGCGAATAAGCACGTCATCGAGTACACCGTCACATCGAACGGGACGACAGGGTCGGTCACATACGACGAGCTCGACAATGGGAAGATCAAGCAACAGCAGGACACCGCGGCGAAGTTCCCGTGGACGAAGACAATCACGATCACAAGCGCTGCGTTCGAGCCGACTGACGATGTGCTGCTCGCGCAGAACACTGGCACCGGGACGAGCATAAGATGCAAGATCGTCATCGACGGGAAGACGGTCGCCAATGTCGCGTCGAAAGGCCCATACTCGACGGTGACCTGCACCGGCTGAGACGACGAAAGACGCCCCGCACCATATAGGTGCGGGGCGTTTCGGCGTGCAGCGTTACTAGCTGATGTGGGCGAGTGCCGTGACTCCTGAGACGATCGCCGCGGCTGCTGCAACGTCATCGAGCACTGTTCCGACCTCGCCGCCGACGATCGCGGCGACGGGCAGCGCCACAACACCGACGATGCCGGCGACCGTGTAGATGGTCGCGCGGACCTTTGCGGGGATGAAGGGCAGGGCTGAGGTGGCGATCGCGGATTCAGCCGCGCCGAGCGTGTCCTGCGAGAGGTCGGGCTTCACAATGGGGGTGGGGTCGGTCATGATTTCTCCTTCGTGGGTTTGCTGGTACGCAGTTTGCGTACCTCGGCGGATGTGAGGGTCTTCTCTAAGCCCGAGGGCCAGTCGACGGGTGTGTAGCCGTTCTCGATGGCCTGCCGTCGAAGCTCGGACGCGTACTCCTGCGTGAGGCGGCGTTTCACCGCTTCAGCATCTCGGCTGTCCTGTGCCTTGCGTGCGGTTTCGGCATCCGCGAGGCTTCGGGCCAGGTATTCGTTGTTCCGGGCCTTCTCGCGTGCGGCTTTCCCGGTGACGGTTTGGAATATGCCGCGAACTACTATGCCGAGAACTCCCGTGGAGCCGAGGGAGGCAACTACGTAGACCAGAGTCTGCGCTCCATCGAAGTTGTCGCCGCCCAATGGTCTAGCCGAGTTTCGGGGTGAGCGCGTACTGCCGGATCTGGATGAATCGGATCACGAACAGGAGCCCGAGGACCAGTCCAAAGATGAAGCTGATCGTCGATGCCTGCAACGCCGCTACGAGGACCTCGAAGATGAACAGGCCCGTCCACAGCGCGACAATGCCGGCGCGTTCAAGCCACCGGATGCCGGGCAGTACGGCGATGGCTCCGAACACGCCAGCGACAAGCACGAGCGCCCCGAAAGCGAGGACGAGGCCGAACCCGAGGACGGCATGAAACTTCCCCGGGGGTGTCGCAACCAGCTCGAGGCCACCAAGTGCGAGACACACGTAGATGACGAAGAGGAGGATTCGTTGCACGCGCGGTTCCGCGATGAGGAGGAACCAGCGACTAGCGAGAGCCCGCACGCCGGTCACGCCTTGTTCAGGGCTGTGCCGCGCGCTTTCGCCGCTGCGATCGCACGGTCACAGTTGCTGTCCGCCATCGACACGGCACCGCCGTACAGCTTCTCGTAGATCGCGATGTCGACGCCGCTGATCTCTTCGGCGGTGTACGGGCTCAGGAGCCAGTAACGCTTTTTCGTGTTGGTGATGACTTTCATTTCTACCTCCGGTGGGATTACTGATGTGACTTTGCTGACACCTGCCGTGCTGACGACCGGTGTGACGACTGACTCGAAGGGGACACGGACACCGTTCACGGTCGCGTCGACGTGAAGCCATTTCGTCCCCAGGCGTCCTCCTGTTCCGATCACTCCACCGCGCTTGATCGGGCGGGGGAACGAACCGGTACGGGAGGCAAGCTCCCGCATGGTGACGATGATGCCGTTCTCCAGTTGAACCTCAACGGAGTTCAGACCGTCGTTGACGATGTATGCGGTCCCGTCGGCTGGGGATTTGATCGGCAGTCCGACGGTGTCCTCGTAGTCGGTGCCGCCCTGGAGCCCTTCAGCTTTATGGCCGTCCCAGTTCAACCCAACGGGGAGTGCCGCCCACCAGTTCGTGATTGTGTTCGTCATAGTTCGGGTTCCTTCGGTGGGGTGAGTTGTCGGGTGTCGGCTTGGGCTTTGCGGCGCTGGCCGTTTGGGGGTCTAGACAGAGCGGTATGCGCGGCGTAAGGTGACAACCCTTAACGAGGGAAGGTCACAATGCGGCTCAAGGGCATCATCATCGGCGGCGCAGCTATCGCAATTGCGGGCGGCGCGTTCGTTGGCATCGGGGCGGCTCTCGCGGATCAAAGCGGCAGCACGAACACGACGTCGAACACGTCCGACACGTCGCAGACGGCAGTCGATTCGACCCCTACGCCGCAGGCGACCGAGAGCGCTGCGCCGGTGACGACTTCAACGCCGATCCCGAGTGCGCCGCCAGTTGCCGACCCTGCCCCGGCCCCGTCGCCTTCTTCGAGTTCTGCTGCGCCTGACCCGACTCCGAGTGCAACGCAGACGCCTATATTTGAGCCACCCGCCGCGCCACCAGTGAAAACAGGCATCCCGTCAGGCGGGACGCCAACCGATGTTCCGGGGACACCGTTCGCGGACGTGCGCTCTTGTGCGTCGCACGCATTGACGTCCAGCCTTGGCGTCGTTACCTGCAATTAGGTCTTTAGCTGACGACCTGAACGGATAGAACGCCGGAAGACATCTTCCCAACTGCGGTCGAGCTATTCGCAGAGAGCCTCTTATAGGTGTTCGCGATGGTGTGCGTTCCCGCATCTAATATGATGATCAACGAGTTCAGGTAAGACAGATTTAGGCTCGGCCCCACGTTTGCTCCCACCGTTGCGGTGCCGCTCATGATGGAACCTGACGATATGCTCCTGCCCGCTATGGTTCCGTCGACCGAAAAGTTCCCGGTGTAGTAGGCACCTTGAGACGCCCCCCCACTGCCGGTCGGTGTCACGTTCTGGACATAAGCGGTGAAGGTGACCAGAAGCGTCACCGTGCGAGCGAATGTGAAGTTCAGCGTTGCGCCCGTCGACCAACTCGAGTCGTTCACGTTGCCACTCCATGACAGGTCTGTATCAGTGGCAAAGGTGGTTGCCAGCGAGGCGAGGTACGCCTGCTGGTCAGCGAGGGTCGCGACTGTCGTTGCGAGGGTCGCCTCAGCGGCTGATAGGTCTGCCTGCGCTGCAGCGAGAGCGGCCTGCTGGGTTTGCAGGTCCGCTACCGTTCCGGCGAAGCTGCGTGCGACCGAAGGGCCGAGTTCTTTGATCTGCCGATCAATGTCAGCAAATTTGCGGGTGATCCAGTCCTTCCCCGGTGGGAGTGACTGACCGGGGTTGCCGGGGTTGCCCATGATTGTCTCCTAGAAGCTTGCTGATGCGAGAGTGGGAATCACGACAGGGGTTGCGGTGAGATCCAGCTCCCAACCGATCGCGCGCCCCGTGCCCTCCACGCCGCCAGGGAACGCGGGAACCGTCTCCACGCCGGCCGAGTTGATACCGCCGAGGGAGTAACCGATATCGTCGCCGAGCCGCCAATCGACACCCAACGGTGGGGCGTCGGCCGCAACCGCAGCGAGTGCCACCGTTTGACTGCCGGGGCCGAGGACAGCGAGGGCTTTCAATGCATGGTCGGTGAGGGTGTCGATGTCGGTGATGGAGGTTGAGGGGGTCCACCGGTACTCGAAAGTGGGGCGTTCGGGGTCGTCCAGAATTTGGGCTGGTGACTGGGGGCGCACATCCCCGTCAGCGGTGGAGACCGCGACGACCGTGTTCGCTCCTTTGCCTGAGCTGTAGTCCCTCGCGAGGGAGGCGGTGCTCACACAACCGGGCATATCGAAGGTGGCATTCGCTGCGAGCCCGGGGGTGACGGGGTTGCCGATCCGGTCACCGACGTACAGCACGGGGGTGATGCGTTCCGGGTTGTGCTGCCACTCCCATTCGATGGTCCACTCAGGGCCGTCGATGACCCCCATGAGGTCCGTGAGGGCCGAGTACACGGTTTTGTCGTCGGAGTCGGCGTAGGTCCGGTCCCGCAGTTTCCCCGCCCCTGCGGTGGCGTACTGGACGCGCAAGGGGATGCCGCCGTTCGGACCGGTCACCACATATGCGGCGATCAGTGCCGCGACGATGTCGTTCTGCCCTGTCGAGGTGAACGTCACATCCCCGACGTAGCGGCGATCCATGTACGCCTCGAGGGTGGCGAGAGACAGCGGGACAACATCTGTGTGGTCAGGGGTTGAGGAGGTGACCATCCCGCCCCAGATCGGGATGCCATGTGCAGGATCGTCGGGGTTGTCCTGCAGGAGGATCAGGTTGGAGCCACCCTCAAGGATCGCACGCTGCCAGTTCTCCGGCGCGAACTCAGTCGCGATCGGAAGGTTCCCCGTCGTGGTGTCGTAAAGACCGATCGATCGACTCACGTACGGCACATCAAGCAGCGGCAGGTCCGCGATGATCTCCCCGGTGAGGATCTCCGTCGACACCCACGAGTAACCCATCTACGCCCACCGGAGAGGCACCACAGTGCACCAGTTGTCGGTGGCGATACAGGTTCCCGAACCGGTGCGCTGAGCCTGCACGTCAAGGTTCGTGGTCCCCGCGGTGAGCTTCACCACATAATGGGCGACCGACTTCTGAGCGGTCGAGCTCGAGGTGATGGCCGTGAAACCTCCGCCCGGACCATCGGGGGCCTGCGTGGTCGCCCCCGACAGTGCAAGGCCGACCTGGACGCTTCCCGACGACGCCGATATCCACGTTTGCACAATGAACTCAACCCAGCAATCATGGGCGACGGTAATGCTGCTCCGGGTCGCACTGTTCATCGTTGTCCACGACGTTGCGGTGATCGACCGAGAAACATCCGATCCGAAAATGACCGGATCGGGAAGACCACCAGCGGCAGGCACCCATGCTGCACCCGACCACTTATACAGTCCGTTGTTGGTGCTATCCGCGGTGACTTCGGCGTAGCTGCCCTTACTTCCCGTGATCAGGTTCAGGTGCGCGAGCGTGTCGATCGGGAGAATACCGCCGGCCGCGACTGCCGTCTGCGCCACCCATGTGACCGTTGGGGAACCACCGCCCGATTTCGGGACGTTGATCTGAGCGATCGGGATACCACCAGCAGGAGTCGCCGGAGCGGTAGGAGACGCCGCAGCAGTCCCAGCGAGGTATGTGCGGTGCGCGGTCGGAGTGGTTGCCCCATCCTCCGGATCCGTGATGAGCACATACAGAAGATCAACCCGAGGGTTGGAGGCATCCGCCGCCGTCATCGACCCCGTCGCGACCGCATCGAACGCGAACGGGTAACCACCCGACTCCGCAGCGACCATCACATCCGCAACACCACCGAACGCCTGGCAAGTCCACGTCGTCGTCGTCGCAGTCACCGTCGTCGTCGGGGTGCCCGGGCGAACCCCGGAACGGACCCCCAAAGGTCGACCAGACACCGCACCAGCAAGATTCACGCCATTCAACTGACGCAGCGCACGCCCCGTGTACGACGGCGCACCAGATACAGCGTTCGCCCAACCGATTGTGTCAACCACAATGAACCTCCAAGTTATTCATCAGCGGGTGTCGCCGTGACCGTCAGCAGAGCGCCCGCATCAAATGACGCAGCCGTGAAAGCCCATGTGTTCGCCCCGGGCTCGAAACCAGACCAACCACGGGAAGTGATGTAGCCGTTCCGTGACGACTGACCATTCGCCAACGTCGTGTGCTTTTCCATGTCGATGTCGAGCCACTCGCCCGTGTGGAGCACCAGCGAGCTCGCGAACGTCAACGCCAACCCGGACCCAACATGTGTGATTACGGGGCCCGTGCAGGGTCCGTCGATGCGCATCGTGACAGGGCCGGTTTCGTCACCCGAGTTCGAGAGGTTGACCTGCCCTGACACCGTCATCGCGGCAATGGTGAACGGGACCGTGAAGGGAACCGTCAAGCCACCCGATGATGCCGGCAGACCGGTCGAACCTGTCAGCGGATCGCTGAACTTCCGCCAGTCATCCGCTGTCACCTGAACGGTGAACTCGGACGAAAGCCCGTTGTGATCGGTTCGGACTATCTCGGCCGACCTGCGTACCATCAGCCACCGGATACGCCCGAACTCCGACACCTGCATCAACGTTTTCGCCTTGGGCGCATTGCGGATGAGGGTGTCCCAGTCGCGGGAGTGTTGTTCGCGCGAGGTTGACGTTATCCACCCCGAAAGAGTCATCACCCGACCACCGGAGAACGAGTCACCCGACCAGAACCCAGACGAGCGCGGTTTCTGCACCGGAGCATATGTGGGGGCCGGCGTGCCCCAACCTGAGAAGAGAGACGCATCCCACGCGGTTCCGTTGTCGTCAACAGTGTTGAAGATGACGGAACCGATTTGGATAGGAGACCTCCAGGGCGTGTCCGTAATGGAAACCATGTTCATGCCCCCAGCGCGACGAGGTGATGCACGATCGACTGCCCAACCGCTGTGGCGTTCGTGGCCTCGTAGATTGTGATGGGCGCGTTGATCCCCTTGCCCGGCCCCGAGCCGCCGATCTGGTCGAGAACCTTCGGAGACAAGGGCACGACGGCTTCGGGCCACCGTCCCTCACCAATGGTCACAGCAGTCCCGCCAGGCGTGGGGCTGACCACAGCACCCGCGGCGAGGCGCGGCAGGTGCGGAATCTTCCCAATATGGATACCGATCACACCAGCCACCGACGTTGCGGAATTGATTCCGTCGATGATGCCGTTCACTAGCCCGGTGATCGAATTGAATATCCCGCGCACGAACGAAACGACACCGGAGAATGCACCCTTCACAACCGACCCCACTGCGCCGAAGACGCTGCCAGCTATCGAATTGAACAACTGGACGACATGAACGATGTTGTTGAAGGCATCAACAAAGAATTGGGCGGTTGGGCGGACCACATTCGTCCAAAGGAAGCTGAACACCGCGCCGGCGACCGCGACCATTTGCTTCCACACGGTTTGGAAAAACGTTGTCTTGGTCGCGAGGAACACGATCGCGGCCACCAGGGCGGCAATCGCCAGAATCACAATCCCGATCGGGTTCGCATCCAGCGCAGCATTGAACAGCCACTGAGCAGCCGTAGCGACACCAGTCGCCACCGCCCCAGCGAGGGTAGCTACCTTCGCAGCGATCCACGCCCCTGCACTCGCGACAAGCGTTCCGGTGTTTCCTTCCACAGCGGCTGTGCTTACGTTGGTAGCTGCGGCGTTCGCGAGCGTCGCGGGCAGTCCTGCGAGGAGAACCGCAGTTCGAGCCGTGTAGGCCGGGATGGAGGCGAGCGCGGCAATGTTCGCCGCGATCTGGGATGCCTTGTAGAGCAGCATTGCCGAAGCAATCGTGATGAGCAGCGGGGCGATGAGACCGCTGTTGTCCCTCAGGAAACCGAGAGCCCCGGCAAGGACGTTGATGATCGGCGGCAGAATGCCGATGCCCGCGCCGATGAGTTGCCCGATCGATCCCGCGATGGAACCGAGCCCCTTTGCTACATCCACAACGACGGGAGCCATAGGTTTCGCGACGGCGACAATGTCGGTGAAGAAACCAGAAAGGTCTCCTGCATGAATCGAATTCGAGGTGCCGGTGACCGCATCCTTGATGCTTCCGAAGAAGCCAGCTATTTTCGTCACCACAGTGCCGAAATCAATGCCATTGATCCATGTCGTGAGGGATGCAATCGCTGGCACGAGCAAGTTGTCAAGCTTCGCGATGTAGGGAGTGAGGGCCTTGTTGGCCCGGTCGACCGCGCCTTCGATAGCGACGAAGAGACCTGGTGCCGCGGCGATCAGAGGTCCGGCAAATGCCGCGCCGAGACGACTCAGAGACGCTTCAACGTTGTCCCACGCGCCCCGCGCAGTCTTACCGCTCGAGAGGGCGGCACCGCCAACATTGTCATGGATGGCCTTGCCGAATGCGGCAGAAGAAATTTGCCCCTTCGACGCCAACATGAAGACCGCATCCGCCGTCGTATCTAGTTCTTTCGCCAGATACTGGTAGATCGGGATGCCCTGCTGGGACAACTGCTCGAGCTGCTGGTTGTAAGCCTTGCCGCTGGCCTGAACGGTATTGAAAATGTTGCCCATGCCATCGAGGGACACTCCCGCGATGGTGGCTGCATCCGCAACGTTGGTCAGGTACTGGCTCAGATCCTTGCCCGGTTTTATGCCGGCCGCGACAGCGCTAGCGGCTACGGTTGCCGCCTTATCAAGCCCGAACGCGGTGCCCGTCACTGACTTCGTGGCGTCGTTCATGATCTCGGTGATGTCCTTGGCGCTGTGACCAAGTCCTGTCAGCTTCGCTTCCGCATCCTGGATGTCGAGCGCCCGGCTGATGCCGCCCTTCAATGCAAGTCCGGCAATCAGACCACCGGAGATAGCGACCGCACCGCCGACGACCTTGACGATGCCGAGGCCGATCCCTCCAACCGTGGAGAGGAACCCGCCAGATACCGACTTGCCGATGTTCTGACCGACGTTCGCCCCATCGATCTGCGACTCGATCGCCTTCCCGCCGCCCTGAAATGTCGGGACGACGGACACATATGCGACGGCATCTTCCGACATCGAGCCACCGCCTTTCTTGGGGTGCGCGTAAGGCAGCCCCGTGGGATGCTTTGCAGATGAGGTCGAGAGACGAACGCATTGCCGATCACGTGCGCCGTGAGGATGCGCGCAAGGCGCTTTTTGCCGAGCGGATGAACAATCTCCGCGCTAGGAGCGCAACCTCAGCCGAGATCCGCAAGGAAGCCCGAGAAAACCATCTCGAGGCGAAGAGGGCGAAGCGCCTTGCTAAGGAAGCCCGTAAGAACGAGGCCGCTCGGAAAACATCGCTAAACGGCGGCGGCGTGATGCATTGACCGTTCTAGCCGCGGTTCTGTCTGAGTAGCTCGCGAGCAGCGTCCGGCGAGAGATCGGTGTGGCCCAACTTCTCACGGTCCTTCACCGGCCACGGTCGGTGAAGAGGCTTGAACCTCTTGCCCAACCTGTTTGCTTCGGACGAATCGTAAATGTTCGCGAGCATCATCCACTCACGAGACACCGGGTAGTCCCAGCCGTGAATTTTCGCGTGCAGGGGGGAGACCGGATCGGAGGCAGCGATGCTGATGCAGTCAGCTACCTCCGAAACGGAAACGCTGTCCCCAATATCGGATAGGGACCACCCCAGTTTGCGCAGCTCGTAGATGAGCTCCCGCGGATGCTCGGTTAGGAGTCCGTGGAGCTCGGCGCTTTTCCCAGTTCAACATGGTCGCTCCATGCCTTGAACACGGGTTCGATGTCTTCGAGGTCGATGACGTTCTGGAAGTCGTCGGGCAGCACGTTCTCGAAGAACGCGGCGAGGACGACCGCCCCAACCTGCTTCTGGTATTCCTCTTTCTGCGCCGCCGTCGTCAGCGTTGGACGTTTGATCTGCGCCTGGGCGGTGAGAAGGCTTGGCGGTATACGTCCGGGGAGGCGGTAAACGCCGCCGCCATACTCGACGTCGAGTGGGGGCTTGGACTTCGCCGGAATCTGGACTGTTGCCACTGGTGTGTCTGACATGGTGCTCCTTTGCGCGGTGCGCGGTTGTGCGCGGAATGTGAGAAGGGGTGACGGAGCCGCGCGCCCCGCCACCCCAGCCCTGTTAGGTGGTCGTGTACGACTTGGCCGAAGACGCACCGGCCGCATTCGTGACGATGATCGGGTTCGACCCAGACGAGACAGTCGGAATCGTCAGGTAGATCACCGTGTCCGACTCCACATCGAACGTCGGCGCGTCCGTCCCGCCCACCGTAATCGACACCGTCGACTGGAACCCGGTACCGACGAGCTTCACAATGTCGCCGGTGGTCTTCGACGCCGGCAACGCCGTGGATATCGTCGCAACGACCGGCTCCACAGTTGCGAGACCCGGGATGAACTCCACGTATGTATCCCCGTCGAGTTCGGCGGACGCGTATCCGTCGATCGTCATGTCGTATCCGATCGCATCCCCGGATGTGAATGACTGGTCACCGGGTGCCTGGACAACCTCGCCCTCCGGAATGTAGATCCTGCGGATCTCGTCACCGTCGATGACGTCGAGCACGAATTTCCTGCGGCCCGCGGTCCGGCCTGGATCGACCGACACCTTGCCGTTCTCGTCGACCGTTGAGCCGGTGTAGAGACCAACGCCGTCTCGAGTGGTTTCGATGAGAACGAACTGGAAGGACACGCCGGAGTCGGTTACGACCGTGCGAACCTTCGCTGCGTTCTGCCATGCGGTGATGTTCGAGGTGCTGCGGTCGGTGGATTTCGTTGTGCCGTCCGAGGACAGGTACCCGAGGTCCGTGTAGTCGTCTCCGAGAGCGCTATCCGCCGCCGTGGGTGCGTCTGCCGAGGTCGGAGCCACATACCAAGCCCCTGTGACGGCGACGCGAACGTTGCTGCTATCCAAAGTCATGTGATGACTCCTTCCAATTGATGAGTGCGCGAGGGTGCGCTGGTGCATCTCCTGCGCGCGGAAGGAGAAGATTTCGTATTGACAAACGTATATACGTCTGTATTCTTGGAGTCATGACAATCACACTCAGCAGGACCAAGTACTTGATCACGAAGACCAGACGGCAACCGCTCGCTCTGACATCGGACGAGAGGGCCGAAATCGTCCAAACCGCCCGTGCGTTAGCGGGAGCCACGGCCGTGCTCATCCGGGCCGTCCGAGGCTTCGGAACGGACGTTGTGCGCATCCTCGAAGCAGTTGAGAAGCGCGCCCAGTGAATCCTCGTGACCCAATGCCGCTCAGATCAGTTCGTGTCTCAGAGTCGGTCTGGCAAGCCGCGCACCGAGCCGCGGAGCGGAAGGGCGAAAACCTCTCCGAGGTGATCCGCCGATTCCTCGAGCGATACGGAAAAAGTTAGAGGTTCACTCCCCGGTGCTGCACCTGGAACACCATCCGGAACTGGTAGCTCGAGGTGCCATTCAGGATCGGGCTTGCGCCCGTATTCAACGCTGTGTGGGTGATCGGCAGACCGTCGCACATGGTTCCCACCCCGCGCCCCGTGTAGAGAGCGCGAACCATGCGGGTCAGGTCGTTGCAGTCGGCCTCATCGGTGCCGTACACGTTGACCGCCTCGAAGGTGTCATCGAGCGTGTCAGTATCGCCCGGCCCACCCGCGTACTCGATCGTCACCATTCGGGCGACTCCGGCGATGACCTTGTTCGACACCTTCACGTCCGCCGCGTACGCCTCCTGCCGGGCATCGAGTAGCCCCTGCAGTTTGCTGATGGATGTGGCAACGATGTCGCCGTACAGGACGCCTGTCATCGGGTCTTCTTCGCCGTGGGAATTGTGCTGAACAGGGCTGTGGTCAGTTCATTGCTACGAGCTTCCTCAGCTTGTGTGGTGCCATTCGAGATGCGCGCGCGGACACGGGAACCGCCGCCCCGAACTGCTTCAACGACGAGATCGATCTTCCCGTTCGGGACTTTCGAGGCGACACCTTCACCGATGACCGCCATCCTCGCGGCCATGCCCGCCGATGCCATGACATGCTCACCGATGGCCTGATGGTTGAGGACAACCTTAGTTTTCGACATTGACGAACCCGCTCTCTTTGAGCTGCACCACATTCCCGGGCAGGTCATCGCTGTAGAAGGATCGCCAGTCCGCAGAAGCGCCTTCGGTTTCGTACACGACACCACGCACACGCCACCGGTCATCGACAGCGGAAGAAACGGTGGCCGGCAGGTAGAGGATCATCCCCTGGGTGGTGATCGTCGCACCGGTCTGCGGGTCCACCGTTGATGCTGCGGGGGCGACGGCTACACCGTCAACAGTGGTTTCGGTGTCCGTGAAAGTTGGCTTGCCGTACCGGTCCTCGCCCGATTCGACCTTGCTGATTTTGGTGACCGTCTCACCCATGGAATTCGCGCCTGTACCCGCCTTGGACGATAAGACCGCCAGTGTTGATCTTGAAACTATCCGCGAGGGCCTGATCATCGGGAGACAACATCGTCTGACCACCCTGCGCCCACGTGGCATATGAGTCCTGTTTCGAGAAAGGGCCCGTGGTTTCCCCATGCTGTGTGAGCCCGGTGACGGCATTCGGGTCAATGGAGAGAACCCGCCGTGCCAGATCCGCGATGGCCAGGCGAACCACATCGGGAACTTCGCCACCGTGCGTGTACGCGACACGCACGAATCCGCCCGAGCAGGAACCGTCCACCCAGAGGATCGATCCGTCGAGAGAGAACGGAACCGCAATCTGGTTGTACTCGCCGTCGTTCCGCACAGACTCCACAGACACGATCGGGCGTTGCGTCAATGTGACTTTCCGTCCCAGCACCCGCAATCGCACATCCGAAGTTCCGGGAGTGAACTGCTGGCCGGAGCGACGCCGGAAAAGCTCGGAAGCCTTATCCAGAATCGCCCCGACCCGCGAGCTCTCGTCAGAGGTCAGGGCACGACCCATCGCCGCCTCAACATCGGTCGTCGATGCGAGCTGCGTAACAGTCATAACCCTGACCCCTTACCGGCTAGGAGACGGTGATTGCAGGCGAGGTGCCACCGGTGAACGAACCCGTCGCGGAGACCGCGGAGTATTCGTCCAGGGTGACCGTCTTCGCGTTGCCCGGGAACGTGCCGCCCGAGACCGCCGCACCGGACACGGTGCTGAGCTCGTTGAGCTCAGACGTGAGCACTGCGCTGGTCGCGTTGAAGGCGATCGCATCCGTGGTCTCACCGTCCACGGTGACGGTGAACGTGCCACCGGTCGGCGTACCCGTGATGGTGAGGGTGAACGTCTGCTTGTCAGAACCGGTCGACCCGAACGTGACCTTGATGGCCCGCTTGAACTTCAGTTCCACGTTGTCGTCCTCGTCGCGGACGATCGCGCCCGTCGCGTCAACCTCGGGGTCGAGGATCGGCGTTCCACCCGCGAACAGGTGGACGATGGAACGGTCCTTCAGGTGGTCGGAGTCGTAGTCCCACAGCTGGGTGACAGCGATACCGTTGCCGGCAGCGACGCCACCACCCTTCGTCACACCATTCGGAACCACCGGGGCGACCGCAGCCAGTCCCAGCGCGGTTTCGTGAACGAAGTACGACTCGTCATCGTCAAGCGCGTCGAGTTCCACAATGGTGAACCCAGACAGACGACCGACGACACCTTCACGGACAGCCTCGGGGAGGCCGGCCGTGTCGACGTCGAGGAGCTTCGTGTACGACGCGATCGCCGCGGACACATCCGCACCAACCAGCCAGTACCGACCGCCGAGCGGCCAGTGGGCCTTCTGCGCGAGCTTCCGGGCCTGAATGGCAACCTTGCGGGGATCCTCCGTGCCGTCCGTCGCGGACGTGTTGAACACGACACCATAAACGAACGTGGCTGCCGACAGGACGCCGACGATGAGGTTCTCGAAGAAGTCGAGGATCGCGCGAACCTGCGGGACCTGCACATCGCGCACGTAATCGATGTCGTCCAGAGTTTCCTCTTCCGGCGACAGCGCGACTGCGGTGTAGATGTGATGGTCGAGGGACACCTGGATCTTCGAGTTCGCAAGGTTGTCGATGACAATCGCGTCATCGTTGCGCCACCCCTTGTCGCGGGCGACGAGCACGGCAGGACGCTTGATGTTGATGACATCGCCCTCCGCACCCATGAAGTCGGTGCGACTGTATTTGTTCACGAACAGCGACGGAGCCTTGAGCTCGCGCTGCAGAAGGGCGAGCGCCGTAGCGGCGAACTTCGTCCCCTTCACGAAAATGTTTGCCATGATTTCCTCCTGGAATTTGGGGTTTGGACCGCAGGGTGTTCATGGCGAACACTTGCGGGGGGATTACTTGTTTGTGACAGCCGCCACAATGTCGGCGGCGGACAGTTCGCCTTCACCGATTGGATCGCCGGTTCCGCCTTGACCATCCGCAGATGGTGCAGCGGGAGTTTTCGGAAGGATCGCGGCGAGTTGGTCGGCGTGGGACTCGAGTTCTTCGCGAGTGGATCCGCGGAGCGCCTCGGCGGGCACTCCCTTTTCCTTCGCGACGTCCTTCGCCATTTCGGCAGCGGCGTCCTTCGCTTCGCGTTCCGCGATCTTCTTCTCGGCAGCCTCGGCTCGAGCTTGGAGTTTCTCCTGCTCGGTCTTGTTGGCTTCCTCGGACTCATCGAACTTCTTCGCCTTCTCGGCGTTCTCCGTGGCCCGAGACTCGTTCTTTTTTGAGAGCGCCTTCCACTTCTCGGCATCCGCCAGCGCGGCGGCGAGTTTCGCTTCAGGTGTGTCCGTGTCCTTCGCGGCGTCGGCGGCTTCCTTTGCGGCTGCCTCTTCTGCTGCGATTTCTTCCGGTGTTTTCGGCATAGCGTTTCCCCGTTTCGGAGTGTGATGATCACCGTTTCGGTGACCCGATCCCGCAGGAAGCGGGAAGTCTTAGTGGAGGTCGGACGGACCCGTGAAGTTATCGCCGCGCCATCCGAGGACCGGACCCAGCTCGCCATGCGTGTTGGTTACGATGAGATCGGTGAAGTCGCTGAGATTCGACTGCGAAAACTTGCCCAAACCGAGATCGCGTGCCCCGTAATCGGTGCCGCCGAACTTCTGGATGATGGCCTGATGGGTGGATTCGAGAAGATCCGGGTCCACCACGTTCCCCGGGTTCCGGTTCGACTTCAGGCCCCGGGTCTTGCAATCGCAGCCAGGGTGCATGGGGAGCAGGTTTCCGCGGTGGTACACCTGCGTGGAAGCGATCACACAGAACGCACAATTCTCGGCACCCGTGAGCACACGCTCGAAATACTCAAACCCGGAGTTGTCAAGTGCAGCTTGGGCTTGCCTGTTCGCGGACTGCTCCAAGTCGGTCAGCACAATGCTCAGAAGCCTTGACAGTCCCTGCGCGATCGCAGCGTCATAATCGACGCCACGGGACAGGGCCGTGTACGTCTGCACGGCAGGACGCCGGTACACGACATCGGGTGCGATACCCCGGTAGTTGATGATCGAGTCATAGTCGACAGGAGTTGACCGCCAAGCGACACCGTTCGCGTTCGCGTACTGGGATGAGTAAGCGTTTGCAAGGTATGCCTGCTGCATCTGACCGGCCTGAACCACTGGGGTCAGATGGGCGACCATCGTGTCAATGTCGGCGTCGTAGTAGTTGGGTGAATTCACCCACAACGAGCGTGCGTACGCTGCGGTCTGACGCGACAGGTTCGCGGACGAAGCCAAATAGGCTGGGGTGAGCGTGTCAGGCATTCGCGGACACCTGCTGAGGCACCGCGAATGCGGCCTGCATCAGCGATTCCCCGGCCTTCTCCGACGCTTCACGCTGGATCTCATCCGGCGACAGGCCCATGATGTTCTGGTTCACCCACGCCTGAGATAGCCCCGCCGTTTTCGCCTGCGATGCGGCCTGCGTTTTCTCCGTCAACGAGATGTGCTCCGGCTGCTCCCACAGCACCTCAACGGTGGACCCGTCATCGAGCTCGAGAATGCGCAGGGCGGAAAGCAGTGCCCCCTCCATCGATGCGCCGGCGCGCATGATACGGTCCTTCGCTTTCTGAATCTCACCCTTCGGTGCGTTCTGCGCGCCAGTGCCGGACTGATTGTCGGGCACGAACACGTCGAGGGACAGTTGCATGACGGCCGCGAAGTCGCGGAGGTCCGCTTTCTCACCATTCAGCAGCGGGTCGATCAGAACCGCGTCCGACTCCCAAATGTCGATGCCCTCGGGAAGGTCAACGATCGCACCGGGGGCGAAGTTCAGCCGTTCCGCCCAGTCAATGTCGTTGCCCTCTTCATCCTTGGAATCGAGACCCTTGAACGCGCGCGCCTTGAATGCCTGCATCGCCGTTGTGACAAGACGTTGCAGCTTCCCCAGGTTGATACGGTCGATGACATCAATGTGAGGCTCGAACTCGGCCTCATTGTTGAAATTGTCGAGCGCATACACCGGCACCGCGCCCACATACTCTTCCGGGTCACCATCGGCTGCCCAATCGCCCTCGACCGTGGGACGCGGCGTCCCGCCCGTCGTCTTCGAGGTGCGCACGTACGCCTGCCGCACGCCTGGCACCCACACCAAAGCGTGATCGTTGCCATCGTCGGGGTCACGCCACGCCTTCAGCGCGGCCCGCGCCCGCCACGGCTGCGCCGGATCCGGGGCCGTGATGACCTGCTCAGGTACCTCGGAGGTGATAATCGGACCACCAGCACCCATCCCCGTGATCAGATACCCGGTGCGGACGGAGAGCATGTTCCAGATCGCATCCGCGAACACAATCCCGAGCCGGTTATCGCGCCACACCTTCCGGGCAGCCTCAACCCCCGGGCCGGTGTTACTGGTTCCCACATTCACGCCCAACGGGACCATGCGACCCGCGATCGTGGCACACGCCAAACCGCCCAGGTTCGTGCGTGCCCTTTTCTGGAACGCCTCCCAAGATTTCTTCGTATTGCGGCTCATCTCCGGCAACGGGGCATCCCCGTTCGAGTACCGGCGCAGCAACAACACACGAGGCATCCGAGCATCAAGCCGCTTCGTGAGAATCGGGAGCCACTCATCGGGGGTAACGGCTACCATCCGAACCTCCGTCTAAGCAATCTGTCTAGGCATGCGCCTGGCCTGCTTCGTGACGCCCTTACCGAGCGCATCGTTGCCGCACGCGAACGCGAACATCGAACCCCAGGTGAGGTCGATTTTTGAGAAGTCTTGGTCGTCGTCGGGTTTCTTCAACACGTACCCGGCGCGGCGCGGGTCGCGGCGGGCGTTCAAGAAATGGCGGATCATGTCCGGTGTCCCGTCGAAGGTGATCTCGCCCGCTGTGATCGCGGAATACATCTGGTCGAAGGCCTCACAGGTGCGGGTGACATCCTTCTGCCGCCAACGGATCGGCTCCGCGACCGTCATCTTCACCTTCAGGCGTTTCAGGTGCGTCGCTTCCCACGTTTTGACTTCGCCGGCCCACCCTGCGGACGGGTCGGCGTAGAAGCCGACAACGTTGTAGTCCTTGAACGCCTGCGTAACTGCGGCCTCAACCTCGAGCTTCGGGGGACGCCAACCTTCGCCCTTCGGTCCCTCGGGTTGTTCCCACAGGCCGATCTTGAATAGGTGCTTTTGGGTGACCGAGTATCCGACCAGGACGGTGGAATCCGCGATGCCCCGCTTGCGGCCTTCTGACCCGTCAAAACCGAGTGTCACGGGCTCTGTCTTCGTGACCGTCTTATCCGCGACGATCGCGCGAATTTCAGGGTCCGTCACATACGCATCACGGGCCACATCGATCTGGTTCAGGAAGTCGGCCCGCATCACCGCGACATCGTTCGACGTGTCGAGGAAGTCGAGTGCGATTCGTTCCAGATCGGACCAGCCCGGCGAGCACGGCGGATCGTGGAGGACACACCCGCGGGGATCTTTCGACGCATCCCCGTACGCGACCCGCAAACCCTCGATCAGCGAATCGTGGTCACCGATATCGGTGCTCGCCGGCGCGGGGCGATGGTCGAAGTAAATCGAGCGGACATCCTCAAGCGACTCATACTTACCCGAGGTGATATCGGACCAGAAGCCAAACGATGACTCCGCAACCGACCGCTCACCCAGCGTGTACGCGTTCGGTGTCTCGATGGTGACGCCGCCGAGCTTCGTCGCATTGTTCCTGAGCGTCTGTGCGAGCTTCACGCCCGAGTTGGAACGCACCCACGTTTCGGTCTGATCGAGCGAAGCCGCAATGGCCTTGAATCCCTTGATCGACGTCGGAGACGCCGTTATCGGCTGAATCCTGCCCCGCTGCAATGCGACGAACGAATCCATCGGATCCAGGTCGAACTCATCTGGCGCAGAACCATTGCGCAGCAGCTCGAGCAATGGCTCCCACGTGTTCTTGGTCTGCTCCTCAGTCACAGCAGCGATCGCCACATACGGGGTACGAATCGAAGACCACGGCTTGGCGACCGGTTGACCGTCAGCGTCCCACCCGTCAGGGACAACATCGAAGATCGCCTCCGCGATCATGATGCCGCCGACGAAAGGCGACTTGCCCCAACCGCGCGGCCGCGACAGCACCGATCGGTGAACCTCACGCCGACACGTCCGAGGGTCCAACCGGTAGAGCTCGTTCAGATACTCTTGCTGCTCTTGCGTGACAATGAACGGGTCCGCCTGCTCATCATCACCAGCATCCGGGCGACCCAGATACTCGGCCATCTGATCCGCGACCAACCAGCCCAGCGTCGGAAAATCAAACTCCGACTGCGGCACCCACGGCATCAGGCTTCCAGCCGACGAATACCCTGCGCCCGATCACGAGCCGAAACCCGCTTCACCCTGTCCGCAGTATCAAGCTCAGCGCCAGTCGCCTCCGCGTAAGAGATCCGCAGACGCAGACGATCATCCGGAGTGAATCCGTACTTCGCCTCGCGAAGACGCAACTCCGAAGCCAGATCGAGGCGACCCATCCAGAACGACGCATGAAGCCGAGCCGTGTCCAGCAAGTAGGACCAGTCCATATCCGTGAACTCCGGCAACAGCGGATGACTGGCGAGCATCCGCCACCACTGCCGTGTCTGCACCGGCCACTCGAACTCCTGCGTTACGAGCTCGCCGTCGACCTTGACCTCAACATCGAACTCAGGAAGATCCGGCTGCGGTGTTGCCGCCACCGGAACCACCCGCAACGGAACCGGATCCTTGTTCGTCCGCGCCCGCCTACTCGGGTCCTTCGGCGCAGGGCCACGTCCAGCCATCGTCATCTCCCGTTTCGGGTCACGACCATCAACCCGTTTCGGGGAAGTCGTCTATTCGCGCGCGATCTCGATTTCGCCAGACTCGTACGCAGGATTTTTCACAGCATCTCCCCGCGCTTGCCGATGGGGGTGGGGAGGGGTCGGGCGTGGTTACGTTCGGCCTGGGTGCTTTTCTCGTGGGTGGAATGCTGATGGTCGACGGTTGGCTAGTTGTTGTCGCGCTTGTGCTGCCTCGGTCTGTGTCTCGCGGTTGTGGTGCCAGTGGCATGCGGTGTGCAGCATGTCGACGGTCAGGCGTTCGTTCTGGTGCCATCCCTGGTTATGGGCGGCTTCGAGGTTGGTGGTCTCGGTGCACCGTGTGCCGTTGTGCATGATGGCTGTGCATCGGTAGCCGTCTCGTTGTAGACAGGCATCCCTGATGCGGGTTGGCACGTGGGTGGGTCGGTTGTTATCCCAGGGCATGGGTGGCCGCCTCCCTGTGTCGATCGCTACGAAGTTCCCTCGTAGACGTTCGGGCAACCTGAGACAGAGCACATTCGCATGGTGCACTAGACCACGGACGAGCGAAACCCGATGTGCATCTCGGTCGGGTCGTTCTGCCACGCGCGCTCGGTCGATGAGTACGTGTCACCGGGGCTGCCTTGGTCAGCCTGCCGGAGCAC
>DASYEE010000049.1:0-50359 GCA_036499165.1 Galbitalea sp. | reverse complement strand
GGGATCGGAGAGCTCCTCGCTGGTGAACCGCACCGATACCTTCGCCGACTCGATGAGGTCGACCATCGTGGACTCCGCGTCTGGAGACCAGACGAGCCCGCGAGTGTTCACCTCGTCGCCCGCGGGCGACTGCCCGTCCCAGTCGTGATCGAAGGTCTGCTCGATGGCCGCAACCTGTGCCGGGTTGGTATCGACTATCTCCGCGTCGCGCGTCGTCGAGTAGTACCTGGGCGTCAGGTTCGCCGTCGAGATATCACTCGACGAGCCATCGAACGTGGTGACCTTCGCGTGGAAGATAGTGCCAGCGGGAGCCCAGCGCACCGCAACACCACTCAGAGTGAGCGTCGAGTAGGCGGGCTGGTTCGCTTCCCTCACCTCGTAGGCCGAGTCGAGCAGCACGCGAACCGTGATGCCACGACGCCTGGCCGCGATGAGGCCGCCGATCTCCGTCGGATCGGCCAGCTCGTACATCTCCATGTCGATGCTCTTCTTTGCCGCCGCCGTCTGGGCGTAAAAAGCGCGGAACCCCGCCTCGGGGTATTGCACCAGCCTGAACTGCGACGGAGTGCCAACCGGTGCAGTGCACCCCGCGAGGGCGAAAACCAGGCACGCGGCCAGCACGACAGCGATCGCTACAACACCTGCCCTCATCCGATCTCCTCTCCGCTGCAGCCAGCATGGACCCTCGGCGGCTGTCGGCGGGAACGCTGCCGCGATGCCAGTGCACAACCTCGCGCGGGTGCGACTGTGAAGGAGAGCCTGTCGCAGCGCGCGCTACGACGGGTCGAGCAATCCCCGCAGCGCGTCGGTGTAGTCCTCGAACGCGCGGCGGCCCGCGCGCGTCAGTTCGAGGTAGGTGACGGGCAGCCGCCCCTGGTGGGCCTTGGCGACCGCGACATAGCCGGCATCCTCGAGCTTGCGCAGGTGCGTCGAGAGGTTGCCGGGGGTCATATCGAGCAGTTCCTGGAGCCGCGGGAAGGCAATACTCTCGCCCGGCTCGAGCGTTGCCAGGGATGCGGTGATACGAAGACGCGCCTGCGCGTGGATGACCGGGTCGAGTTCGGCCACGCTAGTGTGCCTCCCCCGCGAGCTGGGCGCGCACTCGGCGCCCAGCCACGACATCGTGGATCGCCAGCACGAGGAAGGTACCGCCCCCGCCGATGGCGAGGACCAGGTAATGGTTGGGGTACCCGAACCATGTCGCAATCACCGCGACGAGGATAACGCAGCCGCCGGCGACCACGCTCGGAACGGAGTGCCAGATCGCGCCGGCGAGCAGGTACAGCAGCCCGACCGCGAAGGTGTAGACGCACGGGTAATAGATGTTGGCGACGGTCGTACTCATCCCGTGAGCCTGGAGGGCGCCACCGAGGATTCCGATCGCGACCATCGTCACCGACCAGCTGATGCCGTAGACGGTGCCGGTGAATTCGCTCGCGCTGCCCTTGAAGCCACGACCGCCTCGCACGCCCTGGACGATCGAGATGACGATGGCCGCCACGAGCAGTACGAGGAAGATCGTGATCGCGACCGGCAGCGGCAGCCCGTGCCAACCGCCAACGCTGTCGGCCGTCGGGCCGTCGACCGACCAGAGCGCAAGGAACCCGACGAGCCACGCGACGCTCCAGGCGAGCGTGATCGGAAAGACGAACCTGCCGCGCTCATTGGCGACACGACGCTGCTGGTTGTCGAGCAGCTTAAGAGCTGCGCTCGCGCTCAGCGGGGTGTCTGCGCCCGCCGCTCTTGCCGTCGGTGTTTCTGCCATGGGATGACCTCCTGGTCGTGTGCTGCCGTGCTTGGTTAACTTTGTAATGCAAAGTACTCTGCAATGTCAACTGATTTGGAATAATTCTTCGCTCCCGTACGTGTGTGACTCAGGCTGGCACGTGCTCCGGCGGGCGGTTTCCGCGAAGACAAGGGGCCACCGCGGGTCGCCCGTGAGCCTGGGTTACGCGCGCGCAATACGATGGAAGGCTGATGTCGCCCGACCTTCCCACGATCACCTACCCGCCAGAGCTGCCAGTCAGCCAGGCCCGGGAGGAGATTGCTCGCGCGGTCCGGGAGAACCAGGTTGTGATCATCGCCGGCGCAACGGGGTCGGGCAAGACCACCCAGTTGCCGAAGATCCTCCTCGAGCTAGGGCGCACGAGCATCGGGCACACGCAACCCAGACGGATCGCTGCCAGGACGATCGCCGAGCGGGTCGCAGAAGAGCTGGGGTCTGAGCTCGGGCAACTGGTCGGCTACCAGGTGCGCTTCACCGACCGGGTCGGCGCGAAAACGAAGATCAAACTGATGACCGACGGCATCCTGCTGAACGAGATTCATCGCGACCGGCTGCTCAAAAAGTACGACACCATCATCATCGACGAGGCGCACGAACGAAGCCTCACGATCGACTTCCTGCTCGGATACCTCAAACAGCTGCTGCCGAAGCGCCCAGACCTCAAAGTCATCATCACGAGTGCGACGATCGACCCGGAGAGCTTCTCCCGGCACTTCGCAGACGAGCACGGCGTCGGCGCGCCCATCGTCGAGGTAAGCGGGCGCACGTATCCGGTCGAGATCCGATATCGGCCGCTCGTCGCCGAAGCGGCCACCGACGACGACGTCGACGAGGCGCAGCCGGCAGACCGCGACTACCTCGAAGGCATCACCGCAGCACTTGACGAGCTCGCCCGCGAATCCGACGGCGACGTACTCGTCTTCCTGTCCGGGGAGAACGAGATCAGGGACGCAGAGGATGCGATCAAAGGCAGGGGGCTGCCGGGCACCGAGGTGCTCCCCCTCTACGGCAGGCTCAGCTCGGCCGATCAGCATCGGGTGTTCCAGCGTTCGGCCAGTCCGGGCATCCGGCGCCGGATCGTGCTCGCGACCAACGTCGCCGAGACCAGCCTGACCGTTCCGGGCATCCGGTATGTCATCGACGCCGGGACCGCGCGCATCAGCCGATACTCGACCAGGGCGAAGATCCAGCGCCTTCCCATCGAGGCGATCAGCCAGGCCTCGGCCGATCAGCGCTCCGGCCGCAGCGGGCGCACCAGCGACGGGATCGCAATCCGTCTCTACTCTGAAGAAGACTTCGAGCGCCGCCCTGAATACACGGAGCCGGAGATCCTCCGCACGAACCTGGCCGCAGTCATCCTGCAGATGATCTCGCTGGGGCTTGGCGACATCCAGGCGTTCCCCTTCCTGCAGCCGCCCGACTCCCGCGGCATCAAGGACGGCCTCGACCTGCTCCAGGAGCTGGGTGCGATCGATCTCGCTGGTCGAGGAGGCAGCGACGAAGGAGCAGCCGTCTCGAGACCACAACCGCGAATCACCAAGGTCGGCAAACAGCTCACCCAGCTCGCCGTCGACCCAAGGCTCGCGAGGATGATCGTCGAATCACAGCGGCACAGTGTCTCCCGCGAAGTCATCGCCATCACGGCTGGCCTCACCATCCAGGACCCGCGCGAGCGCCCGCTCGAGAAGCGCCCGCAGGCAGACCAGCAGCACGCCAGGTTCGTCGACCAGACGAGCGACTTCGTCACCATGCTGAACCTCTGGAACTACCTGCAGGAGAAGCAGAAGGAACTGAGCGGCAACCAGTTCCGGCGCATGTGCCGCAGCGAATACCTCAACTATCTGCGCATCAGGGAGTGGGGCGACCTCGTGCGCCAGCTGACTCGCGGCGCGAAGCAGGCAGGCATCGCGGTCGGCGACGCCTCGACCGACGCCGACGGCATCCACAAGTCGCTGCTCGCCGGCCTCCTCAGCCAGATCGGCATCAAGGATGTCGCCAAGAAGGACTACATTGGCGCCCGCCAGGTGCGTTTCGTGCTGTTCCCCGGCTCCGCGCTCGCGAAGAAGCAGCCGAACGCCGTGATGAGCGCAGAGCTCGTGGAGACCAGCCGCCTGTTCGCGAGGATGAACGCAGCCATCGACCCTGCGTGGGCTGAGGCGATCGCGGGCGACCTCGTCAAGCGCAGCTACAGCGAGCCGCACTGGGAGAAGCGCCAGGGCGCCGCGGTCGCCTGGGAGCGCGCCACCCTCTACGGCGTGCCGATCGTCGTCAAGCGCCGAGTGCAGTTCGCGCGGATCGACCTCGCATACGCGCGCGAGCTGTTCATCCGCCACGCGCTCGTCGAAGGCGAGTGGGAGTCCGAGCGCATCGACAAGCGACTGACCGAGTTCGACCGGGCAAACCGGGCGCTCCGCGCCGAACTCGCCGAACTCGAGGAGCGCACCCGTCGCCGCGACATCCTCTACGACGACGAGGCGATCTTCGAGTTCTACGACGCACGGATCCCCCGCGATATCGCCACCGTGCGCACCTTCGAGGCGTGGTGGCGCACCACTCGACGGGAGACACCGGACCTCCTCACGATGACCAGGGAGACCCTGGCCGGGGAGACGGCGATCGACGAGGATGCCTTCCCGGCGACCTGGCGACAGGGCGACCAGACGCTCCAGCTCGACTACCGCTTCGAGCCGGGCACAGAGGATGACGGAGTCACCGTGCGCGTGCCGCTCGCGCTCCTCGCCTCGCTCTCACCCGCCGGATTTGACTGGCTGGTGCCCGGCCTTCGCGACGACCTCGCGACGGCCCTCATCAAGAGCCTGCCGAAGGCGATCCGCCGCAACGTCGTACCGGCAGCGGACTGGGCGAGGCGGCTGCTTGAACCTGTCCCCGAACTCATCGAAGGGTCGCGCGGCAACCCGCTGGAGGAGACCTCGCTGACCGAATACCTGGCCAACGCGATCCAGCGCAAAACCCACACGCCGGTCACCGCCGACGACTTCGAGACCGAACGAATCCCTTCGCACTTGAGGATGACCTTCGCGGTGATCAACGAGCGGGGAGTGGAGGTCGCACGCTCGAAAGACCTGGCCGGGTTGCAGCAGAAACTCCGCTCCCGCGCGAGGGACTCGGTCGCGAAGGTCAGTGCATCGACCCCGCACGCCATCGAGCGAGCGGGGCTCACCACGTGGGACTTCGACGAGCTTCCCAAGCTCATCGACACGCGGCAGGGCGGCACGGTCATCCGCGCATATCCCGCTGTCGTCGATCGGGGCGACTCGGTGTCGATCACCCTCATGGCGACCCCGGACGACCAAGCGCGCGCGACCCCGGCCGGCATCCGGCGGCTGCTGCTGCTCGGCATCCCGTCGCCGCTGTCGTATGTGCGGGAGCACCTCACGCAGAACGAGAAGCTGCTGCTCGCGACCAGCCCGTACCAGAATGTCGCGGCGCTGTTTGATGACTGCCTGGTCGCGGCAGTCGACGCTGGGCTGCGCGCACAGACACCGGATGGCCTCATCTGGTCGCGCACCGAGTTCGAGGCGGCGAGCGCGCAGATCTCGGCCGGACTTCTCGACACCCTTTACGCGACAGTCGCCGGGGTGACCGCGACGCTCGGAGCTGCCCGCGATGCCGAGCGCGCCATCCGTGCGACCACGAGCATGGCCGTGCTTCCGGCTGTGACGGATGCGCGAGAACAGCTGGCCGGACTCGTCTTCGCAGGCTTCATCTCACGCACGGGCACCGCGCAGCTGCGCCACCTCCCCCGCTACCTGCGCGGCATTGCGGCTCGCCTCGATAAGCTCCCGACGGAGATCGCGCGCGACCGCACGTGGGCGAACGAAGTCCAGGCCGCGACGACGAAGTATCTCGCTGCAGGTGGCCGTATCCCGCTCGCACCGGGCACCCCGGAGAAGCTGGTGCGGGTCCGCTGGATGCTCGAGGAACTTCGCGTGAGCCTGTTCGCCCAGCAGCTCGGAACGGCAGAAACGGTTTCACCCCAGCGCATCGCGAAGGCGCTCGCGTAGGCTTCTGCTCATGCAAACAGCTGTCATTGTCGACGCGCTTCGCACCCCATCAGGTCGCGGCAAGCCCGGAGGCGCCCTCTCCCATTTCCATCCAGTAGACCTGCTCGCGACTGTCTTGAAAGAACTCGTCGCACGCAACGATCTCGACCCGGCCCTCATCGATGACGTGATCGGCGGATGCCTGTCACAGGTTGGTGAGCAGTCGGTCAACATCGTGAGAAACGCGGCTCTCGCGGCCGGGTTCCCGGTGTCTGTGCCTGGCACCACCGTCGACCGGCAGTGCGGTTCCAGCCAGCAGGCTGCGACCTTCGCAGCGCAGGGCGTCATCGCCGGCGCGTACGACATCGTGATCGCCTGCGGCGTCGAGCTCATGAGCAAGAACCCGATCGGCTACGCAACGCTCGGCATGGACCCGTGGGGTCCGATGCTGAACGCTCGCTACCCGGATGGTCTCGTCGGACAGGGCATCTCCGCTGAACTCATCGCCGGGCGCTGGGGCTTCTCCCGCGAACAACTCGACGAGTTCTCCGCGCGCTCACACCGGCTTGCCGCCGCGGCGGACTTCTCATCGGAGATCCTGCCGATCGGCGAGCTGAGCGTCGACGAGACAATCCGGGCGTCGACCACGGTGGAGTCGCTCAGCGGCCTGAAGCCTGCCTTCTATGACGAGGCAATGGCGGAACGATTCCCCGAGATCGGGTGGAGCATCACGCCAGGCAACTCGTCCCCACTCACCGACGGAGCGTCGGCCGTGCTCATCATGAGCGAGGAGAAGGCGGCGCTCCTGGGGCTCACGCCTCGCGCGCGCTTCACGTCCTTTGCCGTCGTCGGGTCGGACCCGATCGAAATGTTGACGGGCGTAATCCCCGCCACGGAGCGAATCCTGTCGCGCTCGGGCGTCGGCATCGACGACATCGACACGTTCGAGGTCAACGAAGCGTTCGCGCCCGTCGTTCTCGCCTGGCAGCACGATCTGCACGCCGACCCGGACCGGGTGAATCCGCGCGGCGGTGCGATCGCCCTCGGTCACGCGCTCGGCTCCAGCGGCACGCGGCTGCTGACGACCATGCTGAACACGCTTGAGCAGACCGGCGGCCGGATCGGGCTGCAGGTCATGTGCGAGGGCGCTGGCATGTCGAACGCGACCCTCATCGAGCGGCTCTAGCCGGCGACGCGGTGCGACCGGAAGTGCACGCCAAACCGCTGGTCGCGCTGCTGTCGCAGGCTCTGGTCGCGTTCACCATCGAGGCCGACAACGAGTTCGAGCAGCGGATGCCGCATCGAACGGCCGCCGACCGCGGTGACCCTGCGGCCACCGGTCCGTGGCTGACGTCGCTCACCTACTGGTCGAACTATCTGCTGGGTCTGCCAGACGACGGCATCACCGCCAGGGAACTCGCGCGCCACGCGGGCGACGACGCGAACTCGATCGGGTCGAGGCTCAACGAATTGCGGCGCTGGGGCTACGCCAGGGTGCAGCGAAACGGAGCCGACCTCGGCGCGACGCTGGTGATCCCGACCGAGAACGGGCGGCGAGCGCGCGACACCTGGGCACCCATCGAGGCGCTCGTGACCGAACGCTGGCGGGAGCGTTTCGGCCCACCGGCCGATGAACTGGCCACGCTCCTCGCGGATGCGCCCGCCGACCTGCCGCTGGGGTTTCCGGTAACGGCATGGGGACACACAACGCGCATCCACCGCCTCCCGCCAGTTCCCGCGACCGGACTCTACAGCGCACTCTCGCGCGCACTGCTCACCATCGCACGTGAGTTCGATGCAGAGGCGCCGATGTCACTCGCGGTTTCGCTGGACTTCGTGCGGATCGTTCCCCCGACGGGTGCTCCCGTTCGCGACCTCCCGCTGCTCGCCGGCATCTCGAAAGAGGCGATCGCGATCCAGGTCGGGCGCTTCGAGCGCAACGGTCTCGGTGTCGTGCAGCGCGACGAGCGTGGCACGAAACGGTTCGCGCTCACAACTGACGGCAGAGCGCGCGGCGCGGCGGCCATGGCGAGGCTCGACTCGCTGGAGGCGGGCCGGGGCACGACATCCTCTCGGCTGCGCGTCGTGCTCTCCGGACTTGTCGGCGATCGAATGTCCGATGGGCTCACCCCGCCCGCGACCGGATGGCGCGCGTCCGGGCCGTATCACGCCCAAACCGCGGCGATCGTGGCCGATCCCGCGGCTGCGCTGCCGTGGTTTCCGATGGTGTCGCACCGCGGCGGTTACCCCGACGGTTTCTGACCCGCCTGGGCGCCAGCACACTAGTTCGCGTTCACGAGATCGTTCATGCTGCGCAGCACGTCAGCGCCGGTAAAGCGCGATGCGTCTCCGCTCCACGCCGTCGAGATCTTCACCACGACCTCCTCACCGGGCAGCAGGCTGATGAGCATGCGGTCGGCGGTCGCGTCGGGCGCAACGATATCGGCTAACACGGCCAGGTCACGGATCACGGTCTTCGCCACAACTCGTACCTCGACGCCACCGTCAACCCTTGTCGCAACCGCATCGAATCCGGCCGCAGGCAACGACGAATCCCGCGCTTCGGCAAACCACCAGAAGGCCCGGTGGCCGGCACCCGTCACGGCGAGCAGTTCGTTGCGTGGCTCGCCTGCTTCGGCCACCGTGGAATCGAGCGCAATCGTCGAAGATCCGAAGGCCGGCACCGCAATCTGGACAGCGTCTTCCGCGAGAACTCCGCCGTCGAAGGCCAGGCGCCGCACTGTGACGGTGCCGCTCCAGTCTTCTGCGGTGTCGTTCACGGCCGTCAACGCCACAGTCCCGCCGGATGGCTGGATGGTGAGGAGCCTCGGCTCGTACGCAGCCCTCACCGCGTACCAGAGCGGTTTCTGGCGCCCGTACCCATCGATGGCGGCCCACGAAACCACGGGCCAGCAGTCGTTCAGCTGCCACAGGATGGTCCCCATGCAGTGTGGTTGCAGCGAACGGAACCACTCGACGCCCGTGCGGATCGCGACCGCCTGGTTGAGTGACATTGCCCAGTGCCAATCCTGCATGTCGTTCGGCAGCGGCAGGTGTGCAACCAGGCCGTCGGTGAGCTTGACGTTGCCATTCTCGGCCTTTTGATGCACGAGCATTCCGGGCGACTCCGGCGTCAGCGGCGCATCCGACACCGATTCGACGAGCGTCGACCAGGTCGGCGGTCCCTGCCAGCCGAACTCTGACACGAACCTCGGGCTGTAGTCGCGATAGTGCGGATAGTCCTTCTGGTTCCACAGGTCCCAGATATGCATCGTGCCGTTGTCTGGGTCATTCGGCGCCGACGTGCCGCCGGGCGTGAACGGGCTGCCCGGCGTGTAGCCGACGTGCGGCGCAAGCTCGCTCACGATCGCGGGGAAGAGCTGGTGGTAGTAGAGGACGCCCCAAGACTTGCCCTCGAGACGGGGCTGCCACCCCCAATCCTCGTAGCCCCAGAGGTTCTCATTGTTGCCGTTGAGCACGACGAGACTCGGATGGGAACCGAGCCTCGCGACGTTCTCCCTGGCCTCAGCCTCAATCTCAGAGCGCATCGGCTCGTCTTCTGAGTACGCGGCGCAGGCGAGCAGGAAGTCCTGCCAGACCAGAAGCCCGAGCTCGTCGGCAAGGTCGTAGAAGTCGTCGCTCTCAAACAACCCTCCGCCCCACACTCGAAGCAGGTTGATGTTCGCCGCGGCAGCCTGTCCGAGACGCTGCTCGACGCGCTCGCGCGTGATCCGGCCGGGGAACGCGTCGTCGGGAATCCAGTTGACACCCTTCACGGCGATCGCGCGACCGTTCACAACAATGCGGAACGGTGTGCCCTCGCTATCGGGAGTCGTGTCGAGCTCGACATTCCTGAAGCCGATCCGGCGGCGCGCGGAATCGAGCACGCGTTCGTCGGCAAACAGTTCGAGCGTCAGCTCCGAGGTCGGCTGGTCGCCGTATCCGCGGGGCCACCAGAGCGGCGCATCCGGAACATCGACGCTGAGCTCGGCCTCTCTGCCGACGACGAGCGCCTCGGCACTGTATCCCCCCACGGTCAGCCGCAGCACAACCGGCTCGTCGTCCTCGCGATCGAGGGTCACGCGCACCGTTGCGGTTCCGGTGGTTCCTTCGTGGCTCGGAAGCACGACGACGTTTGCGATGCGGGCGATCGACCAGCTCTCGAGCGTGAGCGGCTTCCAGATGCCCGAGGTGGCCGTGTCGATGCCCCAGTCCCAACCGTAGCTGCAGGCCATCTTGCGAATGGAGTTGAAAGGATGATGGTTGACGTGCGGGCGATAGCCGAGTTCGAGGCTGCGCCGATCGGCCTCTGGCACGGGGGCCGCGAATCGAACCTCGAGTTGGTTGACGCCAGCCTTCAGGGTGTCGAGAACAGGGACACGATAGCTTCGGTGCTGGTTCTCGGCCGACAGGATAGTGGTCCCGTTCAGGATCACGGTTGCCACCGTGTCGAGTCCGGCAAAGCTGAGGTCGTGCTTGCTCGCCCCGTCTGGCTGCCAGTCGAACTCCGTGGCGTAGCGCCATGCTGTGCTGCCAACCCACTCCTGCTGCTTCTCGTTCAGGCCGAGATAGGGGTCGTCCAGAAGACCGGCAGCAACGAGGTCGGTGTGCACGACCCCCGGCACCGCGGCAGTGATGCGGCCGTGCTCCCGCACCGAGCGCGGAACCGGGCCATCCAGCGGCTCGACGGTCCAGCCCTCGCCCAGGTCTCGAGTGTTCACTTGCGTCTCCTTGTCTATTCGCCTGCGAGCAGGCGGCTCATCCAACGCGCACTCGATTTCGGAGTGCGGTGCTGCGTCGCATAGTCCACGTAGTGCAGCCCGAACCTCCGGGACTGACCCCACGCCCATTCAAAGTTATCCATGAGTGACCAGGCGAAGTAGCCATGCAGCGGCAGGCCGTGCGCGATTGCCTGCCTGGATGCCTCCAGATGGCCCTGCAAGTACGCGAGCCGCTCCGGATCATCGACCGTACCGTCCGGCCCAGGCGTGTCTTCGTAGGCCGAGCCGTTTTCGGTGATGTACAACGGCAGTTCCGGCGCCAGCCGGTTCGCCATCTGCAGGACATCGATCAGGCCGTCCGGATGGATCTCCCATCCCATCTGCGTCTTCTTCGCGCCGGTGTCGATCATCCGAACGAACTCGCTACCCGGCGAAGCAGACGCGCTGGCGGCGCTCTCACCCGCTGAGGTCGTGTGCCTGCTGTAGTAATTGATACCCAGGAAGTCGATGGGAGCCGAGATCTGCGCGAGATCCTCCTCCGTTACGTTCTCGGCGAACCAGTCCCCCTGGCCGAGGTCACGCACGACATCCGCGGGATACTCGCCGCTCAGCACCGGCTCGAGGAAGAGTCGATTCGACAGCCCGTCGATCCGCCTTGCCGCGTCGATGTCCGCTGGATCATCGGTTGCGGGAACGACCGAATACAGGTTGAGCGTGATTCCGGCACGCACCTCCGGCCGCGCCGCACGGATGGCCGCGAGTCCGCGCCCGTGACCGAGCAACAGGTTGTGGGCCGCTCGCGCTGATTCCGTGCCGAGTTGTCGCCCGGGCGCGTGATCCCCGCTGGCATAGCCGAGGAACGCCGAGCACCACGGCTCATTCAGAGTTATCCAGTTCGGGATGACGTCGCCGAGCGCCTGGACGCTGGCCGCCGCGTAGTCGGCGAATCGGTCGGCGGTGTCTCCATTCATCCACCCGCCCGCGTCCTCCAACTCCTGGGGAAGATCCCAGTGATAGAGCGTTGCCCAGGGGGTGATGCCGGCCTCGTGCAGGGCGTCCGCCAGTCGCCGATAGAAATCCAGGCCGGCCTGGTTTGCCGCACCGCGACCGGATGGCTGGATGCGCGGCCAGGCGATGGAGAACCGGTATGCGTCGACCCCGAGGTCGCTCATCAGGCGGATGTCGTCCAGGTAGCGGTGATAGTGGTCGACTGCGATGTCGCCGGTCGTGGCATCGGCGATAGCGCCCGGTCGGCGGCTGAACGTGTCCCAGATGCTGGCACCGCGGCCATCCTCGGCCACCGCGCCCTCGATCTGGTAGGCCGCGGTCGCCGTACCCCACACGAAGTCCTGCGGAAAGTCGCTGCGCCGCATCACGCCACCTTCGAGGGAGCGAGCCAGTCGCCGTCGCCGTTCTCGCTGAAGGCGATGAGGATGTCGTCGCGCTTGATCCCGAGAGCGGCCACCCGATCGGCCAGCAGCTCCGCCCCCTCCTGCTTCTGCTCTGGCGAGTAACCAGTGAACGCGAGGATCTGGATGAACACGATGTCGCTGCGATCCGCGTCCGGGTAAGTACGGCTGTAGATGAGGTCGCCCTCCTCGTGCAGCTGGAAGATCTGGAACAGGTCGTCGGCTGGCATCTTCCAGGCGTCGACGAGAGCGCTGTGGACGGCGGTGCTGATGTCGGCACGCTTGTCGGCGAGCGCCGTGTGCATGTCGATTCGGATGAGCGGCATGGTGTGCCTTCCTCTTAGTTGTTGGGTTGGTTATCGAGCCAGTGCTCTGGAGCGGGCAGCATGCCCTCGAGTTCGGCCCAAAACTCGTCGGGCAAGTCGAGGGTGCTTGCCTCGATCGTCGGCGCGAGTCTTGCCACCTTGCTGACCCCGACGATCGTGGTCGCAATGCGAGGGTCGCGCGTCGAGAATCGGACTGCTGCGGTCGCGAGGTCCGTGCCCCACGCCTCGCACACCCGCCGCATGGCCACGACGGCCTGCAGCGTGGCTTCGGATGCCGGCCGATAGCCGTAGGAGGTGACGGTGCCGGTGCGGTCGGCAAGGATTCCGCCGCCGAGCACCGCCGCATTGACAACAGCGATCTCGTGCTCGGTCGCGTACTCGATGATCGACGCCGCGCTCCGGTCTACCAGGGTCCATCGGTTGTGTACGAGCAAAACCTCGAACACGCCAAGTTCCAGGTATCGGGCCATCTGATGCACATTGCCGCCAGCAAGCCCGATGTGCGCGACCAGGCCATCCTCCTTCGCCTGGACGAGGGCGTCGACGGCGCCGCCGGGGGCGGTCATCTCGTCGAAGTCGTGGAACTCCGGATCGTGCAGGAACACCACCGGAAGCGGGTGGCCGATCCCCAGCCGCTCGGCGCTCTCCGCGAGCGAGTGACGAACCCGCTCACCGGAATAGTCGCTCCCGGCCGAGTCGACCTTGGTCATGACAACGAAGTCGTCCGGCAGGCCGCCATGTTCGGCGATCCCGAACCCGATCCGCTGCTCGCTCCGGCCACCCGAATATCCGTTAGCGGTGTCGATGACGCGGATGTCGCTATCCAGCGTCGCACGCACGAGCTCGACGGCATCGCGCTCCGCCACCTCGTAGCCGAAGTTCTCCGGCATGCTTCCAAGGGGTCCGCCTCCGAGCGTGAGGGGAGATACGACGAGTCCCGTCTTACCGAGCGCTCGCCTGGCAGGTCGGTTCGTCACTCCCCCACCAGCCGCTGCAATCCGTCTGCATCCACCGCGACGCCGAGTCCGTCGTCAAGACGTCCGACAACGTCGGCCGAGGCGCTCGACCCGTCGAGCTCCACCGCGAGGAAGCCGGGAGCATCGAGCTGCGGAGCACGCCGCTGGAGTTCCGCCCTGGCGAACGTGAAGACCTCGAGCGAGGTGTCGCCGGAGCGCAGGTACGCGATCTCGAATCCCCGGGCATCGTTGGCCTGGTGGATGCCAGACATGAGACTCCACCCCAGCTCCGAGTAGTCCGCGATGGTCTTATCGAGGTCAGCGACCGTCTCTGCGACGTGATCAAGTCGTGGGCGGTCCGGCTCGCCGAGCGCCCAGTCGGCGTCGACGGCGGCTCGATCGAAAACCTCGTGGTACTGCAGCGGACCTTCGACGAACTCGAGCAGTGTGCCGTCCGGGTCGTAGAAGAACGTGAGACGCACCCCGCCCTCCGCGTGAATGGTGTCGAGGTGAAACGGCACGCCAGCGGACTTCAGCTCGGCGACGCGAGCATCGAGGTCAGCAACCTTGAAGCCCAGGTGGCGGAAGCCGAGTTGCAGGTCATCGGGGATCCAGGTCGACGCGGCACCACCGCGAGCGAGCCTTTGCAGGGTGATCGTTCCGGTGACGAAGTCGATGGTCGCTTCGTCCTCGTTGCGTTGCCCGACCAGTTCACCACCGAGGTGACGCAGGTAAAAGTCCACAGAATTGTGAACGTCGACGACATTTATCAGTACCGACCGAATAGACACGATCTACCCTTCTACGTTGGAGGGCGATGGGCCGCTGAGGCGACATCCATCACTTAATTATGTTTCGTTAGTTAGTTTAGGGCATGTTTTATGCTCGTCATCACCCCCATTGGACGAGAGGCCGACTACGACCGCACGAACCGCTGGTGAGGCGTCAGGACGTGCTGGAGCGCGACAGTGGCAGCGCCGACCGCAGCCGAGTCGAGGGCCGGATCCGACATCAGCACCGCGACATCGTGGATCGTGCGAGTCCGGGCAAACCGCGTGATCTCGCGTCTGATGACGCGAAGATAAATGGCGCCAGCCTCCTCAAAACCGGGACCGGCGAGATAGACGCGGTCGAGGTCGAGCAGGTTCACGACCGACAGAAGAGCCTTACCGATGTAGCTCGCAGACTCTTCGATCAGCTCGATGCACGCGGCATCGCCCTGGGCCGCAGCCCTGCCGATCGCGGCAAAATCGTGCCGCGCGCTCCCCTCGCTTCCGACGAGGCCAAGCGACTCCCGCAACCCGGGAATCGCAACGGCCTTGTGGACGACCGACCGTGGCGCGGCCAGCATCTCGAGGCATCCTTTGGCTCCGCACCAGCAGTCCGGGCCATTGACGTCGATGATCATGTGCCCGATCTCACCGACATTTGACGACGCCCCCCTGGCGAGCGCGCCCTGAGCGACAATCCCACAGCCGAAACCAGTAGCCATGTACAGCGCGGCGAAATCCTGGGTCGCTGGAATGCGACCGACCCAGAATTGGCCGAGCGCGGCACACGCAGCATCGTTCTCACGCACGACCGGAAGCCCGGAGGCGGCCTCGAGCGCCTCCTCGATCGCGAAGGTTTCCCACTCCTCTGCGATGAGAGACGCCCGCTCTGCGCCGTTGCGGATGTCGAGGCCGGCACCGGCAAGCCCGACGCCGACAACGTCATCGAGGTTAATCTGAAGTTCGCGCAGGAGCGTTGCCAACTCTTCAGCCACCCGGGCGATCACGATGCTGGGGGACGTCTGCTCCGTGCCACGGGACACCAGCCGGCCGACCATCCTGCCGCCGAGATCCGTGGCGACGTAGGTCAGCCGCGCGTCGTCGATGGAGATTCCGACCGCGTAGCGGGCTGTCCTGTTGAGCTCAATGAGTGTTGGGCGTTTGCCGCCCGTCGAGTCGCCGAATCCGGTCTCGATCACGAGGCCCGATTCGATCAACGACTTCACGACCCGGGTGATCGACGCGGCTGTGAGACCGGACATCTCGACGAGTTCGATCCGGCTGACGACGCCGCTGGAACGGATGAGATCCAGAATCGCGCTTTTCGTGTTCTCCGAAGAAGGCCCTAGTTGCCTGACCATCGCCATTCCTACGCACTCTCGCGCTCGACCACCGTGGGCGGTGGAGCGTTCAGGACGACGGGCCTCGGCGAATCCAGGGTCCGGAGGACGCACTCGGCGAGCAATGACCCCGTCTCGGTCGCCCGCTGGTTGAGTGCGGTGATGGGCGGTTCGCTGCTCTGGCAGAGGAGGGAGTCCGTCCAGGAGAGGATGGCGACATCCTCTGGGATGCGCTTATCGATCGCCCGGAACGCATCGAGAGCCGCCACCGCCGCGGCATCCGTGTCGAAGATGACAGCCGAGATGTCATCGCGAAGAGCGGCGACGGCGGCTCTGACGGTCGCGTCGACACCGCGGTCGGACCGAACGACCTCGACGTCGTCGTTGCCGTCGTCAAAGGCGGCCGCGCGAACGCCGCCCGCGTCGTTCTCTTCAAAACCCGTCACATAGATCGCTCGCGTGTAGCCCTTCGACGCGAGGAACCGGCGGATCTCGTCAACCATGGCGATATTGTCCACGATGACGGCTGAAAAGTCGTCGACGCGGCTGCGATCTGCGACCGCGGCGAATGGCGTGCCGAGACGGCGAAGCAAGCTCACTCTGGGGTCATCGCCCGTTGCACCGATCAATGCAACGGCGTCAGGCCCGCCCGAGGCGTGCCAGAAGTGGTAGATGTCGGATTCTGACTCTGCGCTGTCTGCTACCCGCACGATCAGACGGGTGCCGGCCTCCGTGAGCCGGTCACCCAACGCATGGACTACGCCGCTGACATAGCGGTCGTCCGACAGGAGATCACCATTCACCACGAGGCCAACACCACTCATGCTCTCACCTTAGTTATCAGCCCGCGACTCTACGTCGAATCTAAATTACGTCGTATAAGTAAGTATCCACTACCTTTGGTTCTTGTGAGTGAACAGAACACGGTAGGAATATTCGACGGCAGCACCGACATTGGGGCGTCGACGGCGAGTGGTGACTCATCATTTGTCGACGGCAGGTACCGAGTGACCGGCAGCGGAACCAACATGTGGTTCACGAGCGACGAGTTTCATTTTCTGTGGAAACGGGTCTCATCCACCGATTTAACTCTCAGCGCCGAGATCATGTTTCCCGAAGCCGGCGGCGATGCCCATCGAAAGGCCGCCGTCATCGTGCGAGAGAGCCTCTCCCCGGATTCGGCGTATGCCGACATCGCGGTCCACGGAGACGGGCTGGTCAGCCTCCAGTACCGCTCCCGTACGGGCGAGGTCACCCGCGAGGTGCAGTCTGCGAGCACTGGTGCACACCAGGTTGCCATCATCCGTCGCGGCAACACGATCATCCCTCTCATCGACGGTAAGCCCGCAGGCGGATCTGCACGGATCGAATTCGGCGACACGGTATATGTGGGGCTCGCAGTGTGCTCGCATGATCCCGCGGCGGCCGAGACCGCAGAGTTCTCGAATGTCGAGTTGGTAACCGAGCGCACTCCCGGCTCACAGCTCTTCAGCACGCTCGAGACGATCGACATCGCGTCGACCGATCGGCGCACGGTTCGCGTGTTCGACCGCTGGATCGAGGCGCCCAACTGGACGGGCGACGATCATCTGGTCTTCAACGGCGAGGGACGCCTGTTCCGCATCCCCGTCGCCGGCGGCGAGGAAGCTCCGATCGACACCGGCACGGCGCTGGCCTGCAACAACGATCACGGCCTGTCGCCGGATGGAAAGTGGATCGCGATCAGCGACGAGTCCGATGGGCCATCGGTGATCCGGATCCTGCCAGTGGGCGGTGGAGCGCCACGCCAGGTGACCACATCGTCGCCGTCCTACTGGCATGGCTGGTCGCCCGACGGCGCGACGCTCGCGTTCTGCGCGCGGCGGGATGACACGTGGGGCATCTTCACGATCCCCGTTGACGGCGGCGACGAGACACGTCTAACCACCGCCCCAGGCCTTGACGACGGCCCGGATTACTCCCCGGATGGTAAGCAGATCTACTTCAATTCCGATCGCTCAGGCAGGATGCAGATCTACCGCATCGAGACCGACGGCAGCGGACTCGAGAGGGTCACGGACGATGACACGGCCGACTGGTTTCCCCACGTCTCACCCGACGGCCGCTGGCTCGTGTTCGTCGCATACGACGGCGCCGTCGCTGGGCACCCCCGCGACAAGGATGTGACGCTGCAACTGCTCGACCTGACCGACGGCAGCGTGCGCACCATCGCCGACCTGTTCGGCGGCCAGGGCACCATCAACGTGCCGTCCTGGTCACCGGACTCGACGCGCCTCGCGTTCGTCAGCTACAGCTACCTCTAATGGGCCGCACCGCCGCTGGCGGTAGGTCCACTGGTCGCGTAACACGGGCTCGTGCCCTTCGCCGCTACTTCAGGGCGCCCGCCGAGAGGCCCCGCTCGAACAAGCGCTGCAGCAGCAGGTAGGCGATGATCTCGGGCAGCGCGGTAATCACGGCCGCAGCGACAACCTTGGTCTGATCGTTGTTGAACTCACCGACGAAGAAGCTCGGAACGAGCGTCACCGTCTGCAACGACGGATCCTGCAGGAACACGAGCGGAAGCAGGTAGTCGTTCCACGTGCCGATCAGGGTTAACACGACAATGGCCGCACCGATGGGCGCGGTCAGCGGCCACACGACGTAGCGGAACGTCTTCCACGTCGTTGCGCCGTCCACCCGTGCGGCGTCGAGCAATTCATCCGGTATGCCATCGATGAAGTTGCGGGTCAGGAGCACGGTGAATGGCACCTGCAGGGCCGCGAGAGGCAGAATCACCGAGAAGTAGGTGTTGTAGATGCCAAGCCCGGTTGCGGTGGCGAACAGGGGTGCGAGGATGACGACTTCCGGCAGCGTGAGGGCGGCGAGGAGAAGCCAGAACAGCACCTCCTTCGCTCGAAAGTGCAACTTCGAGAACGCGAATGCGGCAAGCATGGTGCACACATACACAAGGGCGATCACAACGACCGAGATGATCGCGCTGTTGCGGAAGAAGAGTGGGAGCTCGGGGATCGCGAGCACGACAGCGTAGTTGTTCCAGCCGGTCCCCGAAAGGGACTCCTGAACCATCGCGACGAGGGGGTACAGGAACGGCAGGACCAGGATCGTTGCAACGATCTGCAGGATGACCCGTGTTGACCAGCGGCGGGATTCAAGCACGACGCTCACCCCTTTCGCGACCGGTCAGGCGCAGGAGGATAGCTGCTCCCACCGCGAGCACCAGCAGCGTCATCGACAGAGCCGAGGCATATCCGACCGCATTCAGCGGCACGCTCTGGCGATAGATCAGCGTGCCGAGAAACTCTGTCGCATAGTTCGGGCCGCCGGCGGTGACCAGCTGCGGGATATCGAAGAGTTTGAGCGAACCGATGGCCGTGAGCATCGCGATTGCGACGGTCGTCCCGCGCAAGTTCGGCCAGATGATGCTCGTGAGCACCCTCAGGCTGCCCGCGCCGTCCAGGCGGGCCGCTTCGATGATCTCCTGCTCGATCTGCCCCATTGCGGCGAAGTAGAGGATGAAGGAGATTCCCGTTCCGCTCCAGATGGCGATCGACAGGATCACGAGAAGTGCGGTGTTCGACTGCCCTAACCACGGCTGCTGCAGAAATCCGAGCCCGATGTTTGCCAACAGGTTGTTCACCTGGCCGGTCGGCGTGTACATAACGCGGAAGATCGGTGCCATCGTCGCCGGTGCGATGACGACGGGCACGAAGATGATGATCTTGTACAGCACCGCGAACCTGAGCTTCGAGTGCAGCAAGACTGCGAAGACGAAGCCGAGGAACGCCTGCCCGACAAAGGTGACCACGAAGAAGATGACGGTGTGCTGGAGCGCGTCCCAGAAGACCGGGTCAGCCGCCATCCTGGTGAAGTTCTTGATGCCGATGAACACGGGATCCGGGCTGATGCCGTCCCAGTTCAGGAGCGAGATCCACGCCGTGTAGCCGACGCAGAAATAGATAACAGCCACAGAGATCACAAACGCTGGCAGCAACCACAGGTAGTTGACGGCCCTCGCCTGGTCCTGCGGTCCGCCCTTGCGGGCGCCACGCCGCGTGGCTCCGGCACGTGTCACCGTTGTCATAGTTGGTTCCTTCGGTAGGAGAGCTGCCTCATCGACTTGGTCTGAGTATGCCGCCGCTGGCACGGACCATCGAAACGGTCCGTGCCAGCGGCGAGTGCTATTACTGCCCCGACTGCGATTGCAGCGTCTGGGCGGCCTGCGATGGTGTTGCCTTGTTTCCCAGGGTGCTGCTTGCGGAGTCGAGCAGTGCCTGGTCGAGCGTGCCGGAGATATTCGCGAGTCGCGCTTCAGTCACGTTCGACGTGTACTTCGACAGCCAGTCGAGGTACGGCGTCTGCTCCTTGGCGTTGACCAGCGGAACGGCTCCATAGTCTGGCGTGACGCCTGCGAGCACCGGGTCCTCATCGAGGTTGTTGGCGATGACCTGCTGGCCGGCTTTACTCCCACCGAGCCAGGTCGCGAACGTCTCGGCCGCAGCAATGTGCTTCGACTTCTTGTTGACGGCGAGGGCGTAGTCCGGATCGCTGAACGCAGCGATCGTGTTGCCATTGCCCGCGACATCCGGGAACGGAATCGGCACCATGGTCAGCAGCTTGCTCGTGTCAGCGACACCCGCCCCCTGGAGTGCGGCTTTCAGCGTGTCAGTGCGTGTGTACTGGCGGTACCACGTGCCCATCTGCACCATTGCGACCTTGCCGGAAAGGAAGGCGTTGTTGACATCCGGGTACTGCTGGATCCCGAGGGCGCCGGGATCGAGGATGCCGTCGCTCTGGAGGTTCTTCCAGATGGTGAGGGTCTGAACCATCGCCGGGTCAGACCACTTGGCCTTGCCTGCGATCGCCTTCTCGTAGAAGCCCGGCCGAACACTGTTTGCGATGGTGTGCAACGTGTCCTGCTCGAAACCGGCGGGGTCGACTCCCTCGCGGAAGCAACCGAGGTTGTTGGCGCGGAAGACCTTGCACACCGACTTCCACTCGGCGAGCGTGGTCGGGGGCTTCAGGTTGAACTTGTTGAAGAGATCGAGGTTGATCCACATCATGCCCGATGCGACCTTGCCAATCGGCGCGGCCTTCAGCTGGCCGCCGACAGTGAAGTCGGTGACGCCGGTCGCGAACAGCCCCTGCTTCCAATTGCTCCCACGAAGCTTCTTCATTGCGGGGGTGAGGTCGACAGCATCGACACCGTAGGTCTTGACTGTCGCGCCGGTGCCACCGACGAGGAGGTTGAAGACGTCAGGGCCACTCGACGACGCGAGAGCCGGCCGAAGGGCCGCCGCGTAATCAGCGTCCTGGATCTTCTTGAACGTGATGTGGATGTTCGGGTACTGCTTGTTGAAGGCCTTGATTGCGTTTTCGGCGACCGCCTGGTCAGGAGTCCAGCCCCACCAGGTGAGGTTGGCCTTCGTCGCGGAGCCCTGCGCACCGGACGAACCGGAGCAGGCCGCGAGGCTGGCCATCACGAGGCCGGTGGCGACTATCGCTACCGCCGCACGTGCTTTACGTTTTGTGATCCAACGAAACGACACTGTTTCTCCTTGCTGTTCGGAGGGGAGGGGACATCAACTTCGTCGGACGACGATGTCAACATCAGAATAGCTCGCGGGAGGCTAATTTACAAATAGGCAGTAAGTATGTTTCTTGCCGGATGTTGCCGCCATCACCCAACGTGGACGCGGCGACGGGAATCGAACCCGCTTCAACAGCTTTGCAGGCTGCTCCCTCTCCAATCGGGGACGTCGCTTCCGTCATCGGCTTGCCCCTGCCTGACCAGGATGACTCCCCCGAGCACGAAGCAGCCCCCGACCAGCTGGACGAGGCCGGGCTGCTCGCCGAGAACCGCCCAGGCGAGGGCAGTGGCGAACAGAACCTCGAGCAAACCCATGAACGAACTGACCCGTGATCCGAGACGTCTCGCTCCGAACAGGCTGAGTGAATAAGCGGCAGCTGTCGCGACCAGGGCGACGAGAACGATGGGCAGCCACCATGCGACGCTCGTTGCGCCGAGGCTCACAGGACGGTTCGACGCCGACAGCGGCAGGATGCCGATGAAACCAACCCCGAAGGTCGCCACCGCTCCCACGATGAGTCCGGAGCTCACCAGCGCGAGAGGCGGAAGGCCCGGAGTGGGGATCGCCGCGATCAGGTAGTAGCCGGCCAGGCAGACGGCCGCAGCGAACGCGAGCAGGACCCCGACGCCATCCACTGCTCCGCTCGCGCGGAACGGATTCACGACGAGGACCAGCCCGACCACACTCGGTTGGATGTTTCCTTGAAGCGACACAAGCGCTGGCACGACGAGGATGACCCCGCCAACCGCGACGCGCAGCCCTACCGCCGCGGCCGGCGACCACCCGGCGTCGAACATGGGCTTCAGCAGGACTCCACTCGTGCTGAATGCGGCAGCTGCCACCGCTGCCGCAACGACGCCAGCAGACTGGCGCGCCACGACGGCCTAGAAGTCCTTCAGGTTCGCGAGGATGCCGCCGTTGCCGTACTCGGTGCGCAGGATTCCGCGGCGTCGGAGGATCGGCACAAGCTCGTCGAGGTTGCGGTGCAGGGTGACGGGATGCAGGTCGCCCGAGAAGATCAGACCGTCGTTGTCTGCGTCGTCGCCGAGTTCTTCGATGAAGTCGGCAATCTCGTCTGCCGTACCGACAAAACCTTTCCGATCGGCGATGCGCCCCTTGATCGCCTTGGGGGCGATCAGCTCGCGAAGGGTCACGCCCTCGCGAATGCCAGCCTTGCCGAACAGCCCCTTGATAGTGCCCTGAGAGACGTGATCGCCGAAGATCGATGGATCGAATGGTTCGTCGAGTGAGAGCGAGTTGAGGTCGGTCTCCAGGTCGCTGGACTGGCCGGCAAGGATCGTGAGCAGTTGCTCGTCGCTGGGGTGCCTCGACGCCTCAACCACTCGATCGGCTTCCTCTCGGCTCGAGACGATCTCGGGCTTGAAGACGAAGAGAACCTTAATGTCTGACGCCGAGCGACCGGCGGCGGCGACCGCCTCCATGACTTTCTGCCGATAGTCGATCAGGCTCTGGGTGTCGAGCGGGGCAAGCGCCAGCTGGACATCCGAGTGGGTACCCGCGAAAGCGATCCCGCGAGGCGATCCGCCGGGCGACACGATCGCCGGGTCACCGTCGGTGAACGGAACGGCGTTCAGCGGCCCCGTCACCTTGAAGTATTCGCCCTCGTGGTCGAACGCCCGGATCTTCGAGCCGTCGGCGTAGCGATTCGTGCTGCGGTCTTCGATGAGCGCGTCGTCGTCCCAGCTGTGCCAGAGGCGACGGATGACCGTGAGCCACTCTTCCGCCCGGTTGTACGCAGCGTCGTGGTTCAGCTGTGGGAGCCCAAGGTGCCTGGCGCTGCCGACATCCGTGACGACGTTGACGCCGAGCCGATGATTGCTGAGGTGGTGGAGCGAGGCGAACTGGCGGGCGGCGACATAGGGCGGATACGCGCCAGCATTGATCGTCGGCGCAACGCCGATGTGCGACGTCGCATCAAGGAGGTACGGCGTCAGCATGAGCGGATCGTGCTTCGGGCCACCGATCGCCCCCCTGACCCTCAGGTCGATTGTTTCCGGGAATCCGATCGACAGCGCGTCCTCGATGATGACGAGATCGAGACCGGCCTGCTCGAGTTCGCGAGCCGACTGCTGGTAGAGCTTCGGCTCGGTCCAGCGATAGTTCCAGTCATAGTAAGGATGGCCCCAGCCCTGCGGACCGAAACCGCGGGCAAAAAACCAGCCGAAGTGTTGCTGCTTGGTCATGTTTGAGTTGCTCCCGGTGGTTCAGCTTGCGATGGACAGGGAAGTGCCGACCGGCGTCGCGTCACTGCCGAGGATCGCGGCAAAGCCGCGCTCGAGGTCTTCAATCAGGTCGGTCGCATCTTCTACGCCGATCGACAGTCGCAGCAAGCCGGGAACGATGCCGGTGAGGTCACGAACATCCGAATCGAGGTGAGCGTGGGTGGTCGAAGCCGGGTGCAGGATCAGGGAGCGCACATCGCCGATATGGGTCATCCGGCTGAACAGCTCGACCGCGTCATAGAAACTCTGCGCCGGACCCACGCCGTCCTGCAGCGCAAAGGACAGCACGGCGCCCTGCCCGCGCGGCAGGTATCGCTGTGCCCGCTGGTAGGAGGGATGCGACGCCAGCCCCGCGTAGTCGACGGAGGCCACCTCCGGTCGGGACTCGAGCCACCGCGCGACCGCGAGCGCGCTCTCGGACTGGCGCTGCATGCGAAGCGAGAGCGTCTCGATGCCCTGGCGAATCAGGAAAGCATTGAACGGCGACAGGACGGGGCCGAACAGCGACGCGACCACCGAGCGCGCGTAGGCGATGTACGCACCCTGGCCGTAGCGCTCGAGGTAACTCGCGCCCTGTAGCCACGAGTCCGGTCGAGTCAGCTGGTCGAACGGCGACGAGGCCCAGTCGTAATTGCCGGAGTCGACGACGATGCCGCCGAGCGCCGATCCGTGACCACCGAGGAACTTGCTCGCCGAATGGATGACGATGTCCGCGCCGTGCTCAGCAGGCCGGAGCAGGTATGGGGTCGCCAGCGTGTTGTCGACGATGAAGGGGATGCCGTTTTCGTGCGCGACACCGGCGACCGCCTCGAGGTCGAGCACGTCGTTGGACGGATTCGCGATGGTCTCGCCGAAGAGCAGCCGCGTCGTCGGACGGATGCGTCGCCGCCACTCCGCGATGTCGTGCGGGTCTTCGACGAACTCGATCTCGATCCCCAGCCTCCCAAGGCCGGTCTCGAGCAGGCCACGCGTGCCGGAGTACACCCGCTGCGCCGAAAGCAGGTGGTCGCCCGCCTTCAGCAATCCGAGGACGGCGACCGTCAACGCGGCCTGGCCGCTGCCGACGGCGATCGCTTCTGTGCCGTTCTCGAGGCCGGCAACCCTGCGCTCGAGCGACGCGGTGGTCGGATTGCCGTTGCGGGAGTAGGTGTACCCGGCTTCTTCCCCGGTGAAACGATCGCCGGCCTGGGCGAAACTCTCGAACTCGAAGCCCGCAGTCAAATACACGGGCCCGATGCGCGCACCATGGTCGCCGTCGGTCACCTCGCCTGCGTGAACCTGAGCTGTCGTGAAGTCTGGCATGGAGACATCTTGCTCGATTCCCCCCGAGATAGACGAAATGTGTTTCGCCAAGCTACGTTCTGGCGCCGTGCGGGAGTGGCCGGCGAGTCGGTCAGCAGGTCACCGCGTGGATGCGGCGACCGCCAACCCCCACCTGGTCGATTTCGGCGCCGTGACCTCGATAGAGAAGGTCGAGTGTTGTGCGACGATCGCTGTGTATTCACTCGCCTGGCTAACGTTGACGTCGTTCTTGCTGCCGTACTTCGCTGTGCAGCCGACCCCTAACTTCTCATCGATGGGGCCCGTGATCTCGACTGTGACGAGCCCGTTCCCGACGCACGTGACCTCGAAATCGATTCTCCCCCCGGCCGTGAACGGGCCGAGCGTGTCGGCCCCGTTGCTCACGTGCGCACTCAGCACGTTGACGTTGCCCGTCACTCTCAGTTCACCGAGGGTGCCGACCTCGTGCGTATCGCCGCAGCCGACCAGGCCGAAGATGAGAACACCAGAGGCAGCAGCGCTGATGCAAGTCCACGTGCTCCTGCGCATGTCACGAATTCTCACTGTGATGCCCTAGCCATTCAGCGCACACTCGGGGCCAACGTACTTGTTGGCGTGGGCGTCAGGTACTCCCCGCGCCATTGCACGAGGCCGCGCGCCTGAGGACCAGCGATGAGAATCGATCTCGTTATCAGGTGCCCGCCAATGAGGGAACGAGAGGCGCTACTCCGCGACCGCGATCGAGGTGACCTCGCCGTCGAGGGCGCGAGCGATTTCATCCTTCTCTTCGAGGTTCGACCAGATCACCGGGACGGCCTTGGCTACGGCCTTGTCGATGCGCGCGCGAAGGGTCTCGTTGGTGAGCTTGTAGTCGGTGAAGTCTGAGTCGTGGGCGTAGATGCCCACCGGCAGGGTGAGAGCCTGGAAGAAGGCGAAGAGCGGGCGGAACTGGTGCTCGATGATGAGCGCGTGACGTTCGCTGCCACCGGATGCGGCAAGGAGAACGGGCGTGTCGACGAGCGCGTACTGGTCGATGAAATCGAACAGGTGCTTGAACAGTCCGGTGAAGGATGCGCGATAGACGGGGCTCGCAACGACGAGGACATCGGCTGCCTCGATGCGCTGGAGCTCGGCTTCCGCCTCGGGCGGCAACTGCGATCGGGTCAGCGCGCCAGCAAGCGACGGGCCGAGATCGGTGAGTGTGATCAGGTGCGACTCGATCGGCAGGGCCTTCGCGAGCGCGTCGACGATCTCCTCAACCAGCACGGTCGTCTTGGATGGGTGATTGAGGCTGCCGGACACGGCGACCACTTTCAGCGTTCTCGTCATGAGTCCATGGTCGTCCGTTGTTGGCTCAACCGTGCACCAGATTACGAACTGTGAACCCGTGTTGTTGCTCGTTACGTCGGGCAAAACCTGGGTTCAGGACACAGCTTTTACGAGCGCTGCGCCCAGTTCGACCGGCCGCGTGAACATCGGCCAGTGGCCCGTGGGGAGGCTGATATATGCAACGTCCTTGACCTTCGAGAGCTCAGCGAGCATGCCCTCGCCAGCCGCCATCCACTTCTGCATCTGCTCCGGCGTGAACTCGCAGGCGATGATCGTTGCCGGGATGTCGTAGCGGCGGTCGTCGCCGAGCACCTGCTTGTCGCTGGTGACTCCGAGCGGCTCAGGGACGGCGATGCCACGGAAGCGCTCGCGCAACTCATCGGTCAGGTCGATGAGGTCGTCATCCTCGAAAACGGACCAGTCGGGCAGCGGAACCTCGCCGTTTACCACCGGGAGATCGGGGTTGACCGCGCCGCCGTCGCCGAGGGGAAAGCTGTCGACGTAGACGACGCGCTTGACCTGCTCGACCCGGGCATCCGCAGCCCCGTGCGCGATCGCTCCCCCGCCGCTATGACCGACGAGCACGACCGGGCCACCGATCTCATCGATTGCGGCGACAACCGCGTCGACGTGGTCGCGAAGCCCGATTCCGGAGCGATCGGCCGCTGCCGACTCTTTGCCCGGGAGCGTCAGCGCGTGGACCGTGTGACCCGCAGCTTCGAGCGCCGGGATCGCTGCCCCCCACGCGGATGCCTGCAGCCAGAAACCAGGAATGAGAATGATGTCAATGATCCCCACGCTAGGAGCATCCTCCGACACATGGCCATGGTCGGCCGATGAGGTTGGGCGGGAGCCTGCGATTTGACGGGTCGCTGGCCGCGGAAGTACGCTCGCGCACATGGGAAACCGCTGGTATGCGTATTTTGCGTTGGCTTTGGAGGAGTCGACGGTCTAAATCGCTGACCACCACTTCTTCAAAGCCAACGGGCGGGAACGAAAGTTCTCGCCTTTCGCCATTAATGCGCAACAGCATGGCGGGTTGGCCGAGGGGTCGCCCGCCGGATAAGGGAACACCATGACCTCGACGAGCAACCTTCGCGTCACATCCATCCAGCGCCTGCCGCTGCCGAGCGAACTGCGTGCCCAGCTTCCGCTGGGGCCGCGCCGCGAGGCGCTCGTCGAGCAGAGCAGGGCGGATGTCGCCGCCGTCCTGGCCGGCGCCGATCCGAGACTTCTCGTGGTGGTCGGTCCGTGCAGCGTCCACGACCCGGTCGCTGCCCTCGACTACGCACGGCGCCTCGCTGCTGAGGCCGCGCGGCATCCTGAGCTGCTCATCGTCCTGCGGGTCTACTTCGAGAAACCGCGCTCGACCGGCGGCTGGAAGGGGCTCATCAATGACCCCCACCTCGACGGATCGCACGACGGAGCGGGGGGCCTGCGCATCGCGAGGCAACTGCTGCTCGACATCCTTGACACCGGGCTCGCGGTCGGCTGCGAGTTCCTCGAGCCGACGACCCCGCAGTACATCGCGGATGCCGTGAGCTGGGGTGCGATCGGCGCGAGAACCACGGAGAGTCAGATCCACCGGCAGCTCGCATCCGGGCTGTCGATGCCCGTCGGGTTCAAGAACGCGACAGACGGCGACATCCAGGTGGCGATCGACGGCTGCACGGTGGCGAGCCAGCGCCAGGTGTTCTTCGGTGTTGACGACGACGGCGCGGCGGCGATGGTGTCGACGACGGGAAACGACGCTGCGCACATCATCCTGCGCGGCGGCCGCGGCGGCCCCAACTTCGACACCGCCCACGTCGCCAATGCCGTTCGCCTGCTGGAGCGGGCGGGGCAGACGCCGCGGCTGGTCGTTGACGCCAGCCACGCCAACAGCGGCAAGAGCGAGGTGCGGCAGGCCGGCGTAATCCGGGAACTCGCGCTGCAGGTCGCCGCGAATGAGCCCATCGCCGGCATCATGATCGAGAGCTTCATCGTCGCCGGACGGCAGGATCTCGGGGCTACCGGCCTCGCGGGACTCGTCTACGGGCAGAGCATCACGGATGCGTGTGTCGGCTGGGACGACACCCGCGTGCTTCTTGGCTTGCTGGCCGCGGCATCGGCCGCACGCCAGCATGATCTCCGGAATCGAAAGCCGGAGTCCGTCCTGCGCTAGCCCTCGAGCTCTGTGAGCGGGTATTTTGCCACCCACATGTCGTACATATATGGTCGCGCGAACATGGCGCCGACCTTCAGCCTGTTCAGCTGCGGATCGCGGGCCTTCAGTTGCGGCAGGAGACCGTCAATGATCGCGTAGCGGCCACGAGGACCGTAGCGTGCGACAAAAATCAACACCCACCCCAGCACGAAGACAACCGTGGCGGTCACGTCCCCGCTCACGAGCGCGCCCCATCCACCTTCCCCGTCCGTCTGAAGCAGAACGATCACGCTCAGGATCAGGGACGCTGCAAGCACGACGACGCCCGCAATAACCAGCACGGCCCCGGTCTTCGCCATGGTTCGCGAGCGGTGGAATGCGCGCGCGCGAAGCTCGCCGAAGCGCGGTACCCAGTCGGCGTAGTGACCGGGAGTTCGCCTGGCGAACAGGAGCCTGGCGGCGGCGATGTTTGTGACAATCGACGCCGGCTCGGACTCGAACGGCCGAAGCGACACCTGAACCACCCAGGAGTCGAAGCGGGCGGGCGATCCAATCACCGTGAGCAATTGTGCTTCCGTGATCGCCGGGTTGGCGACCTTCAGGATGGCGTGTGCCGAGCGAACGGCGCGCGCCCGAGCATCCCGGGCTGACTGGAACAGGACGATCCCGACCACTATCGCTGCCAGCGCTGCCACGATCACGAACGCGTCGCCGGGCCCCCATGAATCGGTCGACGACGGATCAGCCCGACTACCGATAAGGGCGCGCACCACACCGACCGGTGCGAAAACGACAACGACGACCACCGCAACGATGAGTCGCACTCGCCGACGACCCAACCAGTACGCACCGACGATGCCGATCCTCGACGCCCACGCCGCTGTGCTCACGGGTGGCACGATAGTCGGGATTTCAGGTGGGATCCACGCTGGCAGTTCGTCGGTCGGCACGATCATCACCGTAACAGGCGCGTGCGAAACGCCCACCCTCCGCGAGCACGTTAGCCGACGGCTGGCAGCAGCGCGATGATCTCAGCCGAGGTTCCCGTCTCGCCGATCCGCGGGAAGATGCGGGCGATCGTGTTGTCGTGGGCCTCAGCGCTCATGTCAGTCACGGCATCCGTCGCGATCGTCACGTTGTAGCCGTGCTCGTGGGCCGCGCGCGCGGTCGACTCGACACCGGCCGTCGTTGCTACGCCGGTGACGACGACCTGGGTGACGCCGCGCGACTTCAGCTCGGCATCCAGCTCCGTGTTGTGGAAAGCACCCCAGGTCTGCTTCGAGACCAGGATGTCTGAGGGCTGCTGGTCGAGTTCCGCCACGATGTCGGCGAAGTTCGCCGGCCGCTCCCCCGTGGCTCCCGCACGCTGGTACTCCACGCGCCCCGGTGCTCCGCCGGTCGCATTGACCAGCACGACAGGCAGTCCACGAGCGCGAAAGGCGGCAGCAAGCTCCGCGGAACGGGCGACGATGTCGGCGGTTGGATGCGCGGTGGAGAGGCCGACGACCCCGTTCTGCAGGTCGACCACGATGAGTGCGGTCGTGGGGTCGAGTGTTGTCACGGTCATGACTGTTTTCCTTCCGTGAGCGCGAATGCGCTCCACATTTTCTCGTAGCGGCCGCCCAGGCTGAGCAGCTCTTCGTGTGAGCCGATTTCGACGATCTCGCCGCCGTGCAGCACCGCGATGCGGTGAGCGGTGCGCGCCGTCTGCAGCCGGTGTGCGATCACGAGGGTCGTGCGACCGGAGGCGACACGCTGCATAGCGGCGGTCACGCGAGCCTCGGTCGCGAGGTCGAGGTTGGATGTCGCCTCATCGAGGAGCAGGATCGCCGGGTCGACCAGCTGGGCGCGAGCCAGCGCGATGAGCTGGCGATGACCGGCGGAGAGCGACCGGCCGCGCTCGGACAGTTCGTGCAGGTAGCCGCCATCCAGCTCGACGACGAACTCGTGCGCACCGACCGCGCGAGCGGCCGCTTCGACCTCCGCGTCGCTCGCCTCAGGCCTGCCGTAGGCGATGTTGTCGCGCACGGAGCCGGTGAACAGGAATGCCTCCTGCGGCACGTAGCCGAGCTGGGTCCTGAAAGCGCGCAGGTCGAGATCGCGCACGTTCAGGCCATCCACCGTGACGCTGCCTTCGTCCGGGTCGTAGAAGCGCGCGACCAGCTTCATGACGGTCGACTTGCCGGCGCCGGTTTCGCCGACGAGAGCCACCGTCTCCCCCGCCGAAATCGACAGGTCGATGCCGCGCAGCGCCTCCGGCGGTTTCATGAAGGCTGCGTCCTCGGTCTCGAGCAGCCGGCGGTCGGATGGACCGACCCGTTCGACGACGCCAGGCCGGGGCGTCGCGGCCGGGTAGCTGAACCGCACGGCATCCAGCACGAGGGCACCGCGAAGTCGGCCAGGTGCAACCGGATGCGCTGCCTCGGGCGTCAGCGTCTCGAGCGCCATGAGGTCGGAGATCCGCCCGACCGAAACCCGCGTCTGCTGCCACGCGTCGAACACCTGCGACAGCTGCTGGATCGGCGAGAAGAACATGTCAACGTAGAGGATGAACGCGATGAGCGCTCCCGAAGTCAGGTGCCCGTTCGCGATCAGGATCGCCCCAAGCCCCAGCACGATCGCGTCGGCGATGCCCGAGAGGAACTGCACGAACGGGAAATACGTCGCGACCAGGCGCTGTGCCGCGACGCGAGACTCAAGGTAGCTCCGGCCGAGCCCGTGGAACCGCTTCTGGGTCTCGGCCTCGTGCACGAATGCCTGCGACTCGCGCACCCCCGAAAGGCTCTCCTGGAAGTCCGCGTTGACGATCGCTATGCGCTCCCGCGACAGGTCGTAGAGCGTCGCGGCCTTGCGCCGGAAGAATACGGTGGCGATCGCGAGCGGGACGACGACGGTGAGGGTCGCGAGGCCGAGCGGCAGATTGACGACCAGCAGAGCGACACCGACGCCCACGAAGGTCACGATGGCGACGAGCGCGGAGAGCAGACCAGTCTGGATCAGTGACTCGAACTGGTCGACGTCTGTCGTCATCCTCGTCATGATGCGGCCGCCCATCTCGCGCTCGTAGTAGTCGAGCGAGAGGCGCTGCAGCTGCGCCCAAATGCGGACCCGCAGGCTCAGCATGACGCGTTGGGCGATTCGACCGGTGACGAATGTTTCGGCGATCTCGTCGATCAGGTCTGCCAGGGTAACGACGAGAAACAGTCCGGAAGCCAGGAACAGGATCCCCACCGAGCCGGTCTCGACCCCGCCGTCAATGCCGGTCTTCACGAGGTACGGACCAAGCAGCCCAGCCACGGCATCCAGTACAACGAGAACGAGCCCGAGGATGAGCGGCTTCCGGAATTCGCGCAGCAGCCGGGGCAGCGAGAAAGAGCGATCCTGCACTGTTTCACGTTCGAGGTCGACGACCGGGATGTCGCGAAGAGGACCGAGCGCTGCCACTCGCGCCATCAGCTCCGGCGTCGGCGCGAGCATGGCGCTCATGCCGCGACCGCCGCCACCGCGACCCGCTCCTCCGCCGAGACCCATACCGAGGCCGCCACCGGCCGGCAGCGTTCCCGCGACGGTCGTCGACTGTGCTCCACCAGACCAGGCGGATGCCGTGGTGCCGCCGTCAGTCAGGCTCGCGAGCGCCTCGATGCGACCTTCTGCCGCTGCCGCCGCCAGGTCTTCATCGAGGCCAGACAGCAGCGCGCGGTAGGTGGCGCTCGACCCCATGAGTTCGTCGTGCGTTCCCTGCTCGAGCGCTCGGCCGTGATCCATCACGATGATGCGATCGGCCAGTCGGAGTGTCGACTCCCGATGCGCGATCAGCACGACGGTTCGCCCCTCGAGCACGGTGCGCAGCCCGTCGTGGATCGTCTCCTCCGTGCGCGAGTCGATGGCACTGGTCGCATCGTCTAGGATCAGGATGCCGGGGTCGGCGAGGATCGCCCGTGCGATCGCGATACGCTGCCGCTGCCCGCCAGAGAGGCTGAGGCCGCGCTCGCCAACTACGGTGTCGTAGCCGCGCGGCAGCTCGCGGATGAAGCCGTCCGCAGCCGCAACTCCAGCGGCCGCCTCGATCTCTGCGTCGCTTGCGGTCGGCCGCCCGTACGCGATGTTGGCGCGCACCGAGTCCGAAAATAGGAAGCTCTCCTCGAACACGACACCGATATCGCCGCGAAGCGAGTGCAGCCGCAGGTTGCGCACGTCGTGACCGCCGACGGAGACCGACCCGAGGGCCGGGTCGTAGAAGCGCGGAATGAGCGCGGCGACGGTCGACTTGCCGCTGCCGCTCGGCCCGACGAGGGCGATTCGCTCCCCGGCCCTGATCGCCAGGTTGAACTCGTCGAGGACCGGTTCTGCGCCGTAGCCGAACGTGACGTGATTGAAGCGGATGTCGCCCGCGCGCGCGGGCAGGTCGACCGCGTCAGGCGCATCCTCTATTGCGGGCGCGGAATCGAGCAGCTGGAAGATGCGCTCGATTCCGACCCGAGCCATCTGGCCGATCGTCAGGATGCCCGCCAGCTGTCGTGCGGGCGACACCAGCTGCGCGATGTAGGCGGAGAACGCCAGGAACGTGCCGATGGTCAGGTCGCCCTTCAGGGTCAGCCAGCCGCCGAACGCGAGCACCGCGACCTGCCCCAGCACGGGGATCGCCTCCATCACGGGCTGGTACCGCGACTGGATGCGCACAGACCGCATCTGTGATCCGTAGAGGCCGGCTGCGACCTCCGCCATCCGCTGCACCTCGCGGGCCTCGCGACCGAAGGCCTTGACGACCCGCACGCCCGCGACATCTTCGTCGACCATTTGGGCGACCTCGCCCTCACGCTGCTGGGCGTCCCAGTTCGCGGGGAAGACGAGCGCGCGCATCCGGTACGAGATCAGCACCAGCAACGGCACGACGATCAGGCTCACGAGCGCGAGGACCGGCGAGAGCACGAACATCACGACCAGCGAGAACACCATGAGGATGACGTTGCCGCTCATGATCGGGAGCATGTTGAGGAGGCCCTGCACGAGCGTCGAATCCGAGTTCGCGCGGGAAACCAGCTGTCCCGTCGACATCCGGTTCAGGCTGGTGAAGTCCATTGCCTGCAGGTGATCGTGCATGTCGTTGCGAAGGTCGTTCTGCACTTCGAGCGCGACCTTGCCTCCGCGGTAGCGACGAAGATACGCGAACCCGAACGTGAGGGCCGCGAGCACCACAAGGACGATGAGCCACGGGAGAAGCGGCGAGGTTTTCGCGACGATGACGCCGTCGACGATCTGCCGCGCGATCAGCGGAACGACGACCTGGCAGGCGCTTCCGAGCACTGCAGCGCCCAGCGAGATGATGACGCTGCGGCGGTGGCGCAGCATGTACTGCCAGAGGCGTCGCACCCAGCCGAGCGTCTGGACGCCCGGAGTTTTCGTGGATGCCACGCTCACAGGACGGGAGTCCGGTCGATGGTTTCCGGGTCGATCGCGGCGGCGCGCGCATGCCGCTCGATCACGATTTCGTCGATCGCGGCGTCGAGGGTGGCGAGCGCTCCAATGACCTGCTCGGGGTTGCCGGTGCGGGCGGCGATGAGCTCGAGCTGACGCATCATCCGGCCCTCCATGCGCTCGAACAGCTCGCGACCTTGCGCGGTCAGGCTGAGCGCAACCGCTCGGTTGTCGCCCTCGACCTTGCCCCGCTCGACCAGGCCGCGCTTATGCAGCGAATCAACGGATGCGCTGACGGCGGGTTTCCCGAGCGCCAGTCGGTCGGCGAGCCTTGCGGCACGTTGTTCGCCTGAGTGGATGGCCGAGAGCACGCGGTAGTCGGCGAAGCTCAGATCTTCGGATGCCCGTTCGACGATGCGGGACGCCCGCGCCAGTGCGCGCACGGCCCGCTCGAGCTGCGTTTCCGCGCCGGAGCGCCGTGGTTCGACCATCGAACCATCATATGACTAGTTCGATGGTCGAACCATACGCATTAGAGAACCTTCGACAGGAAGGTCTTCGTGCGCTGGTGCTGAGGGTTCGCCAGAATCGTGCGCGGATCTCCCGCCTCGACTACGACGCCGCCATCCATGAAGACGAGTTCGTCTGCTACCTCGCGGGCGAAGCCCATCTCGTGCGTGACCACGATCATGGTCATCCCGTTCTTTGCCAGCTGTTTCATGACATCGAGCACCTCGCCGACAAGTTCCGGGTCGAGCGCGGAGGTCGGCTCATCGAACAGCATGAGTTTCGGGTCCATCGCGAGCGCCCTGGCGATCGCGACGCGCTGCTGCTGGCCGCCGCTCAGGTGCGCCGGGTAGGAATCTGCCTTGTCGGCGAGCCCGACCTGCGCTAGCAACTCCCGTCCTCGCACGAGAGCCTCGGCCCTCGGCGTCTTCTTGACCCGCACCGGCGCCTCGATGATGTTCTCGAGCGCCGTCATGTGCGGAAACAGGTTGAATCGCTGGAACACCATGCCGATGTCGCGCCGCTGTTTCGCGGCATCCTTGGGACGAAGCTCGTGCAGCTTGTCGCCCTTCTCCTCGTAGCCGACGAGCACGCCCTCTACCCGAAGCCGCCCAGCGTCAACGGTCTCGAGGTGATTGATGCAGCGCAGGAAGGTCGACTTCCCCGAGCCGGACGGGCCGATGATGCAGAGCACCTCGCCCGACTTCACGCTCAGGGAGATGTCGCGAAGCACGTGATTGGAGCCGAAGCTCTTCGACACCTGGTCTGCCTCGACCATCGCAACCGCGCCAGATGTTTGGGCCATCAGTTGTCCTCTCCCGTGATCTCGTATGTCGTGACACCGACGACCTTGCCGCGAGCCTTCTTCGTCGGTCGCGCCGCCCCGATGCCGCGTGCGAAACGCCGCTCGAGGAAGTACTGGCCGACCATCAGGATCGAGGTGATGCCGAGGTACCAGGTGGATGCATCGAGCAGCAGCGGCAACGGATCGAACAGCGGGATTCCGATGTCGCGCGACCGCGAATACAGGTCGAGGCTGAAGGGAACCGCCGTCACGAGCGACGTCGTCTTCAGCATCGAAATGAACTCATTGCCGGTCGGCGGGATGATCACGCGCATCGACTGCGGAATCACGACCCGCCACATCGATTGCACCCAGGTCATCCCGAGTGCCGTTGCAGCCTCTTCCTGTCCGCCATCGACGGACAGAATGCCCGCCCGCACGATCTCGGCGAGGTATGCGGCCTCGTTCAGCGCGAGGCCAATGACGGCGAGCGCGAAGAAGCTTAGCCCGTTATGCGCGTCGAGGGTGAAAACCGGCGGGAGGAAGGGGAGGCCGAACGGAATCAGCGGATAGATCGTCGACAGCAGCCCCCAGAACACGAGCTGAACGTAGACGGGAGTGCCACGGAAGAACCAGACATAGAACCACGCGACCCCGCGCAGCACCGGGTTGGTCGAGAGCCGCATCACGGCGAGGAGCAGCGCGATGATCGCAGCGATCACCATTGACAGCACTGTCAATTCGATCGTGACGAGAGCCGCCTGCGAGATGCGCTGGTCGAAGAGGTACTTGATGTAGACATCCCACTGGAACGCCTTGCGGTTCGCTGCATCCCAGACGAATGCCGCCGCGTAAACCAGAATGACGATGGCGATGAGATTGCGCCATGGGTGACGCAGTCGCACCGCCTTGATTACGGGTGCCGATGTGACGCCGTCCGGCGACGGGATGGATCCCGTCGCCGGAGCGTCTCCTCCGAAAGAGGCCATTGCTTAGCTGTTACCTGCAGCGTTGATCGTGATCGCGGTCAGCGCGCCATCCTCGACGCCCCACTTCTTCAGGATCTTCGTGTAGGTGCCATCCGCAAGGATGTCCGAGAAAGCCTTCTGCAGCGCCTTCCCCAGCGATGAACCCTTGTTCACTGCGATGCCGTACGGTGCGACCTCGAAGCTTGTGCCAGCGGCCTGGAGCTTGCCGTCCGACTGTTTGATCGCGTAATCGGTGATCGGGCTGTCCGCGCTCATCGCATCGGCCTGGCCGAGGACGACCGCGTTGGTCGCCTGGTCCTGCCCATCGAACTTCAGGATCTGGATCGGCTTTTTACCTGCTTTCGTGCACGCGGCGGACTTGCCTGGCACGTCATCGGTCTCCTCGACCGTTCCGGTCTCTACCGCGACCTTCAGGCCACACGCGTTGTCCGGGTCGACGGTCTTGCCCGCTGCCGAAGCCCACTCGATACCAGCCGTGTAGTAGTTGACGAAGTCGACGGTCTTCTCGCGGTCGGTGTTGTCAGTGAACGACGAAACACCCGCGTCGTACTTGCCTCCGGTGATGGACGGGATGATGGTGTCGAACCCCGCGATCTCATACTTGGCCTTGACGCCGAGCTTTGCCGCAGCAGCGTCGAACAGGTCGATGTCCCAGCCGACAGCGTTGCCGCTCGCATCCTTGAACTCATCCGGCGGGTACGTCGCGTCGACGCCAACCTCGATGACCTTCGACGACTTGATGCTCGCAGGCAGGAGAGCCGCGGCGGCTTTGTCGACCGATGTGCCCTTGGTGGAGACCTTGGGGGTGGATGGCGTGGAGTTGTCGACGCAACCGCTGAGCATGAGCGCTGCTGCGATCGCTATGACGGGAATCCCGTATCTAATGCGCATTGACTGTTTCCATTTCTCTTCTGGTGAGGGGCAGCCGGTTCCGGTGCAAGGAACTGAGGGTTCGCCTACTGAGCCTCAGGATAGCCATCACGCGTTTCCTGCGCGTGACGACTCGAGCGTGGCCACAGAACGGCAGGGGGCAACCCCAAGCGTTTCCGGAATTCCTCACCTTAGCGCCCGGGCGCCATTTTTCACCGATTTTGTGCGCAATCGTGACCGGCGGCGGAGGTTTTCGTGGCCGAAGGCTCGCGAGACGCAGTGAATCGCTTGAGGACGCCCGTCAGCGAGCAGCGGATTCGAGCGCTGCGGCTTCGAGCGCAGCCAGCTCCGCACGCAGTTCGCTGCGTCGGACGCGGTCGGCCGCGCCACTGGTGAGCGTTGGTGCAGAACCGATCAGCAGCCTCGTGTACGGATGCTGCTGATGGGCCAGCAACTCGACCGTCGACGCCTGCTCGACCAGGTCGCCCCGGTAGAGAACGCTCACCCGGTCGGTAATGCCCGCGACCGACCCGAGATCGTGCGAGATGAAGAGGACGCCGATGCCACGAGTGTCGCGCAAGCGCAGGATGAGGTCGAGCATCTGGATGCGGCTGGCAGCGTCGAGCGCGCTGACCGGCTCGTCGCAGATCAGCAGCCTCGGTTCGAGTACCATCGCCCTGGCGATGGCGACTCGCTGGCGTTGGCCGCCGGAGAGCTCCGCGGGCCTGCGGGAGGCGAGAGCGGGGGCAACCCCGACGAGGTCGAGCGACTCCGCGACGCGCTCACGAATTTCTGCGCGATCGAGTCCTCCGCGCACCCGAAGTCCCTCCGCGACCGATGCGGCGATGGTCAGGTCGGGATCGAGGCTGCGCAGCGGGTCCTGGAAGACGTACTGCACGGTGCCCCCGCGCCGGAATGCGCGCAGTCGTGCCGGAGACAGGCTGGTCACATCCGTGCCGTCGACGGTGATGCGGCCGGTCGCGAGCGCGCCCGAACCGCGAACTCCGAGCCCCAGGATGCTTCGTGCGAGCGTCGTTTTGCCCGAGCCGGTCTCGCCGATCAGGCCGACGATCTCGCCCGCCGCGACATCCAGGTCGACTCCGTGGAGGATCTCGGTCTTACGCCGCGCGCGACCCAGCGAGACACGGAGGTCGCGCACCTCGAGCAGCGCTGTGCCAGAACGCACCGCCTCAGGCATCCGCAAGCTCCGGGGAGAGGTAACGCTCGATGCCATACCGAGCATGGTTGTCGACCAACAGCCTGGTGTATTCGTGCTGCGGGTCGCCCAGCACTCGCGCGGTCGGGCCGGCCTCGACGATCATGCCGTCTTTGAGGACGACGATCTCGGTGCAGACCTGGGCTACAACCGCGAGGTCGTGCGAGACCAGGATCACCGCGAGGTCAAGTCGCTCGCGGAGATCGGCCAGGACATCGAGCACCTCGGCCTGCACCGTGACGTCGAGGGCGGTCGTCGGCTCGTCCGCGATGAGGACCCGGGGGCTCTCCGCGAGCGCAATCGCGATGAGCACGCGCTGCAGCATCCCGCCCGAAAGTTCGTGCGGGTACTGCAGGCTGACGATCTCCGGGGCGCGGAGGCCGAGCGCCCCGAGCGACTCGATCGCCTTCGCCGATACCTCGCGACGCGACATCCCGAGCTTGACCCGCAGCACCTCGGTGAGCTGTTTGCCGACCGGGATGCCCGGGTTCAGGTATGAGCCCGGGTCCTGGAACACCGCGCCGATCTCGGTACCGCGAATGCCCTGCCAATCGCGATAGCTGAGGTTCGTGACGTCTCGCTCGTCGAGCTCGATCGAGCCACCCGTCACCGCGACACCGGGCGGCAGGATGCCGAGCAGCGAGCGGCAGGTCAGCGACTTGCCGCTGCCGGACTCCCCCACGATGCCGAGAGCGCCGCCACGTTCAAGCGCAAAGGAGATGCCGTGAACGAGATCGCCTTCCGGCCCGCTGATGGTCAGGTCGCGGGCGACGACAAGGGCGCCGGATGCGTGCGGTTCAGCCATTGGTGACCTCCAGGGCCGGGTTGATGGCCGCACTGCGGCGCGGACGGGAGCGACGCCGGCCAAGGAGGCGGACGTGGCCGGTAATGCCGGACGTGTCCCGCAGCGCGTCGGCGAACCCGTTCAATGCGCCGACGATGACCATGATGATGATCGTCGGATACAGCGGCCCGAACGGCTGCTGGAACAGGTAGCCGAGATCGTCGGCCAGGATCCCGCCCCAGGTCGGGGCGGGCGGCTGCACGCCGATCCCGAGGAACGTCAGCGACGAGACGATGACGAGCCCGGCGGCCATCGAGTTGGCCGTGGTGACGGCGACGGACGGCGCCACCTTGCCCCAGAGGTGCGTGCGAAGGACCCACAGCGGCGAGGCGCCGGCCAGCCGGGCGGCCTCGACGTACTGCGACCCCGCCGCCGAGAGCGCCGCGGCGCGCGTCACGCGGTAGAACGCCGGTGCGATCAGGATGCCGACCGCGAACATCGCCTGCTGGAGGCCGTTGCCAAGGAGGGCCGTCATCGCAATGGCGAAGACCAGGAACGGCAGCGTGATGAGAGCGTCGATGACGCGGAGCGAGATCCACTCGAACACCCGGCCGAGGTAGACGGACAAGAGCCCCGGGGTGACACCGAGCGCGAACGCGATGCCGACCGCCTCGGCGGCGGAGAGCAGCGAAAGCGGTGAACCGTCCAGCAGCCGGCTGAGCACGTCGCGGCCAACGTAGTCGGTGCCGAGCCAGTGCGCCGCCGACGGGGAGGCGAGGATATGCGCGGCATCCTGCGCGAGCGGGTCGTACGGCGCGATGAGCGGGCCGAGCACCGACAGCACGACGACGACAGCGATGATCGCAGCGGATGTCGCCCCAAGCGGCGAGCGGATCGCGCGACGGAACACGTTAGATCCCCCTCCTCGACGCGGGCAGCAGCCGCGCGAGCAGCGCGTTGACCACGAGGTTGAACACGAGCACGAGCACGATCGCCACGACGAGGACTCCCTGCACGACCGGCACGTCGCCGCGAAGCGCAGACTCGCTTCCGAACCGACCGAAGCCCTCCATACCGAAGATGCTCTCGGTGACGACCGCGCCGCCGATGAGGGCTGGCGCACGCAGACCGAGTACAGAAAGTGCTGGGCCTGCGCCATTGCGCAGCACGTGCACGAACAGCACGCGGCGGCGGGAGAAGCCGCGCACGATCGCGCCTGTGACGTAGTGGTCGTCGTATGCGGCAACGAGTCCGGTACGAAGCTGGCGCGCGAGGTCGGCCACCGTGTCGAGGCTGAGCGCGATCGCCGGCAGAGTGATGAGCGTCAGCCACTCACCGACGTTCACGGTCGGCGACACGTACCCGCCCGATGGCAGCCAGCGAAGGGTGATGCAGAAGACGATGATCAGCACGATGGCGACGACGAACGGCGGCAGCGTCGAGATGAGAGTCGCGAAGGCGGTGATCACCCGGTCGACCCAGGTGCCGCGTCGCACGGCGGCGAGAAGCCCGAGGGCGAAGCCGAAGACGACGCCGATGATGAGCGCGTAGCCGGCGATCGAGACGCTGATGCCGAGTCGCTCGAAGAGTTGCGGCGCGACCGGGAGGTCATTGAACCAGGATGTCCCGAGATTCCCGTGCAGGATCTGGCCGAGCCAGGTTCCGTACCGGACGATCAGCGGCTGGTCGAGGCCGAGCTGTGCGTTGACGCGGGCGACGTCGGCCGTCGTTGCGGCATCCCCCAGCTTCAGGCCGGCGGGGCTCAGCCCGCTCGCGGCGCCGAGCAGGTAGGTCACGAACGTCGCGAAGAGAAAGACGGGCACCACGATGGCGATCGTCCGGATGACCCAGAGCGCGATCCCGCGCAGCGTGCGGCTGACACGCACTCGAGAGCGCGAAGGAAGTGCCACGGGGCGGGCCAGTGCCGTCATGTCGTGTCTCCTTCGCGCTCTCGTGTGCTGGTATTGCGGTGCTGGTGGCGGGCTGGCCTACTGCTTGACCGTCACGCCCTCCCAGCGGAACTGCGACAGGTAGTGCGGCAGTGCCGAGACCTTGGGGCTTCGCACGTCGATGCGCGGCGTCGAGTAGAGCGAGAAGCTGGATGCCTGCAGCACGCCGAGCTTGACCGCGCTCTGAAGCACTGACGCATAGTCGGGCGAATCGAGGGGCGTCTCGCGCACCTTGTCGAGCGCGGCCAGGAAGTCAGGGCTGGCGCTCCGGCTCGTGTTCATGAGACCCGTTGGTCCGTAGACGACGCCGAGGTTCTGCACCGGCGATTCGCGGCCGACCGTGCCGTCGAGCGCGAACTGTGCGGTGCGCGCGAGGTAGACCGACTGCTGCCAGGTCGAGGAACCGACCGGAACCAGCGCGATCTTCGCATCGACGCCGACCTTCTTCAGCTGCGACTGCACCAGCTCGGCCGTTGCCTGCGAATATGCCTGCGCCGTGATCGTGATCGTGAGCGTGCCCGGCTTGATCCCGGCGGCGGCGAGGAGAGCCCTGGCCTTCGTCGGGTCGTACGCGTACTCGGTATCAAGCGACGGGTTGTACGCGATGTAGCCCTTCGGGAACGGCTGGTAGGTCACGGAGCCGACTCCCGCATTAGCGACCTTCAGCAATTGCTCACGGTCCACCGCGTACTTGAGGGCCTCGACCACCTTGGCGTTCGTCAGGGGTGCGAGCGTGCTGTTCACGTCGACCTGGCTGACGGTGAGACTGTTGACGACATCCACCTTGAGGCCTGCGGCCTTCGCGGCTGCGATCTCGGTGGCGGGCAGGGATGCGACGTCGAGTGACCCCGTCTGCACGGCCGCGATCACGGTCGACGGATCCGGCGCGACGCTCAGATCGAGCTCGTCGATGTGGACGTCCTTCGCGTCCCAGTAGTTGTCGTTCTTGACGAGGACCGCGTTCGACTCTGGCACGAAGCTCTTGAACTTGAACGGCCCGGCGCCATCCGGGTTCGTCGGGATGCCCGCTGTCGACTTGCTCGTCGCGAAAGCCTTCGGGCTGACGATCGCACCGGTCTTGCCCGCGAGAAGGTTGGGCACCTGGTAGTCGGGCTGCACCAGGTTCAGGGTGACGTGCGTCTTGTCGACGACCGCGATCGACTTGATGGTCGAGAGCTGGTCTTTCAGGAGCGAGTTGGTCTGCGTCTGCCCGCGAAGGAGGCTCTCCTTCACGGCATTCGCATCGAGAGCGGTGCCATCCGAGAATGTGAGCCCAGGCCGCAACGTGAAGGTGACGGCGTCACCGCTCTTGTTGTATTTCCAGCTGGTTGCGAGCCCTGGCTCGGCCTTACCCTCGGGGTTCAGCTTCGTCAGCGACGCGTAGACGAGACTGATCGTGTTGATGTCGTTGCCCGTACTCGAGGTGACAGGGTCCCACGAAGTCGGCAGGCTGAAGCCCCACTTCAACACGGCCGATTTTCCGGTCGCCGCGGTCGCAGCGCCTGCGCAGCCAGCGAGCAGCAGGGACGCGGCGGCCGCCAGGGCGACGATCGCCACCTTGGTGCTGGTCTTTGGACGGTGTAGTCGTGCCATCGTGATCTGTTCTCCTGTGCTGTGGACGGATGGTTGAGCCGGTTTGCTGGTTGAGCCTGTCGAAACCCCCGCGACTCAGGCGGAGACGAGCGACTCGCGGCGGGCCGCGGTGTTGCGGTTCTCCGGGATCGGGATTCCGAGGTTGCCGCGGAGGGTGTCTGCCTCGTATTCGCTTCGGACAACGCCGCGCTGGCGGAGGATCGGCAGCACCTCGTCGGTGAACCGGGCGAACTCGCTGGGCACGGAGACGTGCACGTTGAGGCCATCGAGCGCCCGGCCCTCGAACCACTCCTCGATCGCATTCGCGACCGTCAGGGCAGTCCCGGCGAATGGCGAGCGGTGCACCGGATTGAAGTGCTCAACCGTCTGGCGGAGCGTGAAGTTGTTCTCGCGTGCGGTCGACTTGATGCGATCCGCCTGGGTGCGGAAGCTGTTGTCGCCGAGGTTGCCGAGGTCGGGGAACGGCTCATCCAGGTCGTGCTGCGAGAAGTCGTACCAGCCGAAGGCGCGGCCGAATTGCGCAACCGTCTTGCCGAAGTCCTTGGCGCGGTGTTCCGCATCCTCGATTTCTCGGGCTTCGGCATCGGTGTCCGTGATGATCGGCGTGATGCCAGGCGTGATCAGGATGTGCTCGGGGTTGCGGCCCCTGGCAGCGGCACGTGCCTTGATGTCCGCGTAGAAGGCCTGGCCCGCGGCCAGGTTCGGCGCGTGGGTGAAGATGCCCTCGCCGATCTCGGCGCCGAGGTCGCGTCCCTCCTCCGAGTCGCCGGCCTGGAAGATGACCGGCTGGCCCTGCTTCGAGCGCTGGATGTTCAGCGGGCCGACGACCTTGAAGTACTGGCCTTGGTGGTTCAACTGGTGCTGGCGCTCCCTGTCGAAGAAGACGCCAGCCTCCTTATCGCGAGGGAACGCGTCATCCTCGTAGGAGTCCCACAGCCCCTGCGCGACGCGAACGTGCTCGAGGGCCCTGCCGTAGCGGGTCTCGTAGTCGTAGTGCTCGTCCAGGCCGAAGTTACCTGCCGTGCCGCCATCGCCGGTCGCGACGACGTTCCAGCCCGCGCGACCGCCGCTGATGAGATCGAGGGAGGCGAACCGGCGGGCGGTGTGAAACGGCTCGTTGTACGAAGTGGTCACGGTGCCGACCAAGCCGATGTGAGTCGTCGTGACCGCGAGGGCCGAGAGAAGGGTGAACGGCTCGAGGCGGTTCAAGTAATGGTTCGGCGAATCCGGCGTGATGAACTGGCTGTCGACGATGAAGACGAGGTCGAATTTGGCGGCCTCGGCCTGCCGCGCCCTCGCTATGTACCACTGGATGTCGACACTGGCGTCGCCCGGGATTTCCTCGTTGAGCCACGTGTTGTGCTGGCCAGGACCACCGACGCCCATGAGAACGGCACCCAGCTTGAGCTGCCGCTTACCCTGCGCATTGCCACTCGTTGTTGCCACAATATGTTCATCCTTTGTACTAGCGTGCCGATCACTCTTGCGAGCCTCATGTCGAGCACTCGATTCGCGATCGCTTTCGCTTTAGCTTGGCTAGCAGGCGGCTCAGGCGCAAAGCAGTTTGCGTAATGTTTCAGTCCTTTCCCGAATGTGACGTTGATTGACGCCATCGAGTGAACTTATTTAGCAACTGTGTTCACCTCGCGCTACGGTGGGCCGCATGAGTGACAACCGCGCAGCCGACAGTTGGCGCGCATCGACCAGGCAGGTTCACGCGGGTTTTACGGCCGGTGTGGCGCAGAACACGGCGGTAGTGCCGATTTACCAGTCGAGCGCATACGAGTTCGAGAGCTTTCAATCGGCCGCGGACATCTTTGCGCTGAAGACTCCCGGCAATCTCTACAGCCGTAGTGGCAACCCGACGAGTGCCGCGTTCGAACGTCGAATCGCAGCCCTGGATGGCGGGGTCGCAGCTCTCGCGACGGCATCCGGCCAGTCTGCGGTTGCGATCGCCCTGCTCGCGCTCGTGCGCACCGGGCAACACATCGTCGCGGCCGACCAGCTCTACGGCGGCTCAGTCGACCTGCTCGGCGACACCTTCGCGGACTTTGGCATCGACGTCACCTTCGTCGATGCGCGAGACTCCGAAGCTTGGGCGGCAGCCGTGCGCCCCGAGACCCGCGCGTTCTTCCTCGAGTCGATCGGCAACCCGACCGCGCTCATCCCCGACCTCGACGGTATCGCGGCCATCGCGAACGCCCGCGACATCCCGCTGGTCATCGACAACACGATCGCGACGCCATACCTGTTTCGCCCCCTCGACTTCGGCGCGGATGTCGTCGTCTACTCCGCCACCAAGTTCCTGGGCGGTCACGGCAACTCACTCGCAGGCGTAATCGTCGACGGCGGCCGGCTCGACTTCGGCGCACAGCCTGCGCGCTGGCCCCAGTTCACGACTGCCAGCGAGCGGTTCGGCGGACTCGTCTTCGGGGAACAGTTCGGTGCGGCAGGCAGTGCGTACCTGGCTTATGCCAAGGCGAAGCTCAGCCACGACCTCGGGCCGTCGCTTTCACCGTTCAATGCGTTCCAGATCGTCCAGGGGGTCGAGACCCTCGACATCCGGGTCCGCAAACAGACCGATTCTGCGCTGGTCATCGCGAGATTCCTCGCCGCCCATCCCGAGGTTGCTCTCGTCCACCACCCACAAATTGAAGGACATCCTGACGCGGCGCGCGCAGAACAGTACTTTCCCCGGGGGGTCGGTTCCGTTTTCTCCTTCAATTTGGCGGGCAGCGCTGCGGGAGTCGAACCCTTCATCGATTCGCTCGAGCTGTTTGCGCTCGTGGCCAACATCGGCGACGTGCGAAGCCTTGTGGTGCACCCCGCGACCACGACGCATTCCCGCCTGACTCCGGCCCAGCGCGAGCGCGCGGGAATCTCCCTCACGACCATCCGACTCTCCGTCGGACTCGAGGACCCCGACGACCTGATCGCAGATCTCTCGGGCGCCCTCGCCCGCATCGCACACCTCACGGAGGCACTGGCATGAAGTTCGGATACTGGACCCCCGTCTACGGCGGATTCCTTCGCAACGTGACGGAAGAGGGGATGGAGACCAGCTGGGACTACGTGCGCCGGGCGTCCCAGCTCGCCGACCGACTCGGGTACTACATCACGCTCGTGCCCGAGCTCTACCTCAACGACAGGAAGGGCGTCGAAGCACCGAGTCTTGAGGCCTGGTCTCTTTCGACCGCGATCGCAACGGTCACCGAGAACCTGAAGGTCATGACCGCCGTGCGACCCGGCTTCCACCTGCCTACGGTGATCGCCAAGACTGCGGCGACGCTGGCCGACATCTCGAGCGACCGGTTCTCGCTGAACGTCGTGTCCGCCTGGTGGGCCGAGGAAGCACGCCAGTACGGAGGCCTCTTCGCATCGCACGACGACCGGTACGTGCAGTCGTCGGAGTTCGTGAATATTCTCAAAGGCCTCTGGAGCGAGCAGCCGTACACGCAGCACGGACGTTTCTACGACGTCGAACGCACCGTACTCTCCCCCAAACCGCGATTCGCGCCGCAGATCTATGCCGGCGGCGAGAGCGAATCCGGCCGCGAGGCGATCGCCGGCTTCGCCGACTCCTATGTCACCCACGGAGGCACGCCAGACGAGCTGCGCGACAAGGTCGCAGACCTGGATGCGCGCAGGCAGCGCCTGCAGGGAGCTCCATTTGCCGAGTTCGGAATGGCAGCGTACGTGATTATCCGCGACACGGAAGCGGAGGCCCAGGCGGAGCTGGAGCGGATCACACGAGTCGACCCGTCGTCTCCCGGCTACGCCTCATTCGAGGAGTTCCGCGCGAACTCCAACCTGGATGTCGAACTCTCGAAGCGCGAATACTCCGTCGGTACCCGAGGCCTTCGCCCCAACCTCGTCGGCACGCCGGAACAGGTAGCCGACCGCATCCGCGAGTTCGATGCGGCCGGGGTGAACCTGCTGCTGATCCAGTCGTCGCCGCTCATCGAGGAACTCGAGCGCATCGCCACCGACCTTTTCCCCCTGTTTGACGTCGCGCCCGCGTCCCGTGTCGCGGCCTCTTCTCACTGAAAGCCGATCATGACACTTGCACCCACCGCGCCAGCCGCAGCCATCGCGGAGCACGAGCAACCCGCCTGGAACGAGCCGGAAGGCCTCTCACCACGCGGCACCGTCATCGTCATCGCCGGCCGCGGTGAACAGCACCGCGTCTACGAGCGCTTCGGTCGCCGGATCTCCGCCGATGCCTGGCGAGTACGAGTCGTGACAAACGCCGACGAGGATGTCGCGGCCGCCCGCAGGCGCGTTCGCGCACTCCTCGCGGACGCGAGCCTGCCGTCCCCGCACTTCCTCGTCGGATCGGATGTCGGCGCCGCGCTCGCCCTGCAGCTCGCAGCCGAGCGGGGCGACTCGCTCGATGGTGTTGTGCTCGCTGGACTTCCGACCAGTGCAACGCATCGCGCGAGCGGCGAGGAGCAGGTGTTGCGCTCGGCGTGCCCCGTGCACCGCCGCACCCTCGACGACGAATCCCTGATCACCCCCGGCGCGCTCGACCTGCCGATCCCCGACGAGCTGCTTGGAGTCGATCCGGCGGGGATCGCCGTTCCGGTGCTCGTCGTCCATGGCGAAGCCGATCCGGTTGTGTCGCTTGACGACGCAGTCAGCTTCGCGCGCACGCTTGATGGCGCTGAGATCGTGTCGGTTGCCGGGGGGCTCCACGACATCCTGAACGATCTCAGTCATCGCAGTGTCGCAGCGACCGTCGTGCTCTTTCTCGAGCGACTCAAGGCAGGGACGCGCATCGTTCGACCTGTCGACTGAGCTCCGGCGAACTCGTCAGTCGAAGTACTCGCGGAGGGTTCCGTCTACCGCTCCGGCGACCAGCGCGGCGAGCTCGGCGATTCGGGCGCGATCGTCAGGCAGCTGGGTGACCGAGATGCGCAGGAGTCCCCGGTCCGGTCGGCTCACGAACGTCTTGCGGCCCGACCCGACAGAGATGCCGCGCGACGCTAGCGCAACCAGGGCATCCACTTCACGGTCGACTTCGATCCAAACGACAAGGCTGTCTGGCCCGGACAGCGGCCGGAGCCCTGCCTTCGCGAGCTCGTCGACCAGCACCGCCCGGCGGCTCGAGTAGCGCTCGCGCGCCCTCGCCACGTCGTCATTGGCTGCGCGATCGTCGATCAGGTACGCGAGCGCGTTCTGCAGGATCCGGCTATTCGATCCGAGACCGTAGCTGCGCTGCGCGATGCTGCGCTGCACGAGCTCCCGGCTGCCGCCGAGCACCGAGGTGCGGATATCGATGCCGTACGCCTTGCAGAACGTGCGAATGCGCAGCACTCGATCGGGGATGACCACCCCCATCGTCGGCGGCGTCTCTACGGCAAGCGGGCCCACTGAGTCATCCTCGATCACCCAAACCGGCGAAGGATGTGCGAGCACCACTTCGGCCAGCTCTGTCGCGCGTCGCTGCGAAACCGACCGGTCGAGCGCGAAAGGCCCGCCAGGCTGGAACACGAAGGCGACGGCACCGGCGTCGATCGCAGCGCGAAGCGATTCCGGCGTCGGTCCGTGCTCATCCGACGACAGGCCGATCGCGGTGACGCCGAGGTCGCGGAGGGTCTCGAGGTAACCGGGGACGACTGGCTCGTCGACCGCGACGATCGACCCGGGCGGTGCTGCGGCCGCGGTTGCAAGAAGCAACGCCTCGGTTCCGCCTCCTGCGGTCATCCAAGCCTCTGCGACAAACGGCCAGCCCGGTTCGACCGCAGCGCGCAGCCTGGCCGTCATGTAGTCGCGGCCGGGTGCGTTGAGGTTCTCCGCGTCGAGCGCCGAGACGAGAGCAGGGCCGAGTGCCGGCTGCAGGGCAACATCGGCGTTGCTCTGCACCAGGTCGACGTTCGACCAGCCGGCGAACGATGGCGTGATCGGCGGCTCCGGTGCGCGCCCGACTGCGCCGGCCGCGATGCTTGTTCCACCGCGGCGGTGCGTCTCGATGAGGCCGCTCTCGCGGAGGGCGCCCCACGCGTCAGCGACTGTGCCGATGCTGATCCCCGCCACCCGTGCGAAATCGCGGATGGTGGGAAGCTGCGTTCCTGGGGACAGCTCCCGCGCGCTGACCAGCCGCGTCACGCCATCCCGGAGTTCAGCGGCACTGCGCCCGGACATCCTGGCGTAGAGCCACTCTGCGTCAACCCGGGTATCTGGCACCCGCCGATCATATTCCGCACAAACCGATTATGTTCACGCGTGGTACCTTCGCTGGCTGAGGACCAGCAGGCGAGGGACGAGCCCGCGGGGTCTCGAACCCCCCCCGCACGTCGTGTCGTGGTCTCGATAACGCCGGCTGCGCGCGGCTACTCGACCAGCGGTGTGGACTGGATGAGATCCTTGCCGAAACACACCGAGATGTCCATCACGTCGTACGGCGGGAACACCGGGATCTCGCGATAACCGACGGCGAGGTACAGCGCGATCGCCTCGGGCTGCCGGTTGCCCGTCTGCAACACGAGGGATGTCACGCCCTCGGCGCGCGCTATCGTCTCCGCCTCGGCCATCAGCAGTTTCGAGAGACCTCGACCACGGTACTCGGGGGTCACGAAGACCTTCTTGACTTCGAGCGCGTCGCCGTACGGCCGGAGGGCCGTGTGGCCAACCACCCGCTCGCCGTCGCCGTCAAGCACCAGGATCGAAGTCAGGATGTCCCCGTCATCGACCGCGAGTGCCCGCGCCACCCGCTCGTTCTCGTCGTCCGTCGCGCCGGCGGTCAGGTCTGCGTACAGCACGCCCATCTCGTCGTCCATCGCGTTCCGAAGCTGGATCGCTCGGGGATCGAGCCACGGCACGCGCACCAGGTGCAGCGCCATCGTCGCGCTACTTCTTGGTGCTCGTTGCGGACGCGTTGGCCTCGTACGACGTGTTAGTCGACTCGAAGAAGTTCACGAGCTCAAGAGTGTCGTTTGCCGCGGCCATCCACTTTGCCGGATTCGACACCTTGTAGTGGGCCTCGAATCCGAGCTCCTCAAGGCGGCGGTCGGCCAGGTACTTGACGTACTGGTTGATGTAGTTGGAGTTCAGACCAAGGATGCCGCCCGGGAGCAGGTCGCGGTTGTACTCCTCTTCCATCTCCACGGCATCCAGGATCATCTGGCGAATCTCTTCTGCGAACTCCGCCGTCTGCAGGTCGGGGTTCTCTTCGAGCACGGTCAGGATCAGGTTGATACCGAACTTGAGGTGCAGCGACTCGTCGCGAACGACCCAGTCCATGAGCGAACCGAAGTTGCGCAGCAGGTTGCGCTGCCGGAAGGACAGGGCAACCATGAAGCCCGAATAAAACCAGACGCCCTCGAGGATCACGTTGTACGCAACCAGGTTGCGAACGAAGTCCTTCTTGCCCTCGGTGGTCGTGATGTCGAGCGTCTGCTCGGTCATGCGCCTGATGTAGCGCATCTCGAACTCTTCCTTGCGCGCCATCGACGGAATGTCGACATGAGCGTTATACGCCTCGTTGCGATCGATTGGGAAGGTCTCGAGCACGTACTCGAAGCTCATGCAGTGGTTTGCTTCTTCCCACATCTGCTTCGCGAGATACAGGCTGCACTCCGCGGCCGAGACATACGGGTACACGCCAAACGCCAGCGCCTTGTTCACGAGCAACTCGTTGGGGTTGAAGTAGCTCATCAGGAACGTGACCGCGTGACGTTCCTCGTCGGTCATCTTCTTGAAGTCGGCGATGTCTTCACCGAGCTGGATCTCGTTCGGGAACCAGGTGTTCGCGACCGCCTGATCGTAGAGATCCATGGCCCACTGGTACTTGATGGGCTTGAGGAGGAGTCCCTCCTGCAGGCCGGTTCCAAGAATGCTCATGACTCTACTGGCAGCTCTCGCATTGCAGGTCGTCCATCGGGTCGACCGGAACTTCGTATTCTGTTGTGTTGTCCAGCACGATCACGCTGTCGATCGGGTTCATCACGCCTCCGACTTCGGAGCGAGACCACCAAAGCCGCGACGCGCGGGTGCAGGTGCAGCAGTGGGAGCAGCAGCAACCGTCTCGCCCTCGACCGGAGCGGCAGTGACCGAACCGCTGATGTCTTCCGACTTGTTGACCTTGACCGTCGACTGCTCTGCGGTGTGGCGCGGCTTCATGTGCAGGTAGTAGGTCGTCTTCACGCCCCGCTCCCATGCCGAGAAGTAGATGTCCATCATGTCGCCGAGGTCACGCGTCTCGAGGTACATGTTGCGGCTGATGGCCTGGTCGATCCACTTCTGCGCGCGAGCGGCAACCTCGAGGAACGCGTACGGCGAGAGCTGGAAGCTCGTCTTGTACGTCTCTTTGATGTTGTCCGGAATCGCTGCGATGCCCTGGATGTCGCCCTGG